>JBJYXA010000123.1:0-8741 GCA_046259705.1 Caldilineaceae bacterium
GGCGCATGCGGGGTGTTCTACTTTGGAACGTGTGGGACAAGGTAGACGAAGCTCGACATGTAATTGCGAAGAACTGTAAATGGCGTCAAAACGAGTTGAAGGGCCTAATCACTGCGACAGGAGGATATTAGACTATGAGAGTCTTCGACATGACGTGGATGCAGGTCGAAGAATACTTGCAGGGCGACGACCGCGCCGTCGTGCCACTGGGCAGTACCGAACAACACGCGTATCTCAGTCTGGGCGTGGACAGCATTCTATCCGAACGCGTTGCCGTCGAAGCCGCGCAACCGCTGGGTGTGCCCGTGTTCCCGGCGCTGGCATACGGTGTCACGCCCTATTTTCGTAGTTTTCCCGGCACCGTCTCGTTGCGGGTGGATACATATATGCGTATCGTTCGCGACATTCTCGACGGTCTAGAATCCAGCGGTTTTCGTCGTATTCTGCTCGTCAACGGTCATGGCGGCAACTCGACGGTGGAGGCGCTTGTGATCGAGTGGATGGCAGACCATCCTCATGTCCAGGTGAAGTTTCACAACTGGTGGAACGCGCCCAAGACATGGGCCAAAGTACAGGAGATTGACCCACTGGGTAGTCATGCTTCCTGGATGGAAAATTTCCCCTGGACGCGGGTTGAGGGCGTCAAGCCGCCGGCGGACCAGAAACACGTTCCAGATCGTGTAGGCATGGCGCGGCTAGTAGGAGATGAAATGCGCAAGCACATTGGCGACGGCAACTTCAACGGTTTCTATGAGCGACCAGATGAAGAAATGCTCGCTCTTTGGGAGGTCGCCGTCAAAGAGACTCGACAACTAATTGAACAAGGTTGGGATTGAGATGAAGCTACTGATCTGGGGCGCAGGCGCCATCGGCGGTACCATTGGTGCCTATCTAGCGCGAGCAGGCCATGATGTCGTGTTTGTCGACGTGGTTGAGGAGCATGTAGCTGCCATCAACGAGCGCGGACTTTCCATCACCGGCCCAATTGACGAGTTCACGGTGACCGCTCAGGCGTACACCCCAGAGTCGCTTGCCGGTGAATATGAGACCGTTCTGCTTTGCGTAAAGGCGCAGGATACACGGGCCGCCGCGAAGAGCATTGCCCCATACCTGAGCGCAGATGGCTACATCGTGTCCGTGCAGAACGGTCTCAATGAACTGGTGATCAAGGAGATCGTGGGGGCAGAGCGTACGGTGGGGGCGTTCGTCAACTTCGGGGCCGACTATATGGGACCAGGCACTGTACTCTTCGGTGGTCGAGGCGCAGTGGTGCTCGGTGAACTGGACGGCGCTCATACAGAACGCATCGCTGTGCTTCACAGCGCGTTCCTAGATTTCGATAAAAACGCCATTGTCACAGACAATATTTTCGGATACTTGTGGGGAAAGCTGGCCTATGGTGCACAGCTTTTCGTGACAGCGCTGACGAACGATTCGATTGCCGATTGTTTGGCAGATCCGGACTACCGCGATCTATACATTGCGATTGCCAAAGAAGTACTGCGAGTCGCGGCTGCCAAAGATATCACCCCACAAGCGTTCAACGGTTTCGATCCGAATGCCTTCCTGCCGGACGCCCCCATGGAAGTATCCGTCAAATCTCTGGACGAAATGGTCGCCCACAACCGCAAGTCGGCCAAGACGCACAGCGGCATTTGGCGGGATCTCGCCGTGCGCAAGCGACGCACGGAGGCGGATGCGCAACTCGGCCCCATCGTCGACGCAGGGAAACGGAGCGGAGTGCCAACGCCGTTGACCACGCGTCTGCTCGAACTGGTCCACGACATCGAAGACGGCATCAGACCTCAAGAGCGAGAGAATCTGGACTTGCTTATGGAGCTGATTTGAAAATGGACGCCGGCGGCCAGCCGCTAATTGCCGATATCGAGTTCATTCAGGCGCTCGCAGCGGCCAACGGCCTCACGTTGGCGCCGGAACGGGCGGCGGACCTGATACCTGCCGTGCAGGCCATCCTCGACGCCGACGCAAAGCTATCTGTACTACATATGGGCGCCCTTCCCACTACGGGGCTGCCATGGGATAGCGGATTGGCGGAGTTGGAAATATGACGCCAGATACCTCTGTTCTTTTCTCCTCCATAAACGAGATTGGACGCCGGTACCGGAGCGGAGATCTGACCTCCGTCCGCGTGACGGAGATGTGCCTCGCGCGTATTGAAGCGCTGAATCCGACTCTGAACGCGTTTCTCACGGTGACGCCGGATGACGCGCTGGAAGCCGCAGCCACGGCCGATGACGAGTTGCGCAGGGGCCATGATCGCGGTGCACTACAGGGTATTCCCATCGCACTTAAGGACTTGATCGATACCGTGGGCACGCCCACCACGTGTGGTTCGATCATTTTACGCGACAATGTGCCAGGGCAAGACGCCGTGATTGTGCGCAATCTGCGTTCGGCCGGCGCCGTGATCGTTGGCAAGACCAATATGCTCGAGTTTGCCTACGGTATCGTCCATCCCGACGTTGGGCAGACCTGGAATCCGTGGAATACGACTCGAACCGCAGGTGGTTCCAGCGGCGGATCCGCCGCCGCAGTGGCCGCGGGCATGTGCTACGCCGCGGTGGGCACCGATACGGGCGGCTCCATTCGTGTGCCGGCGGCTTATTGTGGGGTGGCCGGACTGAAGCCCACCTATGATCTGGTCAGCCTGGAGGGAATCTTTCCCCTCTCTTGGTCACTGGACCATGCCGGTCCACTTGCACGTTCCAGTCAGGACGCGGCGCTGATGCTCGATGCGCTTTGTGGCCGGCGTCCCCAACCCCTTCAACCTCGACGAGACATTACCAATATCCGAATGGGCCTACTCACCGCTCATTTTGAAGGCGACGAGATGCAGGCGGCGGTTCGCGATCTCTGTTTTGCAGCATGCGATCGTCTTGCGCAGTTCGGTATGCAATTCGTCCCCGTTGAGGTCGAGTATCTCGATTTGGCTGACGGTTTGTTGCTTACTCTCGCCGGCCCGGAAGCATCGCTGATTCACGATGTGTGGTTGCACGAGCGCCCCCAGGATTATGCGCCATTGACACGCCAGCAACTGGAGCTTGGCTACGCCGTGCCGGTTTCAGCATATCTGCGCGCACAACAGTTCCGGCGCCTGCTCGCTGCGCGCATGATGGCAGTATTCGAACAGGTAGATGCACTGATATCACCGACCGTGGCTTGGGTAGCGCCGGCGGAAGACCCGGCCGTGATTGACGCGCAGGGTGCGTCGGAGGCTCGGCGGACCGCACCCTACAACCTTACCGGTTTCCCTGCGCACACGGTGATGGCGGGTTTTGATCCCGATGGATTACCTGCAGCTCTACAGATAGTTACCCGACCTGGAGAAGACAAATTGGCGCTCGCGATCGGCGCAGCTCTGGAGGCGACACAGCCAGAAGTAATGGCTCGTTTTCCCATTCTGGGATATGCATAATTTTCCATCTGTGAATCGCGTTGGCCGTACGCGGACGCGTTCACTTCCAAACGAACATGAGGCGCCATGAATATTGATTTTTCCGACAAGACTGTAGTCGTCACCGGCGCTGCGCACGGATTCGGTCGAGCCATTGCGCAGGCGTTCTCCGAGCGAGGCGCAAATGTGTGGGCCTGTGACGTTCTGGCAGACGAGGTGGAAGAGACGAGCGCGCTGTGCCGAGACGCCGGCGGACGGTGTACCGCCCGTGCTGTGGACGTCACGGACCGGGCCGCGGTCGCAGCCTTCGTGACGGAAGCGGAAGTCAGCTCCGGCGTAGGCCGAGTCCATATTTTGGTAAACGATGCCGGCGGCGTGCTGGGTCAGGTTGGCCAGCCGCTAGAGGAGGTAACCGAAGAGCAGTGGAATAGCATCATCGCCGTCAATCTCTCAGGCGCATTTTACTGTGCCCAGGCCGCAGCTCCGGCTATGAAAAGAGCCAAATATGGGCGGATCGTCAACATCTCCAGCGGCGCCGGCCTAGGGCCGAGTTTGACCGGCATACAGGCTTACGCCGCCGCCAAGGCTGGGCAGATCAACCTCACGCGCCAGCTATGCCACGAATTGGGTCCATACGGAATCACCGTCAACAATATTGCGCCGGGTTTCGTTCGCTCCAATCCGAGTACGGAGCGACAATGGCAATCGTATGGGGAAGATGGCCAGCAGGATCTGCTTGAGCGCATCGCGCTGCGCCGTCTCGGCGCCGCAGAGGATATTGCCTACGGCGTGCTTTTCCTCGCTTCTGATTATGCGTCATGGATCAGCGGTCAGGTGATCAGCATCGACGGCGGTCATTAGGTGCAGTGAAGGGCGCTGAACAATGAAAAGTCAGGTGTACGCTTACCTTCAGGAGCATGCTGATCGGGCGCTCGAAGATCTGATCGAGTTTGCTTCCATCCCTAGTGTCAGCACAGACCCTGCCTATGCCAATTCCATGTCGCTCGCAGCGCAGTGGGTGGCGGAGCGGCTGGAACGATCAGGGATGGAGGCGGTGCGGGTTGTGCCCACGGACCGTCACCCGGTTGTAGTGGGAGAATGGCTCAATACCTCCGACGCACCGACAATCCTGGTGTACGGCCATTACGATGTGCAACCACCTGATCCAGTGGAACGGTGGACGCACGACCCATTTGCGCCCGAAGTGCGTAATGGCCGCGTCTATGCGCGCGGGGTCTCCGACGACAAGGGTCCCATGTTGATCCCGCTGTTGGTTGCTGAGGCATTTATGGCGACCGATGGGCGTCTACCAATAAACGTCAAGTTCCTGTTCGAGGGTGAGGAGGAGATCGGTAGTCCGAGTCTGGAGCCGTTTATCAGCGAGAATGCCGAACGACTTCGCGCTGATTTCGCACTCTCGGCAGACGGCGCCATGTGGCGTATTGACGAGCCGTCGGTGACCGTGGCGAGCCGTGGATTGGCTGGGATGGAGTTTACCGTACGAGGCGCAGCAAAGGATCTTCATTCTGGGCGTCATGGCGGCGCAGTCGCCAATCCCCTCCATGCTCTTGCCGCAATGGTGGCAGGCCTGCATGGCGCCGACGGCCGCGTAACTGTAGAAGGTTTCTATGATGACGTCGTAGAGCTAACAGCAGACGAACGAGCAGAACTGGCTGCACTTCCCTTCGATGACGAGAACTATATGCGCGAAATCGGCGCACCGGCGCTCTTCGGAGAACAGGGGTACTCGACTCCGGAGCGGCTATGGGCAAGACCCACGTTGGAGATAAACGGAATGGGCGGCGGTTACCAAGGAGCGGGCTCAAAGACGGTCATTCCCTGCGACGCCAAGGCGAAGATCACTTGCCGGCTGGTGGCGAACCAGCGTCCTGACGACATCCTGAGCAAAGTAACACATCATCTGCAGGCACATACGCCGCCGGGTGTTACTGTATCGATTGCAATGGAGGGCCACAACGCACTACCCTACCAGATTCCCAGCGATCATGTTGGGTTACACGTGGCAGAGCAGGTGCTTGAGCAGATCTATTCTATTGCGCCGCTGAAGGTGCGCATGGGTGGAACGTTGCCTGTAAGCGAGCTTTTCTTGCGACTGCTTGGCATCTACACGGTCTTCTTCTCGTTCTCCACCGCGGACGAAGACTTCCATGCGCCGAACGAGTTCTTCCGTATTAATCGACTCCATGAGGGGCTTGCAGCCTGGGCGCTATATTGGGAGCGTTTGGGCGCGGCCTAGTCAGCGGGCCCCGATGATTTTGCAGGTAACAATCGCCCGCGCTGGTACCAGCGCGGGCGATTGCTTCTGTCTTGTCTCGTAGGCGCGCCTATTCGATTCTCCACATGCCGTCCGCGAACTCCAGCGCAGGTTTGCCGCTGAACTCCTGGCGCGTCATGCGGTACAGTACGTGCGGCCGCCCAACGTGCTGGAACTCGCGTTCGAAGACGAAACCTGTCTTCTCCATTACCCGACGGGACGCGTAGTTGTCGGGATAGGTGAAACTGACGATAGAGTCGACGTCGAGACAGCAAAACGCGATTGACACGATCGCCTTCGCCATCTCGGTTGCCAGCCCGTGGCCCCACTGGGTAGAGATGACCGAATATCCAACCTCTACTTCAGCGTTGCCGCCAACGTCGATGTGTTCCAGTAGGCCGCGTCCTACAAAATGGTGATGGGTTTTGTCTCGGAATATCCACAGGCCGTGACCGTAAGTATCCCAGTGGTCCATCTTTTGCCGCAGGAACTCGAGCGTTGTCGCATCCGAACGCACACCGCCGAGCGTGGCCATGGTCACCGGGTCGCTGTGCATGGCGCAGAGTTCGTCGTAGTCTGTGAGTTGCACGCATCTCCCGATGAGGCGCTGCGTAGCGAATTCCTCAATCGGACCCACTGCGTTCCTCCTTCGAGGCTCAAAGGGTCAGGTTCCGCCGGCGACCGAGACCTATTCTGACCAATTTCTCAGTGCGGCCAGCCCTTGGGCGGCACCTGAGATGATGAATCCGGCGTCGCTGCTGGCTGTAATAAACTGGAAGCCCAGCTTCGCCTTCTGGATAGCATCGTCAATGCCTAATCCTGCGATGCCCGGGATCTTTCCTGTATTGCGACATGCTTCCACGACCCGCTCCAAGGCCCGGGCATGTTCCTCGCGCTCGAGCATTTCACTGGGGTGGAAACCCATGGACAGTGAAAGGTCGGACGGTCCCAGCCAGCAGCCGTCGATACCGGGCGTTGACATGATGGCCTCGGCATTCTCCACCGCCTGCGCGCTCTCGATCTGCACGGCGACGAACAACTGGTCGTTGATCCACGAAGAATAGTCAGCGCCGTATGCTCGTGCACGGCCCCATCCCCAGGAGCGGTCACCCGTGGGGGGGAACCTGCAGGCACTTGCTGCCGCTTCGGCGTCTTCGCGTGTGTGCACCATTGGTACGACGATGCCCATGGCGCCCTCGTCCAGCAGGCGTCCGATCAGCGTGTAGTCGTTGCGCGCCACGCGCGCCATGGGGGTTGCCGAACCACCGGACATCGCCGCGAACGCGGCTATGGTGGAATCGTCGCCCCAGGAACCGTGCTGGCGATCCAGCAACAAGAAGTCGATTCCGCAGTCGCAGAGAAGCTCTGCGTTCAGCGGTGAACCCAGCCCGAGCGCGTACCCAAACGCGGGACTGCCGGACAGCATGGTTTCTTTGGCGGTATTGACCTTCATGGTGGCCTCTTTTCAGGTAATCTAAGGGAGGTTATGCAGAGACGCCTTCCAGGCTCAATTCCTGCGCACGGTGGCAAGCGACGAAGTGGCCTGGTTCCAACTCTTCGAGTTCGGGCCGCTCTGTTTTGCATTGATCGACGGCGTAGCGGCAACGAGGATGAAAGTAGCACCCGGAAGGTGGATTTGCCGGATCGGCGACTTCGCCTTCCAGTAATATCCGCTGCGCACGAAACCTGGGATCAGGTATCGGCACTGCGGACATGAGGGCTTCTGTGTAGGGGTGTCGTGGCGTCTCGAACAGCGGGGCTGTTGCGGCGATCTCGACAATGCGACCAACGTACATAACGGCTACGCGGTCGCTGACATGCTTGACCACGCTGAGGTCGTGGGCCACGAATAGATAGGAGAGGTCCAGTTCATCTTGTAGTTCAAGCAGCAAGTTCACAATCTGAGCCTGGACGGATACGTCCAGCGCCGAGACGGGTTCGTCGGCCACGATGAGCGCGGGGTTTAGCGCCAGCGCCCGCGCAATGCCGATGCGTTGCCGCTGGCCGCCGCTGAAGGCGTGAGGATACCGATTCATATATTGCGGCGGTAAGCTCACAAGTTCCAGCAGTTGTTCGATACGCTCTCGTCGCTCCGCAGCGTTGCGCACGCCGTTGACAAGCAGAGGTTCGCCGATGATGTCGAAGATGGTCATGCGCGGGTTGAGCGATGAATACGGATCCTGGAAGATCATCTGCATCTCTCGCCGTAGCGGACGTAGTTCGGACTTACGAAGGTGAGCTACGTCAACCACCTTGTTCTTTGAGGTGCGAAACTGGATCTTGCCCTTCGTCGGTTGGAGGGCACGCAATATGCATCGAGACGTGGTTGTCTTGCCGCAGCCGCTTTCGCCCACGAGCGCTAAGGTTTCTCCGCGAGCGATGACAAAGGAGACGTCGTCAACCGCACGAACATAGCCGACTACACGTCGCAGTAACCCCTGCCGGATGGCGAAGTACTTACGTAGATTTGTGACCTCTAAGATTGGTTGACCGTTATTCTTCGCCGCCATCGTTCTCAGCTATCTTTTCCTGCTCGATCGTGTTGCCTTCGTAGAGAAAACAACTCACGTCACGGCCAGGTGAAATGGATTGCAGCACCGGTTCCCTCACATCGCATATGCCCGGCATGGCCTCGGTGCAGCGCGGGTGAAACGGGCATCCCGTGGGTCTAGCGTATGGGTGGGGAATAGAACCGGAGATCGTCGCCAGCTTTGTGCGCGGTTCGGCCATGATGCTGGGAATGGACCGCAAAAGCGCCTGTGTGTAGGGGTGCAGCGGCGCGTGGAAAATGTCGTCTACCGGACCCCGTTCGACCACTCTGCCCAGGTACATGACGACGACGTCGTCGGCCATTTCGGCGATCACGCCCATGTCATGCGTAATCAGGATGATGGCGAGATCGTTTTCCTCCTGCAGGCGCCGCATAAGGTCCAGAATCTGCGCCTGCGTCGTCACGTCGAGGGCCGTACTAGGCTCATCGGCGATCAGAATGCTGGGTGAGCTGGAGAGCGCCATGGCGATCATGACGCGCTGGCGCAGGCCGCCGCTGAG
>JBJYXA010000124.1:0-7382 GCA_046259705.1 Caldilineaceae bacterium
TGCTGACATTCACTTCTTTGGCGTAGCTGATGACCTCTACGTCCAGGTCTTCCAGCACCGACGGATAGTCGTCCTCACGACCGCGTACTCTGCGCACTTCGTCGGGCAAGTCGTCCGGGTCTAGAAAGGTCATCTTCTCGCGCACGTGGCCGATCTTGTGCTTCCCTTCCGGCGTAAACAGGTTCATGCGCAGATCGTACCGGAAATTGCGGATCATTTTTTCGGACAGGGAGCGTCCGACCTCTTTGATGCGATCCTTGAACATGTAGCCGACGACAAGGGCCACGAAGACGGGAACGGTCATCACGCCATAACGCGATTGCGAGTAGAATGCAATGAACGTTGCAAAGACCATTGAAATTCCGGCCGCGATTGCAAACAGGACTTGCTCCAGGGTAGCACCTTCGCGTTCGGTGGAGGTGGACAGGTACAACGCACTGGTCGTGTATTTTTTTAGCTGCGAGGCGGCCTGCAAGTACTGCTCGTTGGAAGAGCCCTCACGCAAGATGGAGCGATACTTGTGCAGTCTCCGGTACTCGATTTCGTGCTCAACTTCGGCGCTCAGCAGGTTTTTGCACTCGTCGCCTTTGAGATACTTGTCCGCGATGCGATAGCTCCAGAGCAGAGCATCCTCGTAAACGAGGCTCAAGGCCTCATCTGCGAATCGATATGCCGTAACGATGTGTTTCACTGCGTCGTCAGCATGATCCAGCTGGAGTCGCTCAACCGTGCGAAAGCGATCCATGAACTCACGTGCGTGAGCGACGAGAGTTTCCAGCGAACGCTCCAATTCTGCCGCAGATTCCTTGGATTTCTCGGCCCGCCTATGCTGTGTGAGCACGGCGCGCAGGTACGAACGCAGGGAGGCATTGAATACCGGCCGCAACATCTTCAAATTGGTGACGAGGCGTTCCCGGTTGCGCCCGGACGTGTACCATTTATGCGTCTGTAGGATCTGCTCGCATTTGATCAGGGGTGAACTCGGGTCATTCAGTAGGGCCCCAAGTTCGAATACAGGCGTACTCAGCCGCACATAATTTTGGATGTCACGATGGAAGTCTTGGTTGGAGTAGGTTCGACTGCTGACACCCAGGTTGTACGGAATAAATATGAATGTGTTTACCATGTAGCGCGTCTCGTGTTGCGAAGATAGCTCGTAGTCTATCTTGAACTCGAGTTGATACGCGCCATGGCTTCTGACACGTAGATGAACCGGTGTTTTCATGACTTGCATAGGATCGCCCAGCAACGATGATGCACGACACTGTACGCAATTTCTGTTCGATAGGCAAGTCTGTACTAGGAACCTCCAGTATGAATAGAAACGGCGGAGCCGGCCCCTGGCGGAGAGGCCGGTTCCGCCATTGCGCTACTTCGTTATTCACCCACGCAGGTCGGCTCGAAGCCTTCCTCGATGGCGATCCGACAGAGGTCGTCCTGCAAACGCCGTAGACGCTCTGCAGGGTCGACGTCCGTCTGGACGATTTCGTTCCATGCGTCCCTTGGCATCCGCGTTCCACGCATGTGCGACTAGGCCTGCGCCGTGTACGGTTTCCACGTCTTCGCGCGTCCAATATGACCATTGCGGCCACAGATAGTCCGCATTTGCCGCTCGCGCCGCACCCACGGGATCTGCCAGACGACCGGTGCAGATGATGCCTGTGGCCAGCTCAGGTGCAAGCGCCTTTACATGTTTTGCGACCGGATGATGGAACGAGATGATCGCCACCGAGTCTTGCATCCCGTATTGTTCGACCGCGTCCACAAGTTCCTCACCAAGCTCAGGCGCGAAATGGGGATCGCCTTTGATTTCGATCACGAGGGAAATGCGCCCTCTGGCCCAGCTAAGCACCTCTTGCAGCGTGGGGACGCGCTGACCCCTGAAGCGCGCGTACAATGTGACGCCAGCATCGCGTTGTTTGACCTAGCTCACTATCGTACCTCGAAACGTCCTGTTGCCATCAATGGTTTGCGCGCAGATTTTGGGCTGCAAGCCTCACGGTCTCGGCAATTCGCTTAGCGCGCGTTTCCGGCCGTTTGGCGCTTGCAATCCACCACAAGATGTTCTTCTTGGACGAGGCGCTGAATGCTGCAAAGTTGGCGTTTGCCACAGCATCCGCCGATAGCGCCGCCCCCAGGTCGGGTGGAATGGAAAGTTCCTCGATGGCATCATAGATCGTCCAGGCGCCGTTCTGTTGCGCTTGCTCAACCTTGGTCAAGCCAGCTGCCGTCATCAATCCATCCCGAGTCAACCGCTCCACACGGTCCTTGTTGAGCTTGGACCAGGGGCTATTTGGTTTGCGTGGCGAGAAAAGCTGTTGGTATCGTTCTTCGTCCAGTTTATTAGGCCTACTGTCGATCCACCCAAAGCAAAGCGCTTCTTCCACCGCTTCGTCATAAGAGACGCGCGGCTTGCCAGTTTTTTTCTTGTAGTAGATCAACCACACGCCGGGCGAGGTGGCATGGTTGTCCGCTAGCCATTCACGCCAAGCCCTGCGATTTGGGGCATACACGCTTTCGTAGTGGATGTCGGCTCGTGGCATTTGTTTTACCTCCTTGGCACAAGAAGCCCTTTTGTTCCTTCCGGCGAACTGTCGATCAAACGAGGTTCGAAGTCGGAACGGAATTGTTGTCCATCTGAGAGGAAGATGCAATGGCCGATCTCATTGGCGACCCCGCCGATCATCAGAATTTCCACGTCGACTTTCAACAGTAACACGTTCGGAATGTCCGCGAGACTCTCTGGACAGGCATTGGTCGAAATCCTTTGAGGTCGTATCATAGAATGACACCACCAGTATGTATCTGGTCCAGTCATACGCCACAACGTCGCTCGCAGCCAAGGATCACGCCTATGCCCGCCCAAAGCCCCAATATCCTACTCATTCTCACCGACCAACAGGCGGCCGGCATGATGAGCTGCGCCGGTAATCGTCACGTGCGCACGCCGGCCATGGACTCGCTGGCCGCGGGTGGCATGCGCTTCCAGCGCGCCTATTGCTGCAACCCCATGTGCGGCCCGTCTCGCTTCGCACTGATGACGGGCCGGCTGGCCGGCGAGATAGGCATGCGTAACCACGATAACCGCTTGATCCAGTCCATTCCCGACTCCTTGCTGGAGGGCAGCCTGGGTTCGGCACTTCGCCGCGCCGGATATGCAACGTACTATGGCGGCAAACACCATCTACCCAAGGGGTTGACGCCCGTAGACCTAGGGTTCGAGGTGATCTCCACAGATGAGCGCAATGAACTGGCGGATACGTGCAGCGCGTTTCTGCTTGAGCCACGTGAAAGCCCCTTCTTCCTCGTCGCTTCGTTCATCAATCCACACGACATCTGCTATATGGCCATCCGCGACTTTGCATCCACGCCGGGTGAGCATGGCATTCTGGCGAATGGCGCTGAAGAGTTGGCGACACTGGACGACGCTATGCAGCTGCCCGAAGGCATGGACGAGGTCGAATTCTACGCCGATGTCTGCCCACCGCTTCCGCAGAACTACGAGATCCAGATCGACGAGCCCGAGGCCATACGCCAGATGCAGGCGCGTAGCCCGTTCAAAGGCAAGGCTCGCGCCCAATGGGATGAGCGTCGCTGGCGACTACACCGTTGGGCCTATGCCCGGTTGACTGAACACGTCGATGCTCAAATCGGCCGCGTGCTGGACGCGCTGGAAGCTTCAGGCCAAGCTGAGAATACGCTCGTCGTCTTCACCAGCGATCACGGTGACATGGACGCCTCGCATCGAATGGAGCATAAGACGGCCTTCTACGAGGAAGCAGCCCACGTCCCATTCGTCATGCGCCTGCCCGGCGTGATCCCTGCCGGGACCGTCAGTTCGCACCTGGTTTCGAACGGCCTGGACCTTCTGCCTACGCTGTGTGACTTTGGTGGCGCGGAGGCTCGGGCGGAGTTGCCAGGACTAAGTCTACGTCCGCTTGCCGAAGGAAATGCGCCGCGCCAGTGGCGGGAAGCACTTCCGGTGGAAAGTGAGATGGGACGCATGATCGTAACGGACCGTTACAAGTACATGTTGTACGACGACGGCCAACACCGCGAACAGCTCATCGACCTGGTTGCTGACCCGGGGGAGACACGCAACGCGCTCGCCGATACGGGCAACGAATTACTCCTAGAAACGATGCGGGCGTTGATGGCGGAGACTTTTCGTGCATGATTGGACGCGGATCAGGCCTGGTCCGATCATGCACGACCAATCCGGCTTGCAGGAGATGAACAGGCTCTGCGGCTGTTCAGGAAAGGTGACCAAAGAGAGGTTTGGATTATGGCAAAGACCTATACGGCATCCGTTGTGGGCGCTGGGTCTGGCGGGAAGTTGAGTATCGCAGCGCTCATGGCCTCGGACAGATATGAGCTGGTGGCCGTGGCCGACATCAGTCCCCAGGCGCGCCAGGCCGTGAGCGACGCCTACCCCAACGTCCGCACCTTCGCTGACCATAGAGAAATGTTCGCTGCTTCGCCGGTAGACGTCGTGTGCGTATCCACCTGGCCGCCTTCGCATTTGGAGATCACACAGGACGCGCTGGAACTACCCCTGCAAGGCATCCTGGTGGAGAAGCCGCTGGCGGATACGGCCGCACGCGGTCGGCAAGTACTGGAGATGGTGAAGGAAAAACAGCTGCCGCTGGCCGTACCGCACGGCTTGCTCGTGGCGGACCATAGCCGCAAGGTGCTTGACCTGGTTCATTCCGGCGCGCTCGGTGACCTGAAGCTCGTGGAGATTCAGTGCAATGGCTGGGACATCATCAACGCCGGCATCCACTGGCTGGACTTCTTTGTAACGCTGACGCGCCGCGCGCCCGTGGCGTACGTGATGGCAGCCTGTGACGCGAGCACGCGTACCTATCGGGACGGCATGCAGGTGGAGACTCTGGCGGTCACCTATGCGCAGACGCAGAGCGGAGTGCGCGTGGTCATGCAGACCGGAGATTATGTCAAAACAAGTGAAGCGGGTAAGAACACCTTGTTCCGCCTCATCGGCACCAAAGGAACGCTGGATTTCTACGGCTGGGAGCCACGCTATCGTCTGCTCAACGCGGATTACCCCACGGGTGAGATCTTCGAAGTACCCGTCGGCCCGCGTTCGAACCATCAGCGCCATCTGGAGCGCCTGGCCGCTGAGATAGATGACGGCCGGACCGATTACGCTGTGGCGGAAGGTTCGCTGCTGGCCCTGGAAATGTGCGAGGCTGCCTATGTGTCCTGTCGGTACGGGGGCGTCCCGGTGACGCTGCCACCGGATGAGTTCAGGCCCCCGCCGCCAGTCGACTGGCAGCCCGGCCAACCCTATAGCGGCCAGGGCGGCGGACGCAACGGACGCACGCTGCCGGCGAAAGATTTGACAGTCTGACTCGCCACAGGTGTCGCGTCCGATTCGACCTCCACGGATAGATGCGGGACCAGGTCGGTATCCAGTCGACGATCCATGATCTCCCTCAGTTGGAGCGGTAGCGCCCAGCGTCGTTCGCTAGGCGTGACACACCTATAGCCGCCTTAACGCCCTGCGCACCTGTTCGTTCTGTTCTTCGAGTAACGCCGCGTTGTGCGCACGTATACGCTCATCTTCATGATGCTTGGCGAAACAAGCATTGAACGGGGCCATACGCAAGATATCGACCAGTTTGCCAAACGCCCACCTCGTCTGCCATTGATCGGCGTCGAAACGAGCGCCGAGACGTCCCTCTAGACGCTGTCGGTAGAAGTCGACGGCCATTTGGCCGGAGAACGCAGACCTCTGCACGGACCACTTGGTGATAAGCCATACGAGATAAACTGTGAAAGGGCCGCGGCTAGCCGACTGCCAATCGAGTACCACTACGCGGCTGGAACCATGGCGACGGTCTCGACCATGACCTATCCGGACATTACTGCTCGGTCGAACCCAGTGGCGACGGACCTCTTCGAGCCGAAGGCTGCGCAAGTCGAGACATCGGATGGGTCGGTCACCGTGACCGTGCCGCCGTTTTCTGTCTGCTGGCTGGAATTGTAGGTTTCGCGCGGGCCGGTTGCTGGGCCGGCCGGAACGGTATTGAGGAAGAAAGCGTGAGTGGCGGCGCCTACTCGGATGTTCGCGTCGCCAGACTCTCGCCCGCCGGCTCCGGTTTGCCCGGCACCTCGTGGCAGCGCCGGCAGCGCGCCTCGTAGCTTTCGCTGCCGCCCACCAAGATGATGGGGTCATCGTAGCGGGCCGGTCGCCCGTCGATAAGCCGCTGCGTACGGCTGGCCGCGTTGCCGCACACCACGCAGATCGCCTGTAGCTTATCGACCTGCTCCGCCAGCGCCATGAGTAGCGGCATGGGGCCAAAAGGTTCACCCCGGAAATCCTGGTCCAGACCGGCGGCGATCACGCGTTTGCCCTCGTTGGCCAGCGCGCCACACACTTCTGCAACAGTCCAATCGAAGAACTGCACCTCGTCGATGGCGACGACTTCCACGTCACGCTGCGCCAGCTCGTAGATCTCGATAGGCGAGGCGACCGCGATTGCGTCCGTTGCCCCCAAATTGCCGTGTGCAGCCACCCGCTGCTGACCGTAGCGATTGTCGATCTGCGGCTTCACCACCAGCACCTTCTTACGCGCGATCTCGGCGCGCCGGATCCGGCGCAGCAGCTCCTCGGTCTTGCCGCTGAACATAGACCCGCATACGATCTCGATCCAGCCTTCTTCACGGTGATATTGCATTGGTACGCTTTCCTAAGCGGCTTGGGACGGGCGTTGCTGTTTCCGCGGCTATGCTATCGCGCCTCCCGCACCCATGCAACTTGCGGGTGCGTTGGAGTGTCTTTTCACTACCCGGGCAGAGCGTCCTGCTGACCGCACGGCGTGCGTCCAAGGGTCATGCTGAGCGCAGCAGAGCGTTTCGAGAAGCGGACGCAAAGATCCCTGTCTTGCCCTTTGTATCTGGGCGACTTAGCGAGAGATCAAAAAAGGGCAGGGAAAAAAATCCCTGCCCAAATAGGACCCGCGCTAGCGACGGGGCGTGTTACGCTTCTTCCTTCTCCGCCTGCGCAGCCTCGTACTTGGCCAAGACCTCGGCCGCGGCGGCCTCGGGGTCATCGCCACGAGCGCGCGCACGTCGTGCTGCCTCGTCCGCCTCTTTGCGTACCTGCGCCTGCAGGTCTCGGCGGGCGGCCGCAGACTGCCGTGCTTCCAAACGCTTCATGAAACGCTCGACCTGTCCGGCCGTGTCCACGATTCGCTGCTCACCCGTGTAGAACGGGTGGCACGTGCTGCACACGTCCGTGCGGATCTCCTCGACGGTGCTTCCCGTTGTCCAGGTCGCGCCACAGGAGCAGATTACTCGTGCGTTCGGATAATAGGTCGGGTGGATTCCTGGCTTCATTATTCGCTCACTCTTTCAGA
>JBJYXA010000125.1:0-1767 GCA_046259705.1 Caldilineaceae bacterium
GGTCGACTCAAGTCAAGATCGCCGACGAGGCGCTGCCCCTGCTTCACGCGAGAGTAGAAATACGCGCCTTGTCCCGGATGGTAGAAGCCCTGTCGATCAATCACCCATTGCCACGACCTCGATTGGACCAATATGAATGCGAGTTCGGGAAATGGCTGAATAGCCATGCGCAAGTTACGGGCGGGGCAAACGCCACGCTGAAGGCTGCCAAGCATCTGCATCGCGACTTGCACGACCTGGCGGCGGAGTTAGACTCGCTTCGCCAAGCCGGACAAGGCCCGGAATTCCTGAACAGGGGCCGCGATTTCAACGCTACGCGCGACCGGCTATTGTCCGTAGTGGATGCCCTGGCGGAGGAGCTCGGCGGAGCCAGTCCGACTAGGGGCGGGAGTAAGACTCCGTAAGACTCGCTAAACAGGAGCATCGCAGGCGGCCGTGGACGTCCGCATCTGGATGACTGCACGTGCAACCGACTATAGTTGAAAAGGAAGGACAGCCCCGGGACGCCGGCACAGATCGGTTTTCGTCACCGATCCTCCGAAATCTCCCGGTAACGCAAGACGAACGCAGCGTTTCGCCGCTCGCTGCAGTGCTCCGCGCGTCTCTGGCACCCGTAACGGTCGTGAGCGTCGTCTTGGCGATCTCTCCCTTGGACCGAAGCAGCCCGGAGGGGGCCTATGTCCTTCTGGCGTTGTTTTCTGGGGCGCTCACCGCGCTGTTATTCGGTGACACCAGCATAATCCGGCCCTCATTACGGAATGTCCTCCACCAAGTCCCGAGTGTATTGGCGAAATGGACCGTCATTATAAGTTGCCTTGCGGCGGTCGGCCTGTTCACGAAGACATATCGTTTTTTCTCACCGGAGAATCTATACCTCGGGGCATTTTTGACCCCTCTTTCCCTTCTGGCGGCTCAAATGATCGTCTCTGCGATACTGATCTATTGGGTAGCCGGGAAACGCCCGCCGCGAAAAGCGGTTATTGTCGGGGTAAACAAGCTCGGAATGGCCTTGCGCGAGAGGGTCGAATCGGCCCCACTGTTGGGTATGAGCGTCAACGGCTTTTTCGACGACAGAACGAGCCCGAGGATACCCAGAACGGCAGCCATAAGGCATCTTGGGCCACTAGACGAGCTTCCGCAATATGTCAAAGAACAGGCTGTCGACGCAGTGTACATATGCCTACCGATCGTATGGCACACGCGCATACGCAGGCTCCTGGAGGGATTGGCGGACACAACCGCCTCTGTCTATTATGTGCCGGACATCTACATGCACGAGCTCCTGCAAACCAGAGTGGTCTATGTGGCTGGCGTCCCAACACTTGCTATTGTCGATTCTCCATTCCATGGGGCCGATGCCATTCTAAAGCGCGGAATGGATTTGGTTCTATCGCTGGTCGCGCTTATGGCGTTTTCGCCGGTCATGTTGTTTTGCGCGATTGGTGTCGGGCTCAGCTCACCCGGTCCGGTGATTTTCAGGCAGACCCGCTACGGGGCCAATGGCCAGCCTATCGTTGTGCTGAAGTTTCGGACAATGTATGTGAATGAAGAGAGCGGCGAAGTGCGCCAGGCGACGCGCGGTGATCCACGGGTGACGCGGATCGGCCGGTTTCTAAGAAAGACGTCGTTTGATGAGCTGCCGCAACTATTCAATGTGCTGAAAGGCGATATGAGTCTCGTTGGGCCGAGGCCTCATGCTGTGGAGCATAACGAAATATACAGAAAGGTGATCTCCAGGTATATGGTACGCCACAAGGTGAAGCCTGG
>JBJYXA010000126.1:0-18806 GCA_046259705.1 Caldilineaceae bacterium
ACGTCATGCTGGCGTTTCCCTATCTGCTATTGGCCATGATTGTTGTCGCCGTGCTAGGACCGGGCATCGTCAACGCCATGATCGCGATCGGCATCGTCTATGTACCCCAGTATGCGCGCTTGGTGCGCGGTACGGTCATGTCGCTGCGCGAGAAGGAATTCATCGAAGCAGCGCATTGTGTTGGGCTTTCGCCCACGCTCATTATCGCCCGCCACGTTCTGCCAAACTGTGTAGCGCCCATTATCGTCATGGCCACGCTCGCCATCGGTTGGGCCATCGTAGAGACGGCGGGTCTCTCCTTCCTCGGCCTGGGCGCTCAACCGCCGCTGCCCGAATGGGGCGCCATGCTCTCGTCGGGTCGCAGCTATATGCTCAGCGCGTGGTGGATTGCCACGTTTCCCGGCCTCGCCATACTGATCGTCGTGATCGGCTTCAACATCCTTGGCGACGGTCTGCGCGATGTACTTGACCCTTATTTGAAGCAGAGATAGTGCGGCCAACTACCATTGCGTGGTGACCGCACAGGTTGGGCGGCGTGCTGCAAGATTGGTTCACGCCGGCTCGACCTGCCGGCCAGGCCATGCGCGAATTCACGGCGACAGCGACTCAAGAGGCTACCATCAGCGCACCGAAGAGGAATGCTCGCGCTATTGGAGATGGCGGTCGACGTGATGCGTAGGCCGATTGAGCAACGTTGGGACTGAGATATGGCAGCTCGTCGGGGCGGGCGGCGAGGGCGCAACTATGGTGAGAAAACGAGGGATCGGTTGCGCATAATCAACGAACGCATAGAACACAGGTCTGCGAAGCGACTGCAACCGTACTTTGTCTAGCACGGAAAGCATCTTGCTCAACATCGCGACGAGGTAGTCCACGAGCTGCCGCTGAAGCAACTGGGCACGATCGACGTATCGATAGTACGGTCCATCCTTCAGCGTCTGCCCCTATTCACATTGCATTCGCGATCCTAATTTGGTCTCGGTCTTGTACATTCTTACAGTATTTCCGGATCAATTCATACATCCGAAAATGACCATTTGGCATCGCCCGTATCCAGGATGCGTCCACCAGGCGTGCTAGGTCATACAAGGATGCCTGCGTCACTGCAGCAACGTCTTCGCAAGAGAAGCTGCCACGAAGAACGGTCAGCTGGCTCAGAAGCTCCTGTTGGCGTGCGGATAGCAATTGCCATGAGTGATCGAAGAGCGCAGACATGTTGCGATGCCGTACGGGCACATCCTGCAGATCTGTTGCCAGCAACGCGAGACCGTCTTCTAGGCCTTGGGCGATTTGTTCATAGGTCAGTATGCGTGCCCAAGCCGCCGCTAACTCGATCGCAAGCGGTATCCCTTCCAGAAGCTGACAGATATGGGCGATGTGGGCGAGCTCTTCCGGTGCAGGGCTATGGCCAGGATACACATGACGCACCCAGTGCAAGAAGAGCTGGATCGCGCCGTAGCATTCAAGATCATCGGTCGCGGTCGTTTGCTGGCTTGGATCATCGCACCACTGGACTTGATCCACCTCCTCGTATTCGGTCACAAGCGGCAGCGCCAGGCCCTCCAAGGGTAGCAGCCACTCTTGATGTACCTTGAGACGCTCTCGTGAAGTGATTAGCAGTTTCAAGGCTGGAGCAGCCTGAAGCACATGCGACAACAGTTCAACACTCTCGATGTGATGCTCGAAGTTGTCGAGGAGCAGAAGCATCTCCTTATCACGCAGATAGGCGAGCAGACGGCGTTGCGGATCGAGAGTGCTGTAGTCGGTAGCGTGAAGGGCCTGAAGGATTGCAGTTGACAACTGAGGTTTATCTTCGATCAGCGACAGGTCGACAACGTGCACACCGTGAGCGTAATTTTCGGTCTGATCCAGGGCGACCTGGTAGGCCAGCCTGGTCTTGCCGATGCCGCCGGGTCCCGTGATGGTCAGCAGGCGACAGTTAGGGTCAGCCAGGCGGCGTGCGATCAGCGCCAACTCCTGTTCCCGCCCAATAAGGGGCACGGTCGGAACGGGTAACGAACAGGAAAGTACCTCCGGCGAAGGCTGTGTTCCCGTACTAATCTGGATCTGACCATCTTGGATAGCTTTGTAGAGCGCGGTGGTCTGGGGCTGGGGTTCGACACCTAATTCTTGGCGCAGGATATGCCGGCAATGCTCATACTGGACCAGGGCTTCTCCCGGCCGATCGCATTCGACCAGCAGCGACATGATCTGTCGATGGGTATCCTCTGCCCACGGCTCCAGTTCAGCAAGGTGCCAGGCATGATCTAGGGCTCTCCTAGGGGACGACAGCTCTCGCCATCCGACCACTAGGCGACGCAGCATGTCCATAACCAGACGAAGCAACCACTCGCGCTGGAGAAGGACCCACTCATCGAATGGCGCCGCATCCGGCAAAGAGAATCCCTCTAGAAACTCCCCTCGATAAAGCGCAACGACGCGCTCCCAGTGTTCCATTGTGGCCACAGTCCGATTGCATGCGCCTTCCTCGAACGCCGCGCCTAACTCAGCCACGTCTAGCCAATAATCGCTATCTACGTTGAATCCGATTTCATGTCGATCGGCTAGGAGTAGGCTGCCATGAACGCCGCCGAATAGTTGCCGCAGACAATAGAGGGCCTGACTCAGGTTCTGGCGAGCAAGTTCCGGTTCAGAGTCTGGCCAAAGCAAATCGCACAAGTGCTCTCGGCGGTGGCTGCGGTCGGATTCCACTGCAAGGTATGCCAGCAATGCCCGAACCTTGTCGTACCGAAAGTCGGAAACGGGTTGGCCATCCAGAGTAGCCATGAAAGAACCCAGAAGCGAGAGGGATAAGTGGGACATAGCCTTTGGTTCTGGTTCACAGGCTTTATGTGCAACCGATCGCAAATGCACCTAATCAGTGTGTGTTAGGGTGCGGATCACTGAGGCCGCAATCGGCAGCATATTCTTCACATACTCAATATAGCGCATTGCATGGGCCAATTCAAACACCGTTGAGCGTGTTTTGAGAGTCTGTTAATAGCGTGGGAATAGAGTGGAGACAGTGGGAGATGTAATAGTTGGTTCATTGGCGCCGGAGACGGAATAGCTCATGGCAGAGGGACGACCGAACTACATGTGCTATTTACTGCGCATGTGGCGGGAAGACGAAGGCGAGGCACCTGTATGGCGTGCATCGCTTCAGAGCCACCGCGACACGGCGCGGCGCGGCTTCGCCAGTCTAGAAGACTTGTTTGAATTCTTGCGCCGCCAGACTGGTGTAAGCGCAGACCAAGATGCTCCGACACCGCACAGCGGGGTAGATACAGGGATCTGCTGATTATTGAAGGCCTATTTCAGTCAAACCGCGACCTGTTCGCCGGCCAAGATTCACTGCAAGCATTCACTTATGTCGTCAATGTCATTTGTTTCGATTCGGGGAGTCTGGTTTTGCTAGTCTGTGTTCGAGATTCATTCGCTGACACAAAAGAGAATGAATGAGCTGAGGACGCGCACAGTGACCGCGCAAATTTGCCAGGTCGCCGGCGCAATATAGCGTCTGTGATGCTTTTGGAACGGGGAAAAAATCGTAGCTCGAAAGGACTAACCTATGAGTACCTCATATGATCAGGAGTTGGATAATTCTGGTCTTGCCTGCCCGATGCCGGTATTGAAGACCAAGAAAGTAGTCGACACGATGCAGGTCGGCCAGGTGCTAAAGATGATTTCGACCGATCCGGGATCTGTTCCAGACATGCAGGCCTGGACATCCAAGACCGGGCACGAACTGCTAGAACACGAGGAGACCGGCGGCAAATTTGTCTTCTATATCAAGAAGACCAAGTGAGACCGGCTTCCGAGACTTCACGATGGGAAATCCGGATAACGGAAAGATCGCATCCGTGAAGGCTACTCGTGTCCTAGTTCGACACACACAAGGAGGAGACAATGGCTAAACGTCTGGCCATTATTGCCACACATGGAACGCTAGATGCTGCCTATCCACCCTTGATCCTGGCGACAGCAGGGCTGGCAATGGAGCTCGAGTGCGGGATATTCTTCACGTTTTATGGGCTGGAGATCGTCAAAAAGGGCAATGCCGACAAATTGAAAGTTGCTCCTATTGCCAACCCAGCCATGCCGATGCCTGTCCCCAATATCGTCGGTATGCTGCCAGGAATGACCGATGTTGCGACGTCGATGATGAACAAGTGGATGAAAAACGCTAACGTGTCAAAGGTCAGTGAGTTGCTTTCCGTGGCCCAAGAAATGGGGGTTAGGCTGATAGCCTGCCAGATGACCATGGACGTCATGGGCGTGAAGAAGGAAGACCTGATCGACGGCATCGAAGTAGGTGGTGCGGCTACTTTCCTCGACTATGCTAGCGACGATGCCATCGCGCTCGCCTTCTAGTAGCCGGCGACAGGCAACGGCAAGCAATGTCACTCCCACATACATAGATGAAAGGGAGCAACGGATGGACGACAAAGTGCTAATTATCATGACAAGCGGACCGGATACCCCGCGTCGCTGTGCTACGCCATTCTTTTTTGCCACCTTGGCTGCTGCAATGGACTACGAGGTCAGCATGTTCTTTACCATCGACGGCACTCTGCTGCTGAAAAAGGGCATGGCCGAAACTGTATATCCTAAGGAAGGTGGCAAACCGGTCAGCGATTTCTTGAAGGACGCGATAGACGCAGGTGTGAAACTGACGGCTTGCACGGCTTCCATGGAGCTTCACGATTTGACGGCTGAGGATCTCATCGAAGATATCAAGATGGTCGGTGGGGCTTCTATGTGGCAGATGTCAGAAGACAGCAAAACGTTGACATTCTAGAAGAGAGAAGAGGAAACCGATTATGTCCGAAATACGCGGGTGTAACCTGCCTGACGATCTATATTACCAGATCGAGAAACATATATGGGCCAAGCCGCTCGACGCTGACACGATTCGCGTCGGCATGACTTCCGTCGCTGGCAAGCTCTCCGGGGGGAAGCTGACGGCGGTGACCATCAAGGAAAGAGCCATTGGGAAGGAAGTGGCGCAGGGGAAAAGCGTCGCGATTATAGAGAGCAGCAAGTTTGTCGGCCCTGTTCCGGCCCCGATTACCGGTGAACTGTTGCGCGGTAATGACAAGTTGGCATCCGACCCGAATCTAGCCATTTCTGATCCGTACGGTGAGGGCTGGATCGCGGAAATGAAACCCAGCAAATGGAATTCTGAAAAGGACGGTCTGGCAACTGGCGCAGACGGACTAGCGGAATACCAGAAAAAACTGGAAGCAGATGACATCTCCTGCGATTAGCATGATGCAGGAATGAACAGTTCGTCCGCGCACAACGGACCGATGCCAACTTCATCTGTATGCGAGGGAGCCGGGAATACATCTTTCTTGGAGGATGACATGGCCGAAGAGACTATTGCTGAACGCTTGAGGAAACAAGGTGTATCGCGCCGCGACTTTCTAAAGCTTAGCGGTGTGCTGGCATCCGTCCTGGCATTCAGCTTCGCGCCACCGGTGGAAGCCAGTGGAATGCCGTCCGAGCTGGCACACAGCCTTAGCATGGATCGAATGATCGCAGATGCTCTGGAAAACAAGCAGCGCTTACCGATCATCTGGCTCGAATTCCAGGATTGTGCCGGCTGTACCGAGGCCATCAGCAGATCGGATTCACCAACCTTGGTCAACCTGGTACTCAATACGCTGACCATTGAATATCACGAAACACTCTCCGCGGCGGCTGGAGATCAAATTGAACAGGCCAAGCAAGACGCCATGGAGAAGTACGCCGGTCAGTACATCCTTGTCGTTGAGGGCAGTATACCCGCCGGCGAAAATGGCATTTACTGCACGATCGGTGGGCAGACAGCACTCGATCTACTGAAACAAGCCGCAGACGGTGCAGCAGCCATTATCGCCACCGGCAACTGCTCCAGTTATGGTGGCATTCCTAAGGCTAAGCCCAATCCTACAGGCGCCAAGAGTGTCTCCGAAATCATCACTGACAAGCCAGTGATCAACATTCCGGGTTGTCCGGCCATCCCGGAAGTCACCACGGGAGTCATCGCTCAGTATGCCATCTTTGGTACTTTGCCGGAATTGGATAGTCTGTTGCGGCCCAAACCTTTTTACGGCAATACCGTTCACGACCGCTGCTTGCGCCGTCCGTTCTATGAAGCTGGCAAGTTCGCCGACTCCTTCGATGACAAAGGTGCCCGCGAAGGCTGGTGCTTGTACAAGCTGGGTTGTAAAGGCCCGACTACGTACAACGCATGTGCCTCACTTCGCTGGGATGCTGGTCTTTCGTTCCCAGTCCAGTCTGGACATCCGTGCCTTGGTTGCTCGCAGCCGAACTTCTGGGATGGTGGAGGATTCTATCAGGGTCAATCGGCGCCGCTCGAACGCCCAACGCTGACGTCACTCGGAGCAGCTTCTGCAGTGGGTATAGTGGCTGGTCTGGGCATGGGCGCAGCCAATCGCTCTCAGAAAAAGCGTACCGAGTCACTTGCGGAGAAGACCGAACAGTAGGAGGAAGCCATGAACTGGGATGATGTACTCGAAATCGCGCGCGGTCCACTCTTCTATGCCGCCTTGTCAATCTTCGTTGCGGGAATGTTGTTCCGCCTCACGCGTATATTGATGCTCGGCTGGCCAAAGGATCATATTCAGCCAAAAGGAAGTAAGGCCGGTGGCGTGATCAAGAGTTATCTCAAAGGCATCTTGATATGGCCTTTTGTTCCATGGATCAGCCGTACCTTCAGCCGAAACCCAGTGATCTATCTGGCGGGGGGTCTTTTTCACCTATCGTTGTTTATTGTCGTGTTCTTGGGAACCGCGCACATGTTGGTCTGGAAGAGCCTGCTTGGATTCGGTTGGCCCACGCTACCATTGCCAATCGTGGACTGGATGGCCGCAGTCGGCATCATTGCCATGCTGGCTTTGCTGGTCCATCGAATCGTCAATCCGGTTGTGCGTCTCATCACCGGATTGGCCGAATGGGTAAACTGGTCGTTGGTATTTCTGCCGATGGTGACAGGCTATATCATGGCCCATCATCTTTTCTTTCGCTATGAAGTTCTCTTCAGCTTGCACATGCTCAGCGTAGATCTGCTTTTGATCTGGATCCCATTCAGCCGAATTTCTCATTTCATGTTCTATTTCTTCTCCCGTTCCATCCACGGAATAGAATTCGGCAGACGGGCAGTCAATCCATAGGAGGCTTACGATGCAAACCCAAGATGCCATGAATGCTTTTGTTAAGGAAACTGGTGGCTGGGTAGCCTCCCAACTGGAAGCATGCACGCGCTGTGGAATGTGCGCAGAGGCATGTCACTTCTACCAGAGCAGTGGCAATCCGAAATTCGCTCCGGTGTGGAAACTGGAGTTACTGCGCCGCGCTTATGATCAACGTTTCACCGTGGCCGGCAAACTGAAACTGATGCTCGGTATCGAGAAACGCATCACAGATACAGATCTCGACGACTGGAGCGAGATCAACTACTACGCCTGCACCGTGTGCAACAAGTGTTCCCTGGTCTGCCCAATGGGTATTGACCTGGGACCGCTGCTGCATAGAGTGCGGACTGGGTTGGCCGCCGCTGGAAAGGTCCCAGAGGATCTGAAGACCGCTGTAGAAAAGCAAATCGAAGAAGGCAGCCCGCTGGGGATGACGGCCGACGTATGGGATTCCCGCCTGGAGTGGGTCAGCGACGATTGGGAAGTCGAGATTCCACGCGACGTTCAGGGCGCAGATAGCCTGATCGTGTTTACGTCGATAGAAGTGATGAAGTTCCCTTCCAATATCGCAGCCATAGCCAGCATTCTGAATACGGCAGGCGAAAGCTGGACCGTTAGTAGCACGGCGCGCGAGGTGGTGAACTTCGGATTCTTCGAAGGCAGTGAAGAACATACTAAGCTGTTTCTCAGCCGCATCCTAGATGGCGCCAAGGAGCTGGGCGTCAAACGTATCGTGGTTACCGAGTGCGGCCATGCCTACGAGGCGCTGCGCTGGCTGGCTGCCAATCTACTGCCCGAAACGAACAACTTTGAGATTGTCCACATTACCGGTGTACTCGCTGAGCTCATCAGTTCTGGACGCATCAAGGTAAAGCCCGGATTTTTCGACGAGAATGACAGTGGAACAATCACGTTTCATGACGCCTGCAAGATTCAGCGCCTAGGTGGATATATCCAGGAGCCACGCGACATTCTAAACATTCTGGCGCCCAAGTCATTCAAAGAAATGACACCTAACAAAGAACAGGCCATCTGTTGCGGCGGAGGTGGTGGCGTGATTGCCATCAAGGACGCCGACCCGATTCGCTACAAATCATTTGAGTTGAAGATCGATCAAGTAAATGCGGTGGGAGCCAAGACAATCGCAATGTGCTGTTCGAATTGTCGCCTGCAATACACCGATAACATCGAACACTTCGGTCTGGATTGGAAAGTCACCGGCTTGGCGCAAATGGTAGCAGATGCACTGGATAGCGAGGAGAAATAGCATGCCACCATCATTCATAATCACGCCAGTCGAAAAGGGAATCGTGCGATGCAAGCATTCCGCACCATTGAATCCGGATGACGTACGATCATTGGCAGGTTTTCTTCACGACTATCGGGGGAAGCTATTGGTTGACCTAACCGAGACAACCGGGGATGAGTGCAGCCGCAATCTACAGAACTTTCGCCCCATGATGCCTACAACCGCGATCTTTGGTGCAAAGATCGATCCCCGGATTCTCGATATACCTGAAAGCTATTACGTGCGTGAGGTACGTTACTTCGAGACCGAAGAGGAAGCACTCACTTGGTTGCGGAACCAGTAGGAGGATGCCATGGCACAAAGACTCGTAATCGATCCAATCACCCGCATCGAAGGCCATCTGCGCATCGAAGCCGAGATGGATGCCAATAACTCCATCACGAAGGCCTATTCCTCCGGCACAATGGCGCGTGGAATCGAGATAATCCTAAAGGGCCGCGATCCGCGTGAGGCCTGGGCCTTCGCTCAGCGTGCCTGCGGAGTATGCACCACCGTCCATTCCTTTGCCTCGATTCGGTCTGTCGAAGATGCGTTGCATATCAAGATCCCAAAGGCCGCCAACCTGATCCGCAACCTGATGATCGCGCAGCAGTACGTGCACGATCACGTCATGCATTTCTACCACCTTTCCGCGCTGGACTGGGTAGATGTGGTGTCGGCGCTCAAGGCAGACCCGGCTCAGACATCTACCATTCAGCAGAGCATTTCGTCTTGGCCTAATTCCTCACCAGCCTACTTCGCGGACGTTCAGTCCAAGATTCAGAGTATTGTGGACAGCGGACAACTTTCGCTCTTCGCCAATGCCTACTGGGGTCACCCAGCGTACAAGCTTCCGCCCGAAGTCAACCTACTGGCCGTTGCGCACTATCTAGAGGCCCTGGATGAACAGCGGACGTTCACGAAGATACATACGATATTCGGTGGCAAGAATCCCCATCCGAACTTTGTAGTGGGCGGTGTACCCATGCCGATCGATCTGAATTCCGACACTGCTCTCAATGCCGACCGAATTTCCATCATTAAGGACAGCATCGACCGAATGATCAGGTTTGTCGATCAGGTCTATTTGCCTGATCTCCTCGCCATCGCACCATACTACTTGGATTACGCTGGCCTCGGCGAGAATCTAGGCAACTTCCTGACTTGGGGAGAATTTCCAGGCACGGATAACAGCGATACCTCCAGCTTCCTCGTGCCTCGAGCCGTCATCTTTGACCGTGACCTTGACAATATCCAGGAGCCTGACCCGCGCGACGTCCAGAAGATGAAGGAGTACATTACTCATTCGTGGTATGAGTACGACCAGGGAGATGGCGTTGGTCTCTATCCCTGGCAGGGGGAGACGAAATTCAAATACTCTGGGCCGGAGCCGCCTTATGATCATCTAGATGTGGACAATAAGTATTCATGGCTCAAATCCCCGCGCTGGGATGACACAGCCATGGAGGTGGGACCCCTGGCGCGAGTGCTTGTTCTCTATGCCAGCGGCCATGAACAGACCAAAGAGTTACTGGATTCAGTGCTAAAGACCCTAGATGCGCCACTCACAGCAGTATACTCCACTTTGGGGCGCACAGCCGCGCGCGCCATCGAGACAAAGGTGGTCGCTGATTTCATGCTGCAGACCTACAATGACCTGCTGGATTCGATCAGCAACGGCGAAACCGAAACATTCAACAGCGAAAAGTGGGAACCAACCTCATGGCCCACTCACGCTGAGGGCTTTGGCTACATGGAAGCGCCTCGTGGCGCACTTGGCCACTGGGTAGTAATCGACGGAAGAGAAATCTCCAATTATCAGATGGTCGTTCCAACTACCTGGAATGCCTCACCGCGTGATCAAAATGGTCAAGCCGGCGCTTATGAAGCGTCGTTGGTAGGCACGACCCTCGCCAAACCTGAGTGGCCACTCGAGATCCTGCGCACCATCCACTCTTTTGACCCGTGCATGGCCTGCGCCGTGCATATGATTGACGTCGAAGGCAATCGCGTGGGCGAGGTCAGTACAGGCTTGAACGTGTTTGTAGGGTGACGGAACATCGAAAGGTGTCCACAGACAGGCGCGGTGATAGGTAGATCGGTGTACGAATGCGTTGCCGTGCCCCCGTTTCCTATACCAGTTTGGTGAAGATATGGCAGTAACGAATCGTAAAGTCGTGATGGGAATAGGTAACCTGCTAAATCGAGATGAAGGACTAGGTGTACACGCCGTCAAGTCGCTAGCGGCGTACCTTAGTTCCTCAGAATGCCTGGCTGCAGGCAGGCATAGGCTTGAACTGCTCGACGGCGGGACGCTTGGGCTTAACCTGTTGCCCATCGTCGAGGAGTCGAGCCACCTGCTAATCCTGGATGCCGTAAACGCCAATCAGCCGGATGGCACCATAATTGAGCTACCTCGAGATCAAATTTCGCTCTCTACGGGAATCAAGCTGTCTGAGCACCAGGTATCATTCCAAGAAGTACTCGGTCTGGCGAGTTTTCGCGGTAGACTTCCTGGACACCTTCATCTCATCGGAGCCCAGCCGGCGGATGTCAGTATTGGATTGGACCTCAGTCCTACGATGCTTGATGTACTTCCCATCCTAGTAAGGCGCGCCTTGCGCGTGCTACGTGCTTGGGGCCTACTGGACGATGCGCTGTTGGTTGATTCCGGGCCAATGCGTGTCACAGGAGATGATTGACTGATCTTTTTACCTAGCCCCGACATCTATTCAGGGCCCCAGCTCGTGATTATCAGACTTCTACAGCGAGCGAAACGTTCGAATGAAATCGGCTAAGGAATCTCACTATGGATTACTACTTTCTAGACAGTGTCTCCTGGCAGCGTAGCCAGGCCATATATCACGCGGCCGCTGAACTGGGCCGTGAAGCGTTGTTCGTCCTGCGACCTTCCTCGCCCTATGTCTGTATAGGATATCATCAGGATGCAGAGCAAGAGATCGACTTGGATTTTGCCGCTACGAACAGCATTCCGGTCTTCCGGCGTAGGGTAGGAGGAGGAGCGGTCTATTTGGACGGCGATCAGCTCTTCTATCAGTTCATTGTTCGACGCAAACGTCCTGGCGTCCCGGCGAATATCGCCGACTTCTACCGAACGTACCTTCAGCCCGTGGTCGACACATATCGTGAGTTTGGCGTAGCGGCTGAGTACAAGCCGGTCAATGACATCGTCGCCAACGGTCGCAAGGTTTCTGGAAACGGTGCTGCGGAAATTGAGAACATGCTGGTGTTGGTCGGGAACTTCATCCTCGACTTTGACTATGAGATGATGGCCAAAGTGCTTCGCGTTCCCGATGAGAAATTTCGCGATAAACTCTTTCGCTCCCTGAGCGAAAACCTCAGCACGATCCGCCGCGAAACTGGCAGTTACCCATCAACTGAACAACTGGCTGACACACTAGTACGTTTTTGCCAGCCCATCCTGGGCAACCTCTCCCCAATCAACGAGCTAGACAGAGAACTGGCCGCGAAGGCCGACGATTTATTCGCACGGATGTATACGCCGGAATGGCTTCATGCCAATGATCGCCGCCGGCTGCGGACGGATAATGTAAAGATACGCGAGGGCGTATACGTTATCCAGAACATGGTGAAGACTCCGGGCGGTCTGCTTCGAGTGACCGCGATCAGCGACGATGGCTATCTTCGAGACGTTCATATTTCGGGTGATTTCTTTTTCTATCCAGCTGACGAACTCCCGGAACTTGAGAACGCGCTTGACGGTGTTGAGGCGGGGCACAAGGCTGTGAGCAAAGCTGTTGATCAGTTTTTGACCGAGAGGTCGATCAGTTCGCCCGGACTGTTGCCACAAGATTTTGGCAACGTTCTGCGTGTTCCAATCTCGAGGTGACGGCGTAGCGTGCACACCTAACCCCGCATTCGCTTCCAGAGTCCAACGTGTGCTGTTGAGTAGTGGGCAACCCTGGCCCGCCTTCATGTCGGCGCGACAACACCGTCGGCCGCAGGTCAACCACACTGCCGCATGTGACGAGATCCCGCGTCCAGTTATCGCCACCTGCCCGAACGGGTCGCGATGTTCTCGTCCGGTCGCAGCTATATGCTCAGCGCGTGGTGGATTGCCACGTTTCCCGGCCTCGCCATACTGATCGTCGTGATCGGCTTCAACATCCTTGGCGACGGGCTACGCGACGTGCTCGATCCCTACTTGAAACAGAGGTAGTGCGGACATTTGGGCTGGGCATACAATTCGGGCGCCGCACCGCGAGATGGTGACGTTTCGGCTTGGCCATGTCTGGTCCGGTTTGATCAGGTTGCCAAATTGCGTGCTTTAGCCCGTTCACGCATTGGGCTAACTGTCACGCTGGCTTACGCATCGTTGCGACGGGTGGCGACGTCGAAGATGACGGCGGCCGCCAAAACGATGGCGCGGACGATATACTGGTACGCAATGTCGATGCCCATCAGGTTCATCCCGCTGGTCAGTGAGACCATCACCAGCGCGCCGATGATGGAGCCCATTACGGTGCCCACACCGCCGGCGGCCGAGACGCCGCCGACGAAGGCTGCGGCAATGGCGTCCAGCTCGAACAGGGTGCCGGCCGTGGTCGTCGCCGAGCGCAACCGGGCTGCAAACAGCATGCCCGAAACCGCGGACAGCATACCCATGGAGCCGAAAACCACATGTGTGATGCGCTTGACGCTGATACCACTCAGTTCGGCTGCTTCGGGGTTGCCACCGACCGCGTAGATGTGCCTGCCAAGCATCGTCTGTCTGGTCATGAAATCATAGACCACGACGACAAGCAGCACGACCACGGCCGTCCACGACAAGCCCTGGTAGCCGGACAAGGTCCAGACGATGGCTGCGACCAGGCCGGAGATGAGCACCAGCTTGGAGATAAATAGCGGGGTAGACAGGTCGTCGACCCGGTTGGCGCCTCGTTTTCGACGCGCGATCACTTGGCTTGAGACATATATGATGATGCCGATCAACCCCAGCAAGAGCGTGAGTTGATGCTTTCCGGGAACTATCGTAACAAAGCTAATATCGGGGATAAAGCCGTTGCCGATCGCGTTGAAGGCTTCATTCGGAATGATGATCGTGCCGGTAGACCTGGTGACGAGCTGCAAGGCCCCTCGGTAACCCAACCAGCCGGCCAGGGTGGCCACGAAGGCCGGAATCCCCAGGTTCGCAACCATAAAGGAGGTCAGAAGTCCGGCGAGAATACCCAGGCCCATGATGAGCGGGATGACCACGAAGACAGGCAAGTTCCATTTCACCATGGCGGTAGCCGCCACCGCGCCTAAGAAACCGGCCAAGAACCCTACCGACAAATCGATATGTCTGATCACGATCACCAGTGTCATGCCAACCGCCAGGACAGCAATATAGCCGGTTTGGTTGACCAGATTCACAAGATTGCGCGGCGACACAAATAGACCATCGGTGGTGATAGCAAAGATCAGCCAGATGACGCCCAGGGCGATGAACATGCCATAATCGCGGATGTTTTCTCGGATGACTTTGCGAAGATCAGTGAAGAACGCCATCGTAGTCTCCTGGACCTTATTGAGCACCATTTTCTTCTGCAACAGCGAAATCATCACGAGCGCCGATCATGTAGGCTACAACCCGCTCTCGAAATTCATGCAGTTCATCTCCAATCGGCTGATCACAAACCTTGCGCCCCTGGCGCAGCACCACCATACGGTCGGCGACGCGAAAGACATCTTCCAGGCGATGGCTAATGATGATGATGGAAGCGCCTTGCGCCTTCAGCTCGCGTATTAGGTCGATGACTTGGTCGATGGCGGCCACGCTCAGCGCGGCGGTCGGCTCATCCATGATGATGACCTTGGCGTCGAAGGCGGTGGCGCGCGCAATGGCGACTGCCTGGCGCTGGCCGCCGGATAGCCGCTCAACTTTTTGGCGTACCGACGGTAGGCGGATCTTGAGCCGGTCAATGAGGTTCGTTGTCTCCTGTTCCATGTACGCGTAGTCGAGTACCCGCAGCGGACCAAATTCGGCGCGTGTCACCTCGCGGCCCATGAAGACGTTGGCCGCCACGTCGAGATTGTTGGAAAGGGCGTAGTCTTGGTAGACCATCTCAATGCCGGTGCGCCGGGCGTCCAATGGACTGGTGAAGTGGACTGGCTCGCCTTCGATGTAGACCCCGCCGCCGTCGGGTATGTACGCGCCGCTGAGGACCTTCATGAGGGTGGATTTGCCGGCTGCGTTATCGCCCATCAGACCCAACACTTCGTTCCGCTGCAGGGACAGGGTGACGCCGCGCAGCGCCTGAACAGCGCCGAAATGCTTCTTGATATCGCGCATTTCAACAATTGGGGTCTCTTTCAGGGACTGAGCCATATGCCCTCCTAGGTCAGTTAAGGAAATAGCATGTGGGGAATAGTGATGGGCACCTCCGCCAAGGAGATGCCCATCGCTACTTGTGACAAGCGATCTAGTTGCTTATCGGTTAATCATTCGAGACCGGTGAAGTCACTGGCGGGCCAGTAACCGGAGTCGATGATGGCTTCCTTCACGTTGTCCTTGGTGACCGTGACCACCTCGGACGGCTTGGCCGGCACATCGATGACACCATTGTTATAGGTAGTCGTTTCCTCTGGCGTGCCACCCTCGAGGAAGGTAGTCGCCGCTGCAATCGCATCGGCCGCTAGCACGCGGGTGTCCTTGAGGACCGTCATCGACTGCTTGCCATCGATGATGTATTGAATGGAAGCGATCTCGGCGTCCTGTCCGGTAATCAGATAGCTGGACACGTCGGCATCGGCTGCGAATACATCGGCGATGGAGCGGGCAGTGCCGTCATTGGGGGCCAGGATGAAAACATCACCCTTGTCCTCGGCGGTGGCGGCCGTCAGGTTGGCCTCGGCAAGACTCTTGGCCGTGTTGAAGTCCCAGTTCGTGGTGACCTGGCCGATGATGGCAGCCATCTCGTCGCGGGTGAGTTCGGCCTTGTCCTGCACTGCCACAGCTTCGCTGGAATTCTTGATGACGAATGTGCCGTCGGCAATCAGGGGCTGGAGCACGTTCCATGCGCCTTCGAAGAATAGGAAGGCATTGTTGTCGGTGGCGGCGCCCGCGTAGAGGTACAACGGGTTCCCTTCACCCTCGGCGCGATCGGCAAGGAACTGGCCTTGCGCCTCTCCAACGGCTACGCTGTCGAACGTTACGTAGTAGTCAACGGCATCGGTGTCGAGAATCAGGCGGTCATATGAAATGACTTTGGCGCCCGCATCGCGCGCGAGTTCGGCGGCCGCGGCCGCGGCAGTTCCATCTTGTGGCGTCAGAATGATGACCTTGGCGCCTTGCGTGATCAGAGACTCGACATTCGTCCGCTCGATGGCCGAGTCACCCTGGCTGAAGAGAATCTGGACGGGTACGCCGGCCGTGCCCAAAAGTTCCTCGAAGCGGGCCTGGTCCTGAAGCCAGCGCGGTTCATCGCGCGTTGGCAGCACGATGCCGACCAAGTTGTCGCCCTCAGCCGGGGCCGCCTCTTCCGCGGGAGCGGCCTCTTCGGCAGGCGTCGCCTCCTCGGCAGGAGCGGCCTCTTCGGCAGGCGTCGCCTCCTCGGCGGGAGCGGCTTCTTCGGCAGGAGCCGCCGCTTCCGTAGGAGCCGCCTCTTGGGCAGGCGCGCTGGATCCACCGCACGCGCTCACCATCGCCATCAACATGGCAAGTACGACGAAAAGCAGCGTCAGACGAAACAGCTTTTGAGACATGGTTACCTCCAATTGTGTGTTGAAACGGGAAACGCTGAATAACGCATTCGGACGAAGTGCGGCATTCCTTACTGACAAGGAGCGACCTACAATCCTCACATGCAGGCTAAACTGTAGCATATACTTTGTGTGCGCAACCGTCAACAGTGGAGGTAGTCAATTATGGAGCGTGCAACCCTTCGCTCGATCCTTCCTATTCTTATGCCAAACAGGTGCTCAATCTAGCGCACGCACAGCGGCAGCCACATCGCGGCGCTGGTTAGTAGCTGACCCTCCTCGACTGTCGGCTTCAACTTGCTGGCGACGCTGATATTGTACGCCCCGAGCTGGAGCAGATTTAGCTCATAGGGCAGCGGGGTGATCCTCAAAGGCCTGCGCGATTATGGTGGGTACCCTGAACAGCACAGCTGTATTTCCGGCAGTGCCAAATGAATACCGGCGCCATTGGCGGGCCGATGGCTGTTCGTACGCTGCGACATGATCTTCTTTTCTTATGCGTTTCCGACCTGGCTCGGTTCGTCATGTGTCCACGTGGTCACAATTTTCTTCGACCCAACCTGCCCACCCGGCGCTACTCAGTGCCGAGTCCTCGCAAAGCTTCACCCGTAGCAAACATCGACACTCGGCGCCCATTGCCCAAGCGCGGGCCTACTCGCTACCCAATCGCTCGAGCAGCTCATACCGCGCGCGGTGTTCGTTTACCAGCACGTGCGGCTCCACATCCCACACCATGGTCTGCATCTCCGATCCCTCATTCGCGCTCGGCCACTCCGGCAGACCGGGACCATTCGGGTCGCCGTTCTTGACGAAGTTGGCATAGTAGCTTTGCATCAACTTCGAGACCTGCTTGTCGTCCTCGGTCCAGGCATAGACCAGATTCGTGGCCAGGTTTCCCAGCGCGTATTCGATGTCGGCCGAATGCACGGCTCCCTTGGCGGGGGGCATGGCAACTGCCCGGGCGGCTGCATCCGGGTCGTTGATCACACCGCCGGCCAGTCCAGCTATGGCATTGCCCATTTCCGGCACCATGGGCGGGCGCGGATGGGCATAATAATACAGGTAGACCGGGCTGCCGGTCTTGCGATGCTCGTCCGCCCATTTCCAGGTGCTGTAGACCAGGAAACGGTCACCGGCCAGCTCCGTCGCCGACTGCTCGGCTTCGGCGTCCGTATCGCCAGGGTAGAGCGCCAGTACTTCATCGGCGTGCGCACCGTACAGCTCTCGAACGGCTGCCGCGAAGTTCTTCACGGTGGGCTTCCGGTCACCTAGCACGGCGGCGTAATTCATTTCCTCGGAGTTCCATCCGACCATAAGCGGCACGTGGGCTTCCTCGCCCGCGGCAAGCGCCTCCACGGGTGATTTGGGGAAGAAGTAGCCGTCGACGGTGCTGGGGAACTCGGCCGGCCCCCTATCCTCGCTCAGGTCGAGTAGCTTTTCTGCGGGGATTGCGCGCAATTCTGCCAGCGACTCGGCGCCGATTTCTTTGCCGAAGGCTACCCACATCTGTTCGACCTCTGCCAGCGGACGCGGTCCCAGCGCGCCGATCCCGCCGCTGGCACCGATGGCGCCGGCAATCAGCTCTTTGGACAGCGGCGATATCATCTGCGCGTTGACCGAGATGGAGCCGGCTGACTCCCCGGCAATGGTTACGTGGTCCGGGTCGCCGCCAAACGCAGCGATATTCTCGCGCACCCATGCGAGCGCCGCGTGCTGATCCAGCAGACCATAGTTGCCTGAGCAGTGGTGCGGCGATTCCGCGCTCAGCTCCGGATGGGCAAGGAAGCCGAAAATGTTCAACCGGTAGTTGACGGTTACGGCTACGATGCCTCTTCGCGCCATCTGCTCGCCATCATAGCGCGGTTCGGACCCGTCTCCAGCGATGAAACCGCCGCCGTAGAAGTAGACCAGCACGGGCAGCCGCGCGTCGAGCGACGGGTTCGGCGTCCACACATTGAGGTAGAGGCAGTCCTCGCTCATGCCGTCTGAACGGAAGTTCATATCGCCGAAGACGGGAAGCTGCATTGCGCGCGGGCCAAATTGGAGCGCTTGACGCATGCCGTTCCACGGAGGTGGCGGCTGTGGCGCTGTCCAACGCAGATCGCCAACCGGAGGAGCGGCAAAGGGAATGCCCTTGAAGCTATGCACGCCCGTCGCCGCGTTGAATGCCCCTGCGAGTCTTCCCTGAGAAACCGCCACTGTAGACGCCATGGTATCGGAATTCACCTTTCCAAATTTGGACTAACGTTTGATTATGCCTGATATTGCTCGTCGCTCACGTGTTCCAATCACGCTACGGCTTTACCGTCGAGCGCTTCCTAAATGGCAATGTGGGTCATACCCGTTGAGGGCGCAGCGCCTTGCCAGTAATTCTCACCCGGCGCGAACCACACCACGTCGCCCGGGTTGAACTCTTCCATTGGTCCACTGCTGTACGCGGCAGCAATCCGCGCTGATGATCAACGTCTATCCCAGCGGATAGTTATGACACGCGCTGCAGGCGCTCGGCTCGAACGCTACTGCTCTACCTCGCACGCGCGCCGGTTCCGGCGCTTCGAAGAGCGGATCTACGCGCCCATGCCCGGTGAACC
>JBJYXA010000127.1:0-9059 GCA_046259705.1 Caldilineaceae bacterium
CGACGACCACTGCGCAGCGCGAGATTGTCGACATATTGCAGCGCATGGGATTCCAAGTATTTGATGCGCCCGAGGTAGAGACCGACGAAATGAATTTCACCCTGCTCAATTTTCCGCCCGGTCACCCGGCGCGAGAAATGCAGGATACATTCTTCACTACGAATCCGGACGTCATCTTGCGGACGCATACGAGTCCCGGACAGATCCGCGCCATGCGCGAGTACTATCCTGAACCCATACGCCTGATTATCCCAGGAAAATGTTACCGAAATGAGGACGTGACCGCCCGTGCTGAGATGATGTTCTACCAAGTAGAAGGGCTCGCCGTTGGAAAAGGCATCACGTTCAGCGACCTGAAGGGCATCTTGCTGGAGTTCGCCAATCAGATGTACGGAGAGGGGCGAAAGATTCGTTTTCGCAAGTCGTACTTCCCGTTCACCGAGCCCAGCGTAGAGGTCGACATCGACTGTGTGCTCTGCGGTGCGCAGGGATGCCGTATGTGCAAATACTCCGGATGGTTGGAAATTCTCGGCGCCGGTATGGTACACCCGACGGTTTTGAGCAACGGCGGCTATGACCCCGCAAAGTACAGTGGCTTCGCATGGGGAATGGGGATAGAGCGCCAGGCAATCCTCAAGCGCGGGATCGAAGACATTCGCTACTTCTACGACAACGACGTGCGGTTCTTGGAGCGAGTCACATAGCCTGCCCGGAACTCGATCAGCCCATAACGCAGACTATTACACGCTGAGCGCTATCGCTATCGCGAGGAGTATGAACGCGCTCATGATCAGGTACCGGTTCTGTGATAGGATTTCCCGCCAGGTGAGGTCCGGCTCGGGAGAGAAAGATGTACGCACCTGAGCCGCCATAGGCGATGTGCCCAAGAGCAATTCTCGAAATGCACGGATGTCTGGCGGGCGTTCACTTGGGTGCATGGCAAGCGACTGAAAGACAGCGCGCTCGCAACGCGGTGATACGGAAGGATTGAACTGGCGCAACGAGACCAGGCTGCCGGGATGGAGAAAACGTTCCTTCGCATTGGCAGGAGGGTTCCCGGAGAGCAGGTGGTACAGCGTGGCGCCAAGGCTGTAGATGTCGCTGCGTGGATCGGTATAGCCGGCGTCTCCGCCATATTGTTCCAGTGGCGTGTACGCGACGGTGCCGCGACCCTGCACGACGGTGACAGTGCGTGTGTCGTCGGGCTGCATAACCTTTACGAGACCGAAGTCTACCAACTTGACGATCCCGTGCGGCGTAACCTTGATGTTTCCGGGCTTGATATCTCGATGTAGCACGGGCGGATTCTGTCCATGCAAGTATTCAAGAGCGTCCATGAGTTGGCTGGTCCAGCCCAGAACCTGGTGTTCCTGAAGGTAGTCTCCCTGTTGCTGGCGTTCACGAAGTAGTTCTTGCAGAGTACGGCCGTCCACAAAATCCATGACCAAATATTCACGGCCGTCGGTGGAGAAATAGTCGGAGACTTTGGGTAGATTGGGATGGTCAAGTCTGGAGAGAATACTGGCTTCGATACGGAACTGCTCGGACATCTGCTCCAGTTCGGCATCCGTAGTGGCGCCTTCCATGAGACTGGGCAGCACTTCCTTGATCGCGCATATTCGACCTTCCAGCCGGTTGTCGCTGGCCTTGTAGACCGCGCCCATTCCGCCCTGGCCGACCAGTTCTAAGATGTTATAGCGATCGCGCAAGATCGTGCCGGTTTCAAGAATCTGCTGCAAGGTGACTGCCTCCGGAATGGCGAGACTGCAAGTCCGTTATTTTGTTCATAGGCTCCGAAATAGGCTTAAGCATTTCTGCCGATGTTCTTTTTTGGTATAATGGCAGCCACGCCACTACTCATGCTAGATTATGCGAAACCGCTAAACGGCTGTCAATTTGACTATGACTCCTGACACAGATTATCAAGATTCCGATCTCAAGACCGAACCAATAGGCGCACATCAGGGCGAAAGCGCCATGTTGGTACTGCAGCGGGGCGCTGAGGCGAGCCGAGTATGGCCGCTGTCACGTTCCAAGCCAGTCACCATCGGCCGCAACGATGACTGCGATGTCGTGCTGCCAGATCGCCAAGTAAGTCGCTATCACGCCCGAGTGAAGTGGCAGGTGGATCACTATACAGTAGAAGATCTCGACAGTAAGAACGGCACCCATGTAAACGGTCAAGAGGTGACCGGTTTCGCCGACCTTCAGGATGGCGACGAAATTCAGATTGCCCTTCGCTTCAAGATGGCATTTGTCGATGCCGGCGCGACGGCTCCTTTGTCCCTGGAAGGCGCCGAACCGGGACTGCGGCTCGAGGTTGAGACGCGCCAAGTATGGGTGAGCGGTGTGCAAGTCGATCCGCCGCTGAGTCTGCACCAGTTCCGGCTACTGGAAGCGCTGTGGAATGCCGGCGGCAGCGTCATTTCACGGGACCAGGTGATCGAGACTGTGTGGCCTGAAGCGAGCGGCGAGGGCGTCAGCGAGCAGGCCATCGACGCGCTGGTGCGCAGGCTACGCGAACGTTTGGCCGAATCCGACGCCGAACATCGCTATATCGTGACTGTGCGCGGACACGGTTTCCGTCTCGACAACCCCTAGGGTCTGCGCGGGCGCCGATGTCGCAATTCACCCACGCGCACGGCGCAGAGCAGACGCCGATAGGTCTTTACATACACATTCCGTTTTGCGCTCGGAAATGCCCGTATTGTGACTTTAATACCTATGCCGGATTAGGTTCGCTCCATGAACGAACAGTTGATGCCCTGTGCCGGGAACTCACATTCTGGGGGAGGCAGCTAGACGATCGGTCGGTAACGTCGATCTTCTTGGGCGGTGGCACGCCGACGGTCCTTTCTCATTCCATGTTGCAGCGGTTGATGAACACGGTATACGCGGCGTTTGCGCTTTCTGAACACTGTGAGGTTACAGTCGAAGCCAATCCGGGTACTGTCGATCGCGGTAAGTTTCGCACCTTGGGTGAACTTGGTGTTAATCGGCTTAGTATTGGCGTTCAAAGCTTTCAGGCGCAAGAATTGCGATTCTTGGGTCGCATTCACGGCACCGACGACGTCTACGCTGCCTACGAGGCCGCCCGTGCGGCCGGGTTCGACAACATCAATCTGGATTTCATCTTTGGACTGCCGAACCAGAAACGAGCCGATTGGGACGAAACGCTGGCACAAGCGGTTGCGCTGGAACCCGACCATCTCAGCCTGTATAGTTTGATCGTCGAGCCGGACACGCCGCTCTTTGAGTGGGTGGACTCCGGCAGTGTACCGGAACCAGACGACGACCTAGCTGCGGAGCTCTATGAAACAGCTATGGAACGGCTGGCGACGGGCGGATACACACAGTATGAGGTGTCCAATTGGGCCCGGACAGTCGACACGCAGAAAACGGGCCGGCAGACGGTTCCCATGCTGGCTTGCCGGCATAACCTTTTATACTGGCGTAATCAGGAATACGTGGGTATTGGGCCTGGCGCGCATAGCCACCTGCGTGAGCGGGTTGGGGACGGTGCGATTGTCTCGCGTCGGTGGAGTAACGTCAAACCCGTCCTCGATTACGCGAGCCGCGTAGAGACTGATCTGACCGCGATAGAGAACGGTGAAGTGGTGCGTGGTCGCGCTTCCATGGGCGAGACGATGATGTTGGGTTTGCGGTTGGTCAATGAGGGCGTTTCGTACCAGCGATTCGAGCGGATGCACGGCGCTCCACTGAAGGAAATATTCGCTACCGAATTGAGGACACTGCAAAATCAGCGGCTGATCGCCATGGACGCCGACCGTGTTCGGCTTACGCGTCGCGGGTTGATGATTGGCAACCAAGTATTTGCGGCTTTTCTGCCGGACGCAGCGGATGCAATGGCCGCGTAGGGCCTGCCGGCCTATGGAGCCGGAAATCGAAGGGAATATTCTATGACAAGGGCCATTTATCCAGGGACGTTCGACCCCATCCACAATGGCCATCTCGACATTGCGACACGTGCCAGCGCGATCTTTGACGAGGTGGTGCTGGCGATCTACGATGCGCCGCCGAAGAAGCTTCTGTTCAGCACAGAAGAGCGATTGGAACTGGCGAGGACCGCGCTGGCCCACCTGCCAAACGTGACGACCACCAGTTATCGCGGATTGACCGTGGAATGCGCACGCGATTGTCACGCCGACGTGATGGTGCGCGGGCTGCGTAACGTAGCCGACTTCGAATTTGAACAGCAAATCGGCTGGGCGAACAGCCAGATTGCGCCGGATGTCGAGTTATGTTGTCTGTTCTGTGACGATCGATTCTCGTTTCTCAGTGCGACGATCCTGAAAGAGATCGCGAGCTTGGGAGGCGATGTGGAACAGTGGGCGCCGGCACACGTCCTAGACGCACTGTCCAGGAAGTTTGCGCAGATCGGTGACAGGCCGGCCAAGGTGATCTCGAAGAGCGAGGGCAAACTCGCACACCACGAATAGCCGAATTCGTGGCCACCGCGCGGTGACTTCGTGTGTGAGCGGGTGTAAACAGCCGCTTATTCGGCAAGGGAGGGGGACCTTATCGCAATCTTACAACTCGTCGATGAATTGGCAGAACTCGTCAATCAGGGGTGGCAGGTTCCGTTCACTTCCTATCGCGTGGTTCGTGGACACGAGGTCGAACAGCTTCTCGACCGAATGCGCATCAATGTGCCCAGTTCCATCCGTGAGAGCGAGAAGACGGTAGCTGAACGCGATCGTATTCTCGCGGAGGCCAAATCTGCTGCCGACCGGATTGTAGAGGATGCACACCGCCGGGCTCTGGAAATCCTCAACGAGCGCGCTTTGCTGGAAAGAGCCCGCCAGGAGTCGCAACGTATCGTGGACCGCGGCAGGGCAGATGCGCAGTATCGGGTGGATGAGGCGGATCGCTACACGATCGGTGCGTTGCGTGGACTTCGGGAAGAACTGCGCGCGCTGATTCACCAGGTCGACAGCGGACTCGCCATGATGGAAGGGCAGGTTGGACCAACTGCTGCCCAGTCGGAGCATCCGACTCAACAACGTTCCCACCCCAGAAGCGGCGAAGGCAAGGACGAAGTCAACGCGCCGGAAACCGATAGGGAGCCCAATCCGTAACAGGGTGTAGACAATGTTGGACGGGCAGCCAAGCCATGGAGGATTGCCGCAACGCATCGTCGCGACGGCGTCGGGCTTACTGCTTGGTAAAACCGCTGCCCCGGCCACTTTTTGACAGCCATTCTCTGAAAAGCTATACTTATCGTCTGTTTGCCGACTGTGGTTTACATGTCGATTTCGCACGCTATGTCGGTGGACGCTATGACCAAAGGTAGGCGCTTGGTGTCGACTTTGCGCACCCGAAGGCTGGTGCAATAGGTTTGTCAGGCGCGGCACATTGACAAGTCTTTGCCTGGCAAGGACGGAATATCATGCAGTTCAACGTCGCTCAATTGTTGAAAGAACCGATAGGTTCTGTTCGTGAGTTTGAGCTGATGGAAGACATCAGCGAGTTGGATGAGGAGTTGGAGGCACTTGGGCCGCTGGTCGGTCGTGTGCGGTTGCTGCGAATTCATAGCGGTATCCTGGTTCGCGCAGAATTGAGCACGGCGGTGCGCGTGACATGCAACCGTTGTTTGGAGCCCATTGCTTGCCCAGTGCATCTGGAGTTTGAGGAAGGGTTTCGCCCGCTCACAGAGGTAAGCACCGGCCGCTATATTTTGCCCGAGGAGTACGAGGGAACCCAGGACGAGCTTGAAGACGAAGCACTGCTCATCAACGAGCAGCATATTCTCGACCTATCTGAAGTTGTGCGCCAACGAATTTGGCTCGACAGGCCAATGTACCCCGCCTGCAACTGGACCGGTGAAGGGGAATGCCCAAACCTTACCGCGTATCTGTCCAGCATTCGGGAAGCGGAGGAAGAGGTCGATATAGCCTTCCTGAAGGACGAAGCTGTTCCTAGCGACGAGATCGATCCTCGATGGGCGGCCTTGTTGGAGTTGAAAGGGCGCTTGGAAGGCTCCGAGTGAGACATGCCCACGATCCGGATTTGACTTCGGCTATTTTGGGTGAATTACTAATATGGATTGTCAAGGTAAATTGCGATAGGTTGTTTGATTGACCGACAGTGCAGGAGAAAACATTATGGGTCCGCTGCCTAAGAGAAAAGTAAGTAAGGGACGCCGCGATCGACGGCGAGCACATGACGCGTTGGGCGCTCCGGCGTTGGTGGAGTGCAGCAATTGCCACGAGAAAACGCTGCCACATCGCGCTTGCCCGTATTGTGGCCACTACAAGGGCCGGCAAGTTACCAAAGGTATCGACGAGGAATAACGGCACCCTGAACGCCTGGTGAAGGGATTTGGCGCGCGTGGCCAAATCCCTTTTTCTATTGTGGATGATTTCCGCCGGCATAACGCATGGCGATCAGCCGTCGCCTCATTCGTCCGCCTTTCGTAGAGTAAAGCCTGCCTTGGGTTGCGCTTGTCTTGCCTTACATGCAGGTTGAGCTATGCGTAGCACAGTCTGAGAGCATCGATATGCGCTACGCGATTTTCCAACCTGCCGATTCATCGTCATCCTGATTCATCCGAGCGAGATATATGTCTGATTTCAAATTCCTCTCTTACCGGCCAGCCACAGCCTATCTTTTCCCGGGGCAAGGGAGCCAGTTCGTTGGTATGGGGCGCGATCTCGTCGACCACTTTCCTGCCGCGAGGGAGGCTTTTGATGAGGCCGACGAGACTTTGGGCTTCGCCTTGAGTGACCTCTGCTTTAACGGCCCCGAGGAGGAATTGACCGATACTATCAACGCACAACCGGCGTTACTGGCGGTCAGCGTCGCAGCCATGCGCGCGTTGGACAGCGAACTGGCAGCGGCGGAAGTGCCGCCTGACCTAGGCAAGGGTCCGATATTTGTAGCCGGGCATAGCATGGGCGAGTACTCGGCGCTTGTGGCTGCTGGCTCACTGAGCTATGCAGATGGCTTGCGGTTGGTCCGCGAGCGAGGCCGCGCTATGAAGGCCGCGGGCGAGCAGTCTCCTGGGCTAATGGCAGCGATTCTTGGTCTGGAATACGAGAAGGTAGCAGCCATCTGCGCCGACTGCCGCAAGCAAGGGGGCGTGGTGCAAATAGCAAACGACAATTGCCCTGGGCAGTTAGTTATATCTGGTGACAAGCCCGGTATGGCATCCGCTATGGCGGCAATGGAGGATGCCGGCGCCCGAAAGGTAGTGCCTCTGGCGGTGAGCATCGCTTCTCACAGTCCGCTGATGCTATCCGCTGTAGAGGGTCTGCGGACTGCCCTCGAGGACGTCAATATTTCAGCTCCCAAGTACCCACTGATTGGCAATACGACGGCCAGCTTGTTGACGGATGTCGACGCGATTCGCAACGAACTGACGAACCAGCTAACGGGTTCCGTACGCTGGACCGAAACCATAGAGCTTGCCTCGGCGCAAGGCGCCTCTGATTTCGTGGAAGTCGGTGCTGGGCAAGTACTGATAGGGTTAGTTCGACGCACCGCCCGCAAGGCAGGGCGCTATTCTGCAGGGGACACTGAGTCAGTGCAGGCCGTTGCAAAATGGTTGACAGGTACCGCTACCTTCTGAGCCTGACTACTTGCCCGAGGTAAGTGCTATCGGGGATATTCGCGGGCGACTAAAGCATTCGCCGGGCTGGCTCACCTACCGTTATAATGGCGCGCGGATGGCAAAGGGGAATGGATATGGACCTGACAGGGAAAACGGCGCTGGTCACTGGCAGTAGCAGCGGTATCGGGGCCGCCATCGCAAAAGAATTGGCTGCCAATGGTGCGCATGTAGCTGTTCATTATCGCGGGAACGAAGCAGGTGCGACGTCCGTTGTAGAAGAGATTCGCCGCGCAGGCGGAGTGTGCGCTCTCGTTCAGGCTGACGTAAGCGACGTCGACCAGGCGGCAGAATTGGTGAAGCAGGTTCAGTCCGATTTGGGCGGACTCGAGATACTAGTTAATAACGCCGGAACGACGCGCGACATGCTCTTGATGACCATGTCGCCTGAGGCGTGGGACACAGTGATCGATACGAATCTGCGCAGCGTCTATGCAGTGTCCAGGGCCGCGATCCGGGGCATGATCCGCAAACGTTGGGGCCGCATCATCAATATCACCAGCGTTGTGGGCCTCGCCGGACAGGCAGGGCAGGCAAATTACGCGGCCAGCAAGGCCGGAATTATAGGCTTCACCAAGAGTATTGCACGCGAAGTCGCCAGCCGCAACGTGACAGTGAATGCGGTTGCCCCCGGCTTTATACCCAGCGCTCTGACGGATCAGATGGCCGAAGAGCATAAGGAGGAAGTGCTCAAGGCCACGCCACTTGGGCGGATGGGTACGCCCGAAGAGGTGGCATGGACAGTGGCATTCCTAGCCTCGGAGCGGTCCGGCTTCATCACGGGCCAGGTCATTTCGGTTGACGGTGGTTTGGTAATGATGTAGGATGCGCATAGCATGTACGCTCGTCGGCAGCCTACAACTTCACATGCCCTGGTGAAGTCTGGAGCAGATTCCTCAGAGATGCCAGATTATCCAGATCCATCCGAACTAGCCAATGGTGAATCGAGCAGATCGGCGGATGGAGATGACCACTACCGGCACATAAACGAGCGCATGCAGGCACGGCGGATGGCGCTCCAGGCGTTGTTTGAGATTGATAGTGTGGGACACGCCCCCGGATATGTCATCGATGAACGACTAGGTTACGGTGATCCCGGAAAACACGGGGCCCAGTTTTTTCGCTGGCTTGTCGTCGGTGTCGTGCAGAACAAAGCACAGTTGGACCTGTTGATTGGCAAATACGCGCCGGACTGGCCAGTCGAGCAACTGGCCATCATCGATCGAAACATTCTGCGTCTGGCCTTGTTCGAGATCGGTAGTCAACATTCGGATGCACCCGTGAAGGTCGTTATCAATGAGGCTGTTGAGTTGGCAAAACTCTTTGGAAGCGATAGCAGCCCTCGATTCATAAACGGCGTGCTTGGTTCAGCGCTCGACGAAGCCGGCGAGAAATTATTCGAGTAAACGATGAATAGCTTTTTTGGCCT
>JBJYXA010000128.1:0-8932 GCA_046259705.1 Caldilineaceae bacterium
GCTGCCACGAAATAGCCGACGATCACCCAAGCGGTCAACCAAGGACTGGCCCACAGATCGAAGAGTTCATAGACAAAGAGCATGGTCAGGAGCGCGGCCAGCGCCAGCCACTTATTGCGCAGCGCACGGGGCCAACGCCGGCGCGGCCGGCCGATCCATTTGGCCAGCTTGCGGGATAGCAGAAACGGGCAGCCCGCGCAAAAGAGGTTCCCAAACAACAAGAGGGCGACCACGATCAACCCGCGGTAGTGCACCCACGCAGCTACGGTTGCCGTGTTCTTTGCAGCCAAGGGGCTACCGGCGAGCCCATCGATGACCATCATTGCAGCCACGGCGAACAACAGCAGCTGCAAAGCAGTACGGCTGTGCTTCCAGAGTAGCGCGTTCCTGAGGAGCGGGATACGCAAGACGTCGCGGCGCGGCTGCACCGGCTGCCGTTGTCCTTGCGAGGATTCTAGGGTGATGGCACTCCGTGTGTCAGACATGAATCACGCAACTCGGTATCTCCGTCGTCAATTGTTCCCTTGGCCCATTGTAGCATGTTGCGCGCTCATCTGAGCCGCCTCCACCTTGTGGTGAGCACTTGCCGTTCCGCCTGACACCAGGCTTTCCTAGTCGCAGGCCGCCTCTGCTAGACTATAGGCATTCAGTGTTTCAAGCTACTACTAGTTTCCCTCAAGAGGGTGAATAGAATGCCGCGTACAGTACACTCTCCCTTTGCCGGCGATCGAAGTAAGCAATTGATGAGCATTTTGATCGGAACGGTGATTCTCCTACTATTGACTTCTTGCGGACCGCGCCAGACCAGCGAGTCCGGCAGCTACCGTATCGAACTCCTGCCGCCGGATCCCACGACGACAGCGCTGTTCGTACGGTTGAGCGATGAACAAGGACAACCGATCATCGACGCGCAGGTCGCGGTAGAAGGGAATATGAATCACGCGGGCATGGCGCCCGTCAATTCGGGGCCGGTCACCGACGCAGCGAGTCCTGCTGCCGACGGTTCTGATGACGGCGCCGCCGATGGTGTGTACCGCGTTCCCTTCCAGTTTACTATGCTCGGCGACTGGATCATCACCGTGACGGCTGTGAGCAATACCGACCCGGAGGGCAAGACTACCCGGAATTTTGACGTTACGGTCAGCGCGGACGGCACCAAGATCATAGAACCGTAGGCGCTGGTCAGCCGTAAACGCCGCCTGCATGCCTGTCGACAGCAGGCTTCAGACGCCTGTCCGCCGTTTGCGTTCGCCATTCATAATGTGGATAATTTCACGGACCAACTTGTCCTTTCGCATCGAAGCAATTGGAGGCAGTTACATGAAGTTACGAACGTTTGTCTTTATTGCCATGTTGGCGGCATTGATTCTTGTCATCGCAGCGTGCGCTCCCGTGCAAGCGCCTGGAGCGGAAACAGGCGGCCCCTGCGGTGAGGTAGAAGTGACCGAAGTCGATGGTAGCTATGACCTTGGCGGGTGTGAATTGCGCGTTGCGGTGGAGAATGCCTACCAGCCTTTCAACTTCATCGACACCGATACCGGTGAAGCCGTGGGCTATGACTACGACATCTTCAACGAGATTTGCACGCGCATCAACTGCACACCTGACTACATCGAAATGAGTTGGGATGCCATGGTCGCCGTCATGGGTGGCGAGGGCAGCTTTGATACATTTGATGTGGGCGCAGACGGCATCACCATCACGGAGGAGCGGGCGCAGAATGTGGACTTCTCCGATCCTTATATTGCATCACAGCAGATGCTGCTTGTGAACATCGATGAGGATCGTTTCTCCTCGCCCGACGAGTTTGTCGCCGACGAGAACCTGATCATTGGCACGCAGCTTGGCACGACAAATTACATCGTTGCCGAGGAGCTGGTCGGCGCGGACCGCATCACTGCCTATGACCAGTTCGGCACGGCCGTTCAGGCGCTGATCAACGGGGACGTCGACGCCGTCATGATTGATAACGTGGCCGGCATCGGCTACGTGGGCGTCAACGCCGACAAAATCCGCCTGATCGAGAACGCCGTAGCCAGCGAGGAACTGGGTTTCATCTTTGGCAAAGGTAGCCAGCTGACGCAGGCCGTCAACGCAGCGTTGGCGGAAATGGAAGCGGACGGTACGCTGGGTACCCTCTTCGACAAGTGGTTCCAAACCGAATAACATAACCATCTACCCAGCACGCAGTCGCTGACCCCAGAGACCCCAGGGCGCGGCCTTGGGGTCTTTCCCTGCATAGAAGCGTGAACAATGACGCCAGATGACCGAAGTGAAGCGCAAACCGATGATGTGCTGGAAGAGTTATCGTCCGGCCAATCTAGATTGATCGGCCCATTCGATAATCTGGTCGACATACCGTGGTGGCTGCTGCTCGCAATTGGCGTCGCCATGTATATCGTCTTCCTCATCGTCACGGATGAACAGACGCGGGCAACCTTCTGGTTCATATCCGGCCAAAAACCTGACGCCCTGGCCGCCGGCAGGCTCTTCTTCCGGGGTATCGTCGTTACTTTGACGGTGACGGTGATAGCCTATTCGCTGGCGCTTGTCATCGGCCTCATCTTTGGCCTCATGCGCTCGTCCTCCAACGTCATCGCCTACAACATCGCCTCGCTCTATGTCGAAGTCGTTCGCGGCATCCCGATGCTCGTGCTGTTGCTCTACATCGCGTTCGCGTTGACGCCGCTCTTCGTCAACGCGCTCAATAGGGTCGGCGTGCCGATCTCCACGCGCGATATTCCCAATGTCGTGCGCGCAATCGCCGCACTTGCCATCGGATACGGCGCGTTTTCCGCTGAGATCTTCCGCGCCGGTATCCAGTCCATCGAGAAGGGACAATTTGAAGCCGCCAGCGCCCTAGGAATGAGCTATTTCCAGCTCATGCGCTTGGTAATTCTGCCCCAAGCCATTCGACGCATTCTACCGGCCCTCGGCAACGACTTCATCGCTATGGTGAAGGACTCCTCGCTGGTCGCCATTCTCGGGGTACAAGACCTCACCCAGCTCACCCGTCTCTACTATAGTGCCAACTTTCTCTACATGCAGTCGCTGACGATGCTGGCCTTTATGTACTTGGTGTTAGTGGTATCATTGACACGCTTGGTTCGATTCATGGAACAGCGGCTACAGCGAGCGTATGCGCGCTAGAACTCGTGTGTCACGGCAGGCTGCGCTTGACATCTCGCCGGCCCACAATCACTCGTAGGCAAGTACCTCGCGTACGGTGAGGCGCGAGGCGTTCCAGGCGGGCAAGAAGCTGGCCACACCGGCCAGAACGGCTACGATCACAAGCCACGTGATCACACCAGAGACCGAGAAAAGATAGGGAAGCTTGGTGGAAAAAAGCACCTGCCCTACCGCCGTTGCCAGCGCGGCGCCCATCGGATAGGCGAGCGCGGCGCCGATTGCCCAACTGATCAGACCTATAACGATCCCCTCAACGACGACGATACGCAGGACGGCACCGTCAGAGGCGCCTATGGCCCGCATGACGCCGATTTCGCGCGTGCGCTCCAGGACGTTCGTGCTCATTGTACCCATCAGGCCTAGTGCGCCTACTGCAGCAATCAGGGTACCCATGGCAAGGAGAACGTAGATGATGATGTCAAAGAAGCTGCCAGTGATGCGCCGCAGGAAGTCAATCGTAAATACGCGCTGCACCTGGATGCCCGCGGCTTCCAGCTCCGTTTCCAGAAGGTTAGCCATCTCATCTTGACTCATGGTAGCGTCGGGAGCCATCTTGATCTGCACGCTGAAGGCGCGTTCTACGCTGTCTGTCAAGGCGGCAAAGTAATCGTAGTTCGCATAGGCCTGAATCACACCGGGCGGACCGCCAAGCACCTGTGCGACTCCGACAATGACCCACGGCGACTCCTTGCCGCTGATATCCAAGTTGACCGTGTCGCCAACCGCAACATTTTCTCCGCTCGACAACACATTTTGGCTTACGACGAGAGCATTCTCATCCTCGGATACCAGCCAGCGCCCGTCGATCATGGTGGGCTCGACCATACGGCTATCCGCAGGCAACGCAGTCAGGGTGATAGGATCGCTCTCTGTGCCATCCGGCCGCACACGCGTTACTGTGGCTCCTCCCCAGCTCTCGACGATGCCCACGCCGGGGACGCGACTAACCGCCTGTTCTACGCGCGCAATTCGATAGCGCCGCTTGAACTCAATCTGGATGTCAAACTGGTAATAGTCCAGGCCCTTTGTAATTAGGTTATCCAGCGATGAGCGCACGCTGCCCACAGTCATGAAGATCATCCCGCCCATCACCAGAGTGAATAGCGTTAAGATGAGCCGCACGCGCCGCCGGAACGTATTGCGTAGTGACAATTGCAGCGGCCTAGAGAATACGCGGACACGAGTCAACAGTGCTGCAATCCCACTCACTTGAGCCGGCCCTGCGCCGCTGCCATAATCGGATAGCGCCTCTCGCACGGTGATGCCTGTACCCTTGAGCACGGGATAGAGTGCGGCGAGCAATGGTATCAGAACGCCAATGGCTACCTCGATAGCAAGGACGTTAAGCGGCAGTGCGATGGCCGGAAAATCGACATTGATGAAGCCGCCAAGGACCTTAGTGATGAAGCCGGAAATCAGGGCAGTCAATGGAATAGCTACGGCTAGCGCGAGAAGACTGTACATCAGAACTGCGCCGAGGTAGAGCGCTATGACCTGCGTACGCCGCGCACCGATGGCCTTCATCACACCGATTTGGCGCACCTGTTGCGCCATCAAAGCGGAAATCGTATTGATTACCAGAAACCCGCTAAGGAAAAGAGCCAGAAGCCCTAGCGGCGTGAGCAAAAGTGCCAAGGAGTCGAACAGGCTCTGCAGAGGCAATTTTCCCACATCCGGAACTTCAACCCGTAAGACAGTCCCGCCGCCGTTCTCGATTTTATCCGCGACACTGTTCGCTACTTGTGTAATGTAGTCCTTGTCCTGAAGCTGTTCAGGAGTTCCTGCGGCGCGCAGCTTGATCTCCGAAAAGTCGGCAGATCCACCCAAATGCTGAAGCGTTTCAACGGTGACGTACCCTGTGGCAGAGCCCGTGAACGCCGCAGGGAACCCGTTTGGGTCGTAGACGAGCCCGGAAATCGTCACGGATCGTTCCTTGCCATCCTGCGTCTCTAGGAGGAGCTCACTGCCGACCCTCAAATCGGGCGGTAGCGCCTGACCGCTGCTAAGGCCCCCCCGTTCCAGCACGATTTCGTCCTTGCCAGGCCAGCGCGTATTCTCGGCACCAAAGTTCGGGTTATCGTCGACCTTGTAGACTGGGAACAGTTCGTTCACACGAATATCGTTGAAATCATCTACAGCGATTACGGTGAACGACTCCCAAACATCGGGCGCAGTCTGCACCTGCAGACCCAGCGTAGAGCGTCCTTCGACTTCCGCCACCTCTGGCATTCGTTGGATCGTATGCAGCCCATCTTCATTGACACCGCCGGTATAGACTGTGGCCTGAGCGGCGCTGCTGGCGTCATACAATGCCTGCATCTCTCCCAGGATGACGGATTGGAGCTGTCGGACAGTGCCTACGGCCAGAATGCCTACGGCGACCGACGCCACTACCAACGTCGTCCGAGTACGGTTGGACCACAGTTCCCTAAATACCTTGTGCCAGCGCGGCGCGAGCATCTTATGCGGTCTCCAAAATCAAATTGTCGGTTTCGTTGGCAGGCAAGAGACCGCTGCGCCAGGGATAGCCGGTTCCATTCAGCCGCTTGCCGTGTGCTCCGTCTCTGTGTCCGATGCCATTAGCGGAAATCGCAACAGCCTTTGCTGCAAGCTCTCGTCGGCGCTCATCCGACGCGATGCGCCCGTCCGCAATGGTTACGGCCCGAGTGGCGCGACTTGCCAGATCATCATCGTGTGTGACCATCACGATCGTCTTGCCGCCGGCCACCAGCTCTTCGAAGAGGCCGAAAACTGCGTCCGCCGTCTTGGAATCAAGATTGCCCGTGGGCTCGTCGGCCACTATTATGGGCGGATCGTTGGCCAGCGAACGTGCAATCGCGACGCGCTGTTGTTGACCGCCGGAAATCTCCGTTGGCATCTTATATGCCTGACTCTCCATTTCAACAAGCTCGAGCAGATGAAGTGCACGTTCACGCCGCTCTCGGTCACTATATAGCCCACCAAAGTCCATGGGCAGCATGACGTTCTCGATGACAGTCAGTGTCGGCAGCAGTTGAAAAAACTGGAATACGACACCTACGTTGCGCCCGCGCCAGACTGCTGTCTGTCCTTCGTTCATCTTGTGTACTGCGGTCCCTGCCACAATCACCTCACCGGAGGACGGCCTGTCGATTCCCGTGATCATGTTGGTAAGCGTCGACTTGCCGCTGCCGGATTTACCGATCACGGCCATGAATTCTCCACTGTCCACAGTCAGATCAATGCCATCGAGAGCACGGAACTTTCCCGCCGGTGTATTATATTCCTTTACGACGTCATGCAGCATTACCAGATGGTCCGTCACCTGGTTAGCTATGCCGTTTCCATTGCGATTCTGTGCAATACCTGATTTAAATCTGAACATTACCTGATCCTCCCTGCCGATAGGATAGCCATATTGCATCCGCAGTACTGTAAGGAGGCCGCCATTCGGACCCAATTATGTGCGGTATTTACCCACGCTAATCGCCGCAAAGTGCACTGTCGACCCGGGGTACGTTTTGGGCGGCCGCCGAGAAGCGGTGCCACGCCGGCAAGCAGGGAAAATCTGCTCAGTTGTCGGTTGGAGAACATCGCTGTACCACGAATACGCGTGTAGGCGCGTACTCAGCACGTCTGTTGTAGAGGGTTTGGGGAAGTCAATCGAACCGGTGTACCGCTACGCAGTCCTGTGCTGGGCAGCAGCACCCCGTGTACAAGCGCACAGACTGTGGCTCAACGCAGAACGGCCACGATCTGCGCTACATCGTATTCCATCAAATCGATATAGCTAGGCGCGGGACCTTGGGCATCACTCAACGACCCGACGTAAAGAGTGACTACGGGGATACCCAGGTCGCCGGCCACTTGAGTTGCCGTCTGTGGATTGACAGTGGAGCTTACGAACAGCGCCCGCACAGACTCTACCTTCATGTTTTCCTGAAGGGCTGCCAGCTCCTTCGCAGAAGCAGCCGCCAACGTACTCAGCGAGGGCAGCACGGAGCCCACTAGCTCCAAACCGTATTCATGGGCCAAATATCCGAAGGCTTCATGGTCCGTTACAAGCTTGCGTTGGTCTTTCGGGATACTCTGGACCTGCGTCCTTATATCGCTGTCAAGCTCGTGCAGTCGCTGCTTATAGCCGGCGGCAGCGGCGGCGAAATCCTCGGCGTGCTCGGGGTCCAGCGCGCTCAGCGCGCCGGCGATATTGTCCACCCACACCGCGACATTCGGCACACTGAACCAAGTGTGCGGATCGGCGCCTTCCTGATGATGGTCGCTCTGCTCCTCCCCCTTATGTTCGTCCTCCGCCATGGCCAGCGGCTCGATGCCGGCGTTCACGCTGACGAGCGGGACCGGAGTATCCAGATTTTCAAGGATTGGCAGCAGTGATTCCTCCAGGCCGAGCCCGTTCATGAAAATCGCATACGCGTCGTTGAGCGTCCGCAGGTCTTGGGGAGTCGGGGTGAAACTGTGCGGGTCGGCGCCTACAGGCATGAGGGGGGTCAACTCAATGAGATCACCACCGATATTTGCCACGACATCGGCCACGATATTCGTCGTCGCAACTACGCGCAGTTTTTGGCCGGACTCAAGCTTCACTGCGGACAATTGCGGTAGCACTTCTGCCTGGTCCCCGGCTTCGTGATCCGCGACACCCGCACCCTGATCACCACTTTGATTCGTATTGGCAGCCTGCGCCGGCGCTGGTTGTGCGCTTGGCTGCGTGCTCGGCCCACGGGCACACGCCGTTACCAACATCAGTATGAGGAGTAAGACAACTACCTCCACCTGCAGACTTTTCGGCGTCACTCCTCGACCCTTTCTGGTTGGAACATCGAGTTGGGAGACCTGATGAAACTGCGCCAGGGGTATTCTCTATGGCGAGAACCGGTACAATAGCGTACCATCGGCCCGAGGCGCGTAGTGGCCGAAGAACATGGGACCGTCGGACAATGTGCGCGGAATCACCTCAACCAGATCGTCCACCAGCGGATATTTCGACAGCTCGGATACCGCAATCCACTGTGGCAGTCCCTCAGTGCTTGCGGAAACCTTCCGCAGCTCACTGCGGGCGCGGAATACGAATATGACGACGCCGGGCCTCGACCTGTCCTCCCCGGGCACAGTGTTGACATTGATGACGCCACGCAGTTCGAAAGATTGCGGCGCAAGGCCGGCCTCTTCCCGCAATTCACGCCGCGCAGCGGCCAGCACATCCTCACCTGCTTCCACGTGCCCGCCTAGGCCATTGAAACGGTTGGCCCACAGCCGCTTATCCGGCGCGCCGCGCAGCAAAAGCACCTCCGTCTCACCATTTTGCGGGTTCTCACTCGTCACGAAAACGAGCGTGCGCGGGACAACCTGGTACCGCGCACGCGAATCTTCGGTTCCTTGTTCAGAAACATTCATGGTCGGGCAGTAATCACGCTCATCACCGACGCAACTCCCATCGTTCTACGGTCACCTCGTCCAGGAATTCTTCATCCACGTCCGCGCCGCAACCTGGCCCATCCGGCACTGTCAGTGTACTGTCGCTGTTCACGGTGAACGGGTTGGTCACGATGTCTCGTGCGAAGTAGCGGTCATTGGCGCTGATGTCGCCCGGCAACGTAAAGTTGGGCAGACTGGCCAGCGCCACATTACCCGCACGACCTATGCCCGTTTCCAGCATACCGCCATGCCAGACGGCGAGACCGGCGTCCTGGGCCATATCGTGGATGCGCCGCGCATCCGCATAACCGCCGATTCGGCTTGGCTTGAT
>JBJYXA010000129.1:0-3346 GCA_046259705.1 Caldilineaceae bacterium
CGCGCAACGTCTGCTGCCGCTCCGGCAGGTCACGGGCGCCACCGCGCAGCAACTTGAAGCGATCTCCCAGCCGCTCGCGCAGCACCTGCGGCGAAAATAGGCGAATGCGCGCGGCGGCCAGCTCGATGGCGAGCGGCAGTCCGTCCAGGCGCAGGCAGAGCTCAACGATATCAGCGGCGTTCTCCGTCGTTAGCGCGAAGTTAGGCTTCACTTCCTGCGCGCGTTCCACAAACAACTGGATCGACTCGTATTCGGTGAGTTCGTGCAGGCCGAGATTTTTGGCATCCGTGGGTGGTAGCCCTAGGGATGGGACCGGGTAGAGACGTTCGCCGCGTACGTGTAGCGCCTCGCGACTGGTAATGAGAAACTTCAAGCGCGGACAATATTTCAGCAGCTCCACCACCTGCACGGCCGCGGCTGTGACGTGCTCGAAGTTGTCCAGCAGCAACAACATGCTCTTATCGCGTACTTGCGCTATGGGGTCATCGAGTTTGGATTCGGGCATCGAATCACTCAAGCCCAAGGTACGCGCAATCGTTGCCAACACAGAGTTCGCTTCCCGGACGGGCGCCAGGTCGACGAAATAGGTGCCGTCAACAAAACGATCACTTATTTCCGCTGCCGCCTGCAAGGCGAGGCGTGTCTTGCCGGTTCCTCCCGGGCCAGTCAGGGTTAGCAGGCGCACCGTATCGGCGGCCAGAAGCTCCTTGATCTCAGAGAGCTCCGTGTGCCGGCCGACGAAGAGAGTGGTCTGCAGGGGCAAGTTATTGGGTAGCCTGTTCAGCGATGCAATGGCCGGGAACTCGGCCGGCAGGGCCGGGTGAACAAGCTGATAGATGCGTTCAGGACGCTGCAGATCCTTTAGCCTGTGCTCGCCGAGATCACGCAGCGAAGCGCCTTCCGTCAGATGCCCGGTGACTAGTACGGCAAGATCTGCCGATAGCAGGACTTGCCCGCCATTGGCGGCCGCCATTACCCGCGCCGTGCGGTTGATGGCTGTGCCGAAATAGTCGCCGTCCCGCACCTGTGCTTCGCCGCAGTGTAACCCCATGCGCACGCGCAGCGGTCCGGTCTGCGCCCATGTCTCATCCAGCAGGCTGCGCTGCGCGAGAACTGACGCCTGTATGCCATCCATCGCTTCGGGAAAAACGGCAAATAGTCCATCGCCGGTCGTCTTTACGACATACCCGTGAGCGGCTTCTACAGCGGTTCGGAGAAGCTCGTCATGGCGGGACAGCGCAGTCTTCATGGCATCAGGAAATTGCAGCCACAGTTTTGTGCTGCCCTCCAGGTCGGTAAACAGAAAGGTCCAAGTGCCTGAGGCAAGTGGCGTCTCTGCAGTTGCCATTTCGCTATCCAAACGTGCCCGGAAAGAGCACCACTGGGGCTGTCTACTCAGCCGCGTCACACATTGCAGACGTTCGTGTTAGCCGGCTTATTGTAGTTGCATCGGTGTGTTGTGCAAGTGAGCGCAATTAAGGCTGATGAGTTTGCTGATACGAATCGGCGAGATGCTGCGACTGGATGTCGTCGTCGCCGGCCAGGTCTGCGATGGTCCGGCCGAGTTTGAGGACGCGGTCGCAGGCACGGGCGATCACGTTTATCTGCTCTACCGCGACGCGCGTGAGATTGCTGCAACGTGAGCTCGTTCGGGCGTCGTCTAGCTTGGCGATGCGCGCCTGCTGCCGTTCCGTTACCGCCTCGATGCGGCGCGGATCGCGGCCGATTTCTCACCGCCTTCGGACGAACAGGTAGCGCTGGATGCTGCCCGTTGAGCACGTGCAGAGGTGGCGGTCGTCGCCGTAGTAGCCGCAGGGGCGTGGACTTTTCGCCACGGGCCAGTCTCGCTTGAGGCTGATCCTGCCAAGAGGATAGTCACGAGGATCTGGATATTTTCGTAAGGAACGGGAGAGCGACATGCTGCGCGTGTCCAAAAGCAGGCTGCCTATGCCCTGTCACTGATAAATACGGCTTCGCCCTCCCCCCTACACTGGTCTATCATTGCCGGACGGTGTGCGTAACGATCCAGCGAACCAGGGTCCGCATTGACTTTCTGACAGGACGCAGAGCGATTATAGTACACCGGTGTGCGCGTATCGCAAGACTTGTGAGGAGTATCGACCGAAGCCCGGTTGCGCACACGTCACTCGCGATGGCTCGGCGCCGGCGATAGACGCTAAAGATATTAACCACACAAGGACACAAGGACACACGGCCAAGGCGCGAACCAGTTAGGCCAACCAAATTGTGGAACGCAACAATTGCTAGCAGCACAACCGGTACCAACCACAGGAGCTAAGGAGAGTCGTCCCATGACAGTACGCAGGAACGAGATGAACCGCTTCAACTTGCCCATTCCCCAACGATCGGTCCCACACGACACGCCCATGAACGCAAAGGAGGCGATTTCGCCCGCCGCGACTGAGTTTCTTCGCCCTCCAAAAGGTGCACCGAACGTCTTGATTGTTCTGATCGACGACATGGGGTTTGGCGCAAGTAGTGCATTCGGCGGTCCATGCGAGATGCCTACGGCGGAACGAATGGCGCATGAAGGGCTGCAACTCACGCGGTTCCACACGACCGCACTGTGTTCTCCGACTCGCCAAGCCTTGCTCACGGGACGCAATCATCACACGGTCAACATGGGCGGTATTACTGAGATTGCAACTGGCTTCCCAGGCAACACTGGCATCCGGCCGGACAGTTGTGCGACCATCGCTCAGACCCTGAAACTCAACGGATACAGTACGGGTGCATTTGGCAAGATGCACCAGACACCTGCCTGGGAATCCAGCCCATCTGGCCCCTTCGATCGCTGGCCGACCGGCGATGGTTTCGAGAAATTCTACGGCTTCTTGGGAGGCGACAGCAATCAGTACGTTCCCCCACTGATCGATGGCGTAACACAGATCGACCCGCCGAAGAGTCCGGAAGAAGGCTATCACCTTAGCGAAGATCTCGCCGATCAGGTTATCAACTGGACCGCATCGCTGCATAGTCTGACGCCTGACAAGCCGTGGTTCTGCTATCTCTCGTTTGGCGCCACCCACGCTCCGCACCATGCCCCCGACGAATGGATCAAGAAGTACAAGGGCAAGTTTGACCACGGACATGATAGACAGCGCGAGATCACTTTCGAAAAGCAGAAGGAATTAGGCGTCATCCCGCCGGACGCCGAACTGACCGAGCGGACCGATTGGCTGCCCGATTGGGAGGAACTCAGTGACGACGAAAAGACGGTCTCGTTGCGCCTGATGGAAACCTATGCCGCCATGGCGTCGCATACGGACCATCAGGTTGGCCGGCTACTCGATGCCTTGGAAGCTCGCGGTGTCCTGGACGATAC
>JBJYXA010000130.1:0-4402 GCA_046259705.1 Caldilineaceae bacterium
CGACCCAATCCGGACATCAGGCGTCGCCCTGGCGGCTGGCAGCTTGCGCCCCGGAACGGATTCCGACACACCGCGGTGCGACCTCGACGAGAATCGGTCCGAGACAGATCGGTTATGCTGCGCGTTAAGAAAATCTCTGCATCGCGCGGCGCATGGCCAGTCCGCTTCGACGTATCGCTATCGCAACGCTTATCTTGATGACGTGCCTAGCAAGCAGCGCGCGCGCCCTGAGGGGTGGCGGGTGGGATAGTGAGTCTCGATATCCTGCAGTCCTCGCGCTTCGTGCCGGGAACACCGTGCTCTGCAGCGCCGTGAAAATCGCCTCGCAAACACTGCTCACCGCCGCCCATTGCGTTCTCGACGCGAGAACCGGCGAACGGCGATCTGCGTTTCGGCCAGGAGGGACTGTCGCTATCAGCAATGCTTACCGACAAGATGGCTCCACGGCTGCAATCGTTGCGGTGGTTGCGGACGTTCTATTTCCTAAGGCGTACGAAGAAGGACTCATACGGTTTGCCGAGTATCGGCGGCGTCGTCTTGCCGAGTTGCGAGCGATGCCATCGCACCTTTTGGACAGGACGCTAGATGAGGGTCTGCGCATACGCCATCACTTCGCCGAGCGATATCCGGACATCGCACTTATTCGCCTGCAGACGACAACGCCAATGATCCCCAGCATGTCGGTCGCCTTCAATCCTTTGCATGCGGGCGCCGACGTGGAACTTGTTGGCTTCGGTTGTGCGAGTCTGCATGTTCCCGGAAGCCTTGCGCGCTCGGTTGGACGACGATTCGGACGCTCTCGCGTAATTCGGGTGGATGCAGTCAATTTCTACACGGAAGCCAGCCAGGCCAGCTCCGAGGCACCATCCCTGTGCCCTGGTGATTCCGGCGGGCCAGTAGTTCATCAGGGCCATGTGGTCGGCGTACATACTGTCGTCTATGGCCAAGACCGTCGGCATGGCGCACGGTCGAACATGGCCGTGAACCTTTCAACTTTAAGCAACTGGGCTGCCTGGCCTTGAGGCGAGTCGTCCACAGAAGGTCTCCGGGAAAGGCTGAATCCTTTCGAGCCCGCAGGAAACGTCAGCAGCTGGACGACTGTGTCGAGCGCGGCGGACATCAATGGTGGCGTTCAATCGTGAGGGGATGGCCCTTAGCACGATCGTGGCCGAGCCTGCCGGAGCTGCGCGCTTACCGCCGATTCTTACGCATGGTAGATTGCCGACCATCGGGGCTGTTGCGGCTGGACGTCTGCTTCCCACCCCCAGACCGGACGCTGATGGTTCCGCACCGGACTGCCCCCTTACGACCCGCAGCGGTCCCCTACGGTTTGCTCATGGATACTGTCAGTATTAGTTACACTGCCGCCGACGATCCGGTGGGGGCAACGGTTACTTCCCGCCATTCTCGCTCACCACGGTGATTGACGCACAGACTCAGCCAGCGAGCGGATTACTAACCAGGCGCCCATTCAGCGGACTGTTGCATTCAGATTAAGTCTTCTGCTTCGCCGGATAAGGAAGGCTTCCTCCAGCGCCGCTCTGCGGGCCGCATCTTCCCCTCCAACTCTGTCTAACGCGAGACCGAGAAGCTCAAGGCTATCTGCAAGCAACAGCGGCTCTTCGGTCAGTCTGCGACTAATGACGACCAGATCTTCTGCCCGCTCCTTCGCTTCACTGGTATCTAATGAAGACAGCACTTCGATCCAAAGGATCGCGCATTCCACCATCTCCGCGGATTCCCGTCCGAACTCGCTCGCTCGCTTATCGCATGCGGAATTGAGTCGCCTTTCAACCAGCTCAAACAGCTTTTGGCGCAATCCTGAAAGAGACTTCTGATAGACAGCAAAGTCTTGATCGTTCAGCTTCTCCCGAGCGCTTTCAAGAAAACCTGCGAAATAATCGTCGATCCTATCCACTTCAGTGACCAGAATCTTCGCAACATACTCAGTAGTAGCTGCTACTGATTGCGTCATCCCCAATTCCGAAAGCAACTTATCCCAATCCTCATAGGCAGACTCGTAGTACCCTAGTATCCCTCCCATATGCTGGAAATTTTCCGCCAACTGTATCAGCAATTCGGAACGCACATCCTTGAGATTCTTCTTCCATTCCTCAAGCCCTTTTTCCGCGCCGTCGAGCAGAATGCGTTGCACAGCAGCCACTCTCGCGGCTTGTCGCTCGCTCCTCATCAGCTGCTCACGAGCGATCCCAAGACTCTCTTCCGCATCTAACTTTGCCTGTGTCGAGAGGTACGCAAACACGCCAGCGGTAACCCCGAGAGCGCCCATGACCGCGATGATGAAGCCGGCTGTCCGAAACTTTCGGCGGTCTTTGGCTCGCGCGGCGTTCCGCGAGGCAGTTATAAATTCCAGTAGTTTTGGGTTGAGCTCTGCGCGGCGGCATTCGAGCAACTCTTCGCCCTCGGCCAATGCCCGTCCAGCGGCAAGCAACCGACTCGGTTCCTTGTCTTCCCTTTCCCACTGAGCCGCCGATGCCTCTATTCGAGCGAGGGTCCGGAGAAACTCACGGTCCGCGTCAATCCAACCCCGCAGTGTGCGCCAGTTCTGAATGAGAGCCTCATGAGCAACCTCCGCGATCTCTTTGCCTTCGACGTCATCGAGGCTGGTTACAACCAATCTAGCATCAACCAGCTCGCGCAAAATCGAAGTGACTGTAGTATCACTAGGAATGACAATTCGACGCCGAGTGTCTTCGGTGCCCTCTCCTGGGTGAACCATCTGGATCAAAATGCGTCGCGCGGCTTCTTGGGCGTCGGAGGGAAGGCTATCAATGATCTCTTGTGCTCGATTTGCGATAGCGCCTTCGACGCCCCCAATCTCATCATAAGCGTCGTGATGCATCATGCCTGCATGTCGTCTCTCCCACATCGCCGAGAGCACGAATTCCAGCAACGGCAAGTTGCCAGGCTCATCGCCTACGTCCTTCATCATGCGGTCCACCAGTCCGCTCTCGAACCGAAGATTCAGCTTTTCGGCCGGCAAAGTTATGGACTGCCGCAGCTCATCAGAGTTCATAGGGCCGAGGTTAACGATACGATTCTGTAGAGCGTCGGCCAGCCGGCGGTCCTTCAGAGCGTGCACAAAGAAGTCCGCCCGTAATGAGAGGATAATCGAAACAGGTGCCTTCTCCGATGCGTCCAGTACGGCGTTTACGAATGCGGTACGTTGCGCTTCGTTATGGCACAGAGTATATATTTCCTCCCACTGATCCACGAATAATAGCAGCCGATCAGTCCCCGGTTGGGCCAGCAAAACATCCGATACGATGTCGACCAGTGACACATCCCCACTCTCCAGGTATCGCGAGAGCTTATTAACCTCGATGCGTCGATCGACGCGAGACAAATCCGGCTCAAGAATGGGTACGAGAGCCCCCGCTAGTGCCCGCAAAGGTGCTTCCCCGGGTACGACCGTTTGCAACTCCCATACGGTCCCCATGCTTTGCCGACGCAGTGCGGGAAACAAGCCGGCACTGACTACCGAGGATTTGCCGGTGCCGGAGGCCCCGACCACTGCCACGAAATCCTCGCTGTTCACAGCCGCCATCAGTTGAGCAATGTAGGTCTCACGACCACAGAAGAATTCCGCATCCTCTTCGCGAAAGGCGCGCAGGCCACGGTATGGGCAGAGCTGACGTTGCGGATTGTGCTGGTTAGCGGCAACTCCCACTGGCCGACCCTCGATCGCAGCAGCGAGGGCGTCAATCTCGCGGTCGTTGCGAACGCCGTGACGTAAATCGACCCAGGTATTCAGGCCCAGGAAACCTAATGCAGGCTCGATGCCTGAAAGCAGCACCGGGATCACCGGAAAGTTGGGCTCTGCGGCCTGCCGGGTCAGAGCTACTGCTGTCTCTCGTTGCTGCCACGAGCCCAGCCCCTCCCCACCGACGACCACGGCAACGGCGCGACAGCTGCGGAGGACGGATTCGAGGACGTCGGGCCAGGGTTTACCAGGTACGAGATACCAACGATCGAGGAAGGGCTTGAGTCCGCGATCTCGCAGCAGGACCGCCAACGCTTCGACGGTCGCGCGGTCGCGCCATTGATAGCTGAGGAAAACGTCGTAACCGGGCTCTGGATTTAGCACGTCAGCTTACCTGCTCGACTCTGTTGTTAATGCAGTCTAGCGGGACCCACAGGCTGGGATGTTGTTCGGGCGGTGTATGCTGATGCGCATAACGAAGGGAGTATTGGCAGATCAGTGGACGCAGAAAAGAGGAACAGGCTAAGCTATCGCGTGATCAACCACTTGGCCGGTGCGCGTACGCCGGCGAAGGTCCCTTCCCCGGCCAACCCTTCGATTTCGGTTGGGCCAGGTCAAGGTCTGCTTCTGGCCGACACCTGCCCGCAGGCGACAAGCGGTGGTGCGTCTGCTTCGCTT
>JBJYXA010000131.1:0-1582 GCA_046259705.1 Caldilineaceae bacterium
GCATCGATACCCATCGCTTGGAGCTTCTCCTGTGCATCGGTGCGATTGAGAAGTTCCTGGATTCGGGCCCTGTCCTGACCGACCGTCACTTGGCTTAGGGCCTGATCGGTTGATACCATCTTGGCGCCCGCAGCCACCGACAACATGCAAAGTGTCACGGCCGCTCCGGCAAGAATCCATAAGCGTTTCGATTTCATCGTGCCTCCTAACAGTCGGATGTCAGTGACAAGAACTGAGATACTAAAATCATAGGATCAAAATTCGGAAGTCCCAAGAGAGACTTCAGTAAGACTCCGGTTGGGCTGCACCGTAGCGCCATGACCCATCCGGCTGTAAGCATGCTGTCCCATAACCCTCAACCTCTTTGCCGCCGACCATAATCTTGGTGCGATACTCGCGTTCCTGCAGACACGGATAGACCGGGGCGGTACTCGCATAGACCGGGGGCGGCGGGGCACTGGCAATCTGGGGCGTAGTGTCCGGTTCGGTGGCATTACGCTGTTGGTAGACTCCCAATCCGTAGCCGAGGATGCCCCCACCCAGCAGGCCGATCCAGAGCTTGTCATTGTCGTGATCGTGGTTATTGTGGTGATGCTGCTTGCCACACTTTGAACAGGGATAGTAGGCATAACGGGGCGGATAGTAATACCGCCCTTTCGCCGCGTAAGGACCATTATAGTGATTGTTGTAATGGACGTTGTTATGCACATTAACTTTGGACCCACGCTTGTTCCAACCACGATCATGGTTATTATCACGGCCCTCGTCGGACCAGGCGGTACTCGGCGCTGAGAGGATTATGGCGATAGCTGCCGCAAGCGCGGTTGAGGAATTACGATACGTCTTCATGTTTACCTCCTTCGTAGTAGATGGCGATCACGGATAACGCGATGCTCAGCAACAAGGGGACAACTCATCAGTCGCTATCGGCATAGACCTAATCGACTATATTTGTCTCCAATTCACGACGCGGCTGCCTCAACAAAAACGGCGACCCGGAGGCCGCCGCGCGGAGGGACGGTGTCGGGACCGTCACGGAGAGAGCATCAACCGTCGAGCTGTTCGGCGATCCAGGGCATGGAGACCAGCGCGATGGCGGCGGCGACGATGTAGAGCTTCAGGTCGCCCAGCCATGCCAGATACTGCAGATGGGGATCGCCCACAAAGTAAATCGCCATAAGTGTGATGATGATCTTGTTCATGGTTGCCTCCTTCACGTTGCTTATCCAATTGATCGGCACTTGCACGGGTTCTGTAATGGGCAGCTTTCGGAAATGAAAAACGCATCACATTTGAATTGCTATGCAGAACGCCTTTTGGGCAGGAGGCGACTCAACTACAAGTGAAAGACAGTTCCTGCGGACGCGGGTGGTGGCGCGGGTCTCCCGAGTAGGGGAGTGAAGCCCAGTCTGTGACCGTGCCGAGTGGGCGGCCCACCGACCGAGAGAGGGGCGCTGCGGGGTCCGTCCATGGCCCCACGTCGCCCCCTGTCGCAGCCCTGCAGAATTACAGATTCTCACACGTCTTTGCCGACCGTTTCAGATTCGGTCGTGGTCACCGGCATTGCACCGTTGAGGATGTC
>JBJYXA010000132.1:0-5223 GCA_046259705.1 Caldilineaceae bacterium
CGGTGACCGCCCACGAGCTGGGCCATGTCCAGCAATATCAGACCGGCTCAGGCCTCATCAAGATGAGAAGTTTCTTGGTGCCGGCCGTACAATTTAGCCCGATGGTCACGTACTTCTGTGCTATGCTCGGTCTGGTCTTCAACATGACGAACCTGCTCTGGGTCGCCTTGATCTTCTTTGGCCTGACGGTCCTGTTCTCGCTGTTGACGCTGCCGGTGGAGTTTGACGCCAGCAAACGCGGTCTTGCTCTTCTGCACGAGGCTGACCTTTTCGGTTCAGAAGAGGAGGCGACGGGCGCGCGCAAGGTGTTGACTGCGGCGGGGCTAACCTATCTCGCCGCCTTCGTTACGTCCGTTCTCCAGCTTGTCTACTACATCGGCCGTGTAAACCGAGAGGTCGAAAAGGACAAGGCGCGCGACGCACGCCGCGAGGCGAGGCAGAGCCGAGGCCGGTCGCGCGGTTAACATTTGGCTGTTTCAGATCCGAAATCGTATCCGCGCGACATGGTGCTCAGTTCTACAGATCGATATTGGCTGCATGCTATCGCGTGAGGAGCCGGTGATTAGGACCGAACCAAGGCGAAGAAGCGCTTTCGCTTGACCGATTGGTGCGGAAGGCGGGCGACTGTAATCTGAACCCCTTGGCCGCCAAGCAAACCAATCTGATAACGTAGTAGAAGAACTACTCCGAACGGCTGAATTACACGACCGCCTATCCAGGCACTACCTCCTTTGACCGCGCCAAAGGATAGGCGGACGACTGTGTCACCCCCTTTGTATCAGAAGTCCTGCTGTTGGATGAGGACGTGTAGCGTGCGCTGGGCGCGGCGTCCGTTTCCTATAAATAACTGTCAGGCTCGTGGCCGTTACGCTGGGCACCGGCCTGACGCGCAGCGGAGAGTTCGAAAGCATTGAGTACGCAAGCGGCGCGTCACGTCTCTGCGACGTTTGTGAGACGCGGGACGTGTAAGATGGAGTCGTGACGAGCGGCGCTGACCGCTGCTAGCGAAGTCTAGCGCTCGGCACGATCGATATCTGTTGAGACCTGGCATTTCCGCTGGTCGCACGCCCGAACTGGCCATATAGGACAATTTGGTTTCGAGGTCCGTTGTTCGCATGCGTTGTAGTGCGTTGTCTTGGCAACCGATGTTCTTGCGTCTTGTGAAGCTGCGTAGTCAAAAGGAGCAAGCGAATGTGCGCGATGAGCGAAGGACAACTGCTACAGAGGTGGAAGGTGGGGTATGCTGCCGATCCGGCGATTGAGCTGCTGCTGGATAAGTCAAAGCTGGCTGAGATCAAGATGAGGCAGCTGGACATGGCGATCCGTGAGATGGAGGCTCAGTTGGATATCCTGAGGGTCGAGAAGGAGATGCTTCAGCACGAATATCAGATCAAGTGATGCCGGGGATCGGGGACTGTTCGCCTCAGGCTGGTGGAGCGTTTTTTCAGTAGCGCCCAGCCTGGGGCACGCTGGCGCTAGCGCGCCGGAAGGAGCATCCGCGATGGCAAGTAGAAATCCAGCAACGACTCCTGTGGAGCGCAGCGCTTCGCCATGTGACATTGCGCTGATTGGCTTTGAAGACCAGGAAAACCTCGGCATGCGGGCGGTTGCTGCCTATCTTGCGCAGAATGGCGTCTCTGTTCGCATAATCTCATGTCAAGACACTTCGGCGGAGGCAATTCTATCGAAACTCATCTCGGCGCGCCCGCGCATTGTCGGTTTTTCGCTCATCTTCCAGCGGATGCTCCCCCGATTTGCCAACCTAATCCAGTATCTGAGAAACAACGGGATTTCTGCACATTTCACCATGGGCGGGCACTTTCCGACACTGGAGTATGAGGGGGTGCTTTCATACATACCTGCTCTAGACACGATAGTCCGGCACGAAGGCGAGCGGACGCTGCTCGAATTGCTCGAGCATGTCGATGATCCACAATCGTGGGATAGCGTCGCGGGAATTGCCTTTCGTCGTGACGGACGGATAGTTGCCACCCGCGCGCGATCATTGATTCGAGATCTGGATAGCCTTCCGTTCGTGCTTCGCAGCGACAAAGTCGCGCTGCACCGGGGAATCGGTCTGTGCTCCATCGCCGGCAGCCGGGGATGCTATTACGATTGCAGCTTCTGCAGTATTCAGGAATTTTATCGGCAGCCAGCTGGACCTAAACGTCGATCGCGATCGCCCGCACACGTTGCTCTAGAGATGGAGCATCTCTACAAGAACCTGGGCGTTCGAATCTTCATCTTTCAGGACGACGACCTGTACATGAAGGGCGGGCCGTACCGACACTGGGTTACCACATTCCTGAACGAGTTGAAGAGGAGAAATCTCGCAGGTGAGATACTCTGGCGGATTTCTTGCCGCATTGACGATGTCGATGCTGAAATGCTCTTGAAGATGCGGGAGGCAGGTCTGGTCGGTGTCTATCTCGGTATCGAATCCGGCAGCGATCAAGGGCTCGAGACATTCAACAAGCACTATCACGTCGAAGATGTGCATCATGCCCTGGCCATCCTGCGCGACATCGAGATTCCCTACGAGTATGGCTTTATGATCTTCGAGCCGTACAGCACGACGGCTACAGTACGCGCCAATGTAGAATTTCTGAAAGAACTGGACAGCTACGGATCCGCGTTGGCCAACTTCTGCAAGATGGCTCCCTATGCGGGCACGCCCATTGCCCGACGCCTTGGCGCCGAAGGCCGGCTCGAAGGTACGCTGGATTCGCCCGACTACCGTTTCCTCGATTCTCGCCTCGACCTGCTGCAGCTCTTTGTAACCCAGACATTCAATTTCCGGAATTTCTCCAACCAGGGATTGGTCGAACGACTGCGCTTTGCCAAATTCGACTGTGCCGTGCTCGATAAGTTCTACGCGCGTTCGTACGACACTCACCGTTACGCCAAGACAGTCCGGTCGCTAATAGCGGACTGCAATCGCACCGCTTTGGAGGCGCTAAGCCTGGCAACAGCACTCGTGGAGTCCCGCACCCACGAAGAGACAGTTGCTCTCTGGCCATTACTGAGGAAGTGGCAGCAGGACGAATGGGAAGCAGAGGACCGCATCACTCGCGAGCTGGACCTTGTTCAGCAGGAATACGGATTGATATCGGGATTGCCGCAGCCGGGGCTCTCGCTCAGCCAGGAGACTCTTGTGCCGTCGTACGCCTAACGCGGGACAGATTTGGCAATGGTCGGACCAGCTTCCTACCTCTGCCACGAGGAGTGTGCCGCGAAAGCGTCGCAGACCGACTAAGTGGAGGATTTCATGGCTTGAGACCAATAGCCAGAGTGTGAAGGGAACGAACAATACTCCTTTGCCCCTCGGTTGTCCGTGCGATGGGACGCCGATTTCATCGCTAACTACCTGCCAGCGGTGCAAACCCAGCAAAGCATCGAATTGGGCTGGGTGGACCGCCTGCAAATGGAACCGTGTAGCACCGCATGGAAGGAATGGCGAGCCACCCCGGGTGCCTTCTTCGCTCTATCTCGATGTGAGGCGATCGGGTGGAACTTGTAGCATACTGAGGGTGACTTTGGCTTCTGTCAGTAAACAGCGACGGTATCCTCTACATCGCGGAATTTGGTGCATACAAATCGCACGGGAGCGCATATGAAGATCACTTCGGTCACGCCGTTCATCGTCGACGGTGGTTTTCGTCCTTGGACGTTTGTCAAAGTCGAGACCAGCGAGCCCGGTTTGGTGGGCTGGGGAGATTGCACCGACTGGGGTTCCCCTGGACCCGTTGCCGCTACGGTCGAACGCTACTCCGAGTGGGTGATCGGCCGCGACCCTATGCAGGCGGAAGCCATCTGGTGGGACCTCTCTGCCGCGTCCATGCGCCACGTGGGCGGCATCGCATGGAAGGCTATGTCGGGCATCGACTCAGCGTTGTGGGACATCCGCGGCAAGGAATTGGGCGCGCCGGTCTGGCAGCTTCTCGGCGGCAAGATGCGAGACTCACTACGCCTCTACTGGTCGCACTGCGGCTCGGTTCGCGCGCGCTGGGCAGACCGCCTGGGGGTGCCCAAGGTCGAGACGACAGATGACCTGAAACGGTTGGCGGATGAGGTGGTGGCGCGAGGATTCACCGCGATCAAGACAAATCTGTTTGCGCTGAAGGACCGCCCGGATACGACGCCGCTCATGAGCCGGCTGGCGAGCGCGTCGGGCAGCATCTCACCGGAGACTCTGCGCAACGCGGAAGCCATCGTCGGCACCTTTCGCGAGGCGTTTGGCCCCAACATCGGCATCGCCCTGGACGTGGCCTTCACCTTTAAGCTGGGCGCCGCCATCAAGCTGGCCCAGGCGCTGGAGCCATACGACCTCATGTGGCTGGAGGTGGAGACGCTCGACCCCGAGGCGCTTCGGCTCATCCGGCAGTCGACCAAGACCACGATCTGCCATGGCGAGAGTCTCTTTGGGCTGCACGGTTACAAGCCCTATCTGGAGCTCCACGCACAGGACATACTCATGCCAGACCTGGCGTGGAACGGCATCACCATGGGCAAGAAGATTGCCGATATGGCGAACGCCTACGACGTGCTGGTTGCGCCGCACAACTGCCACAGCCCCATCAATACGCTGGTGTCGGCCAACGTCTGCGCCACGCTACCGAATTTCTACATTCAAGAACTGGACGTGGACGACGCGCCCTGGCGTGACGATATCATGACGCATCCATTCGTGGTTAAGGATGGGTATTTGCAGTTGCCGGATCGGCCCGGACTGGGCTCGGGACTTATCGAGTCGGAGCTGGCGAAACATCCGCCCGCGAGTTATCCGGGCATTCGCTGAGGGAACGGCTGGATGCAGCGACCCAACGACCAAGTTCGCGCGTCGTACGCCAGTCACCGCAACTCGTCATTCCCGCGCAGGCGGGGAATCCATTAGGCGAGTAACGAAATCACTCCACTCTGACTGAGATCCCCCCATCCATGATGTTCGCGCGTGGTCTGCGAGCGCCGCCAGGCCGGAGCCCTGACCCACGTTGGCGTCTTGGCGTGTGCGCACCGCGTCGACCAGTTCTATCGCTTTCGTCATAACCCCAGCGCACCAGTTGAGCGTTTCCCCGGCGCAGTCGATATCCGATTGTCAGAGGACGACCTCGATGCAATCCAGAACGTCATATCCCTAATGGTGGAAGCCGGAGTTCGATACCGGGAAAATGTGCTCACTAAAAGCCATTGATGCAAAATTGATAGCAAGGAGCAGAGCAACAT
>JBJYXA010000133.1:0-12555 GCA_046259705.1 Caldilineaceae bacterium
GATCAACATGATCGCGCCGAAGCGCTGCAGCAACGGCAGGTATAAGTTCAGGCTGCGTCCGAGCAGCCCTGCTGCTGAGCCGAGAATTGTGAAAACCAGACCAAACCCCAACACAAAGAACACGGCATGCGCAAAAACTTGCAGCCGGTGCGAGCGGTCGCTGGCCGATTGCGTTTGAGCAGCCGTTGGGGTGGGAACTTGTACCGTTTGAGGGGAACTCTGTGCCATGGATGCTGAATCCTTCTGCCCTGAGTTTTCGCCGAAGCTTACTCGCCCCCGCGCGAGGTCGATTCGGCAACCATTTCCTCGAGCGTGCCCATCTCCTGCTCAAGGCTACTCTGCTTGCGGCTCATGAAGAAGACGTACAATGTAACCAGCAGCCACACTGCGACAAACGCCAGGGTAAGGTAAATCATTTTATTCCACATCCTCACGAAGGTCTGCCAACACATCCTCCATATGGAGCTGTCGGATGCGTTGGATCACTAGAGTCGCGAATAACAGCAGAAACGCGATTGCCGCAATCATGAGCGTTTGCGTCATGGTCGTGCCCAATGCAAATCCCCCTTCGGCGTCGGGGTTGTCGCCGGAGAAGACGACGGGGTGGATTGAACGGAACCACCGTGCGCTGTAATAGGTAAGCGGCAGGCTCAGGAACGCGAAGAGCGCGTAGATGCTGCCGAACAGCGCTCTCGTTTGCCGGTTGTCGATGCCGTTGCGAAACAACAGGTACGCCACATACAGCAGCACGGTAATGGTCGCCGTGGTCAGCCGCGGATCCCAGGTCCAGTAGGTATTCCAGGTAGGCTTTGCCCAGAAGATACCGGTAATGATGGTGCCGCTGCCAATGATGACACCGACTTCAACCGCAGCCTGGGTAAGCCTGTCCCAGCTGAGCTTCCTGGTAATCAAATACAGCACCGCGCCCACGAGCGACACGACGAATGCAGAGAGCGCACCGAAGTTGCAGCCCATGTGGATGTAGAAGATGCGTTGTGCGAGCTGTTCGTCGCCGGCAAGGTTCAGCGCCGGTTTGGCGTACATCAGTGAGGCCCAGACGAGCGCCACCATAGCTGCCGCAGTGGCCAAGTTTAGTACGGCCACAACAGTGCTCCACACCCGCGTGGAGCCCGACGCAGCGCCCGTTTCCTGGGCAGGGGCCGATACTGCCATATCTATGTGCCCTCCCAAATCAAATCAAACACCACATACGCGATGGTCAGAAAAACCAGGTCGTAGACACCCAGAATCAGCAACCACCGCCCGAAGTCCGATATTTCTCGACCATCCAATACGTTGGATGTGAGGCCGACGCCCGCCACGAATACAGGAACCATCACCGGCAGAAGCAAGATCGGTAGCATCGATTCCCTCGCCCGAGTGCTCGACGTCAGCGCGGCGAAGAGAACGCCCACACTTACGTAACCCAACGTCCCGAGCAACAAGGCCAACAGAATCCAACCGTTGAACAGGTTGACATCGAAGATTACCAACATAAGCGGCACGATGATGATCTCCATGATGAGCATGAAGGTCAACTGCGCCACTAACTTGCCAAAATAGATCGCGCTGCGGTCGACCGGTGCGAGCAGTAGCGCGGATAAGCTATTCCGGTCTACTTCAGCGCCAAAGGCTCGGTTCAGCCCAAGCACGCCGGTGAACAGCACCACCACCCAAAGTACGCCAGGCGCCACCATCCCAGCGTCCGGAACGCGCAAGTCAAACGCCAGCCCGAATACGATCACGGCCAAGATGCTGAACGCCAGCATGGTGCTCAACACTTCCTTGCCGCGCAGTTCGGCGCGCAGGTCTTTGCCTGCGATGGCCCGTGCCTTGCGCAGATAGGGAACGAACCCGCCTCCCGTGTGCATGACGACCGGCGAAGCTCCCGGATCGGCCGCCGGCGCAGAGACGTCCGGTGCGGGTACGGCAACATTCACTGCAGCACACTCGCAGAACCATATAGCTGGCGTAGCAATGCACTGTCCAGCTCTGCCGTGGACTCCCAATGGGATATCTTGCCGTGTGCGAGTATACAGACGGCGTCTGCCCACTCCACGGCTCGCTCCAGATTGTGCGTCGTCAGCAGTATCGCCCGGTCTGCTGCGCCCAGTTGGCGCACCAGGTCACGCAGCATCTCAGAACTCTCCTGATCAAGGCCCGTATCCGGCTCGTCGAGCAGGAGCACCGGCGGGCTATGCAGTACGGCTCGAGCAATGGCCAGACGTTGCGTCATGCCGCGGCTGTACGTTCGCACGGCGTCCCGGCGTCGCGGCCACAGGTCAACCGCACGCAGCACCGATTCAATACGACTGTCCGGGTCTACCAAGTCGTACATCTTGGCAAAAAAGCGCAGATTCTCCTCCGCAGAGAGATTGTCGTACAGCAACGGTGCGTGCGTCACCAATCCGATGTAACGCCGCAACTCGTGTCCGGCCCGTTTCAGCGACGCTCCGCCAAGAACAATCTCGCCCCGGTCGGGCTTGGCCAAACCGCAAATGACATTCATGAGCGTCGTCTTGCCGGCCCCGTTGGGGCCCAGCAAGGCCACCACCTGGCCCTTTTCGACGGTTAGGTTCAGACCGCGCAAGATGGGTTTGCGTCCGTATCGCTTGTGCAGGCCCTGGACGGAGATCAAGGCGGCATCAGACATGTGGTACTGGTTGGCCTACTTCGGCGTTAGAAAAACCGAATGGGAGTCTTGGAGGGTTCATCGTTTATCGTCCGGCTCGTCGGAGATTCCCTCTCCCGCCTCACTATCATCCATGTCCATGTCGTCGTCGACTGCAGATTCCAGAATCCGTAGGGCGCGGTCTGCGAGCGGTGCAGGGACGAGCACCGACGATTTGGCCAAGTTGCCGACGTTCAATCCGAAGATGCTTCCGGCCACGTCTCCGGTAATGACGGCGGGAATACCCTCACTCTCCAGGCGACTGCGTACGATTTCCGCCTCCATGCGGTTCGCTGCTTCCCAGACAACAACCGGCTCCGTCTCTCCCTCTCCGCCCGTCACCGGAACGCTGACTCCGCCGGGCTCGACCGAGGACGGCGAGTTTGTGTTGCTAGACGCATCTGCCTCTGCGCCGGGCTCCGTTACCGGTGTACCTTCTGCCGGCGAAGCGGGCTCGTCTCTAGATGCATGAGAATCTTTGTTCGATTTGCCGCGCCTAAACCAGCCCGGCAAGGCATTGCCCATCGACGTCATTTATTCCGTCACCGGCCCTTCATAGAATCCCGCCGCAGCCTCGCCAACGAAGGGGTTGTTTCTCCGCTCTTCGCCAATCGTTGTACTTTGAAAGTGGCCCGGATGCACAGTGTAGTCGTCGGGCAGCGTGAACAACTGCGTGCGTATACTCTCCAGCAGCGTCGGCCCGTCTGAACCCGGCAGGTCGTAGCGCCCGATACTGCCGTAGAAGAGTGTGTCTCCGCCGAAGACCTGTCTGCCCGCATGGTGGACGAAGACGACATGGCCGGGCGCGTGGCCGGGCGTAAAGCGGACTTCCAACTCCTCATTGCCCACGCTGATGATCTGGCCGTGCTCAAGATAGCCGTCCGGATCGTTGATTGGGTCGATTTCTGAGTCCAGCCACAGCCGAGCGGCCATGGGTACATCATGCAACGTCGCCAGATCATCCAGGTGCAAATAGAAAGGCGCGCCCGTAGCCTTCCGTATGGCATCGACCGCCATGACGTGATCCAGGTGCGCGTGCGTGTTGATGATCTTGTCGACCGTCAGACCTCGTTCCTCCACGGCATGTAGAATTGCCCGGGGGCTGTCGCCAGGGTCTATAATGGCCGCGCGCTTTGTTTCCTCGCATCCGAGGATGTAACAATTCTCCTGAAGTAAACCGACAGTCAACCCTACTACGATCATTCTCTGCAACTATCCTTGAAATAGAATTCTACGTACGCAATGTAAATGACGAGCCTTCTTTCTCGGAACTCACGTATGCTATCTCAGCGGCCAGGCCCTGTCAAACATTAGGGGGTATTCGGCGTATACCGGTGGAGATTCGTTAATGCCCGGACAAAGCGCCGACCGGGCCCCTAGTCGACGGGCAATCGCGCTAGGTTGATGCTATCTGCGCCCACCGTGATTGCCGGCACAGCGTCTTCACCCGAATACACGATATCGAATTCACCGCGTACCAGCTCTCCCGCTTCCCACTCACCGGTCGGATACACGCCGCCCGCCAACGGCGCTACGATCTCGTTGCTGCCCAATCTCATGGTGAACGTCAGGTCGTCTGGCCACTGCCCGGGCAGCGGATCCGGCGCCTGCCATAACAGCGAGACATGTGCCACGTCACCGGGACGAAGCGGCGTCTCCGGTGCATGGCTCATGCCTTTGGCGTGCAAAGCATAGCCGGCAAGCGCGACCGGTCCCATCCGCTTCGATACATGATACTGAATCGGAACAACCTCGACCGGTAGAGGCTTGGGCGGCCGCACCACCTCGATCTCGCCTAGGTCGACGGAATCGCTGTCCTCGACGGGCAAACGCTCTCCTGTGGTTGGGTCATAGACCGCCGCGATCAGCCGGTAGGCGCCCGGAGGTGTCCCAGGTGGAATCGGCAGACCATGGTTGTCGACGACGGTCTCTCCTGCGCCCCAGGTGGAAGTCGGGCGCGAACCGCCGCCGGGCACTCCATCGTGCTGAGCCACGACTTGCTTGCGCTCGTCGAGCAATTGGACGGTGACCTTGTAGTCGGTATCTAGCTCTCGGCTCGTCCGCCAGTGTAGTGCGAGCGTGGCGGCATCTCCGGCCATCACCGTCTGCGCATGTGCCGGTTGGCATTCACTGACCAGCTCGACGTTTTCCCCAAACGCGGGGACCGGATCCAACTCTTGACATTCCAAATCGGAGGCAAAGGAATAGGCTACAAAGCGCACATTGCCTTGCCAGCTTTCCATGCCCTTGAACGCGTTCTGGTCGAGCCAGGTCTCCACAATGCGATCCGGGTCGGCTTCGTCCGTTGCCCATAGGACGGCGTAGGCGCGCCTCCGTCCGGCCAGCTCGCTGCTCAACCTATCCACCGTCTGGGCACTGTCCGCCGGCCGTTGTTGCGGTAGCGGCAGCACCGGTAGCCCGGGGTCGTAATAGGACCACACGTCGAGTTGCCCCGGAGCGTCGATCACGACCGTGTCCGACGATGGGTCCCCCGCGGCCTGCACATAGCGTGCTATGCCGGCGTAGTTGTCGCGCGCTTCCGGATCCACGTAGTACGCAGGCAACACGGTCGCCGCCATCACGATGGCCAGGATAGCTAGAACGGCCTGACCTGCTCGCTCTAGGCGTCCGAGACACAACGGAGCGGCGGCCACCAGCAGCGCCCAGGCCGGCGATGAAACCAGGAGAAATTTGAGAAACGCGTCGGAGAAGAGCCCCAGCGCGGCCATCAGCGCAATGGGCGCTAGCCACCAAAGCCCCAATGCCGGCGCGCCGAAGCCGCTACGCAGAGACCATAGGCCAAGTAATGGAAGCACTGCAGCCACGACCAGGTACGGCCAGCCCAGTGCCGGCGCGCTGCGAATCGGCCCCGTGACCAGCGTCTGCATCGTTAGCGAAAGCCCTTCCGCCAGCGAGACCCACTCCCCGCCTTTGGGCCAGTTCAGCACACGGTCGATGCCGATGGGCAGCCACGGCAAATAGAACAACAAAACGACAACATTGACCGCGGCGTAGCGAAACATTCTGCGCGGGCGCGTAGGCGAAATGCCGGCAGGCGAGCGCAGCAACTGAATGCAATAGGCAACAGCGGCCGCCGCCAGCACGACAGGAAAGCTGTAGTGCGTCCACAGACCCAGCGCGCCGCACGCAACGAAGCCGGCAATTGGCGCCGCGACAGAGCCGCCATCTGATTCCCGTCTCACCCAGTGGAAGAGGGCCCAGTACAAGCCTGCAGAAGCCACGGCCAGCAGCATGTACATTCGAGCTTCTTGACCATAGTACACCTGAAAGGGATTCAATGCCGCGATCCATGCGGCCAGCAGCGCGGTCATATGCAACTTGCGGTGTTGGGGCTCTAGGACGACGCCAATCTGGTAGACCGTAAAAACCAGCGCCACCCCCAGCAGCGCCGAAAATGAACGCATGGCCCATGCGCTGGTGCCGGCCAGCGTAGTCCACACTTTCATTAGATAGTAGTAACCAGGAGGGTGGATGTCTGCCGCTGCGTCGTGCGTGATCTGCGTGATGCTGCGCGCCAGCAATGCCCAGGTCGTTCCCTCGTCGTTCCAAAGGCTGGATGCATCGAGTGCATGGAAGCGCAGCGCAGCCGCCGTGATCAGTATCGCAATTAGGAGTAGTCCATTGAGGAGCTGGCGATGGTCAACCTGCGCGGCGGATTTCTCCACCGCAGTGGGCGGCGAACCCGGACGAGCCTGCAGTTCCCCTGCAGCGCTATTCATTGGCAGCGCCGTGCGCCAGCGAATAGGCGCGCATAGCCTCGTATACCGGCTGCGGAGTGAAGTCCGGCGCCAACAGGCGGAAATAGGCTTCCGGCTGGCGATTCTGCTCCCAGGCGTCGGTGGCCCGTTTCAGGTACCATGTGTTGGCGACGCCTATCCAGGGCCAATCTTCGCGCACACGCTCATAGGCGAGGGGCAGATAGCGCGCCTGTTGTTCCAGCGTGACGCGGCCATACTGGGGATTCACGTCATCGGGCGCCGCGTTCCAGCCCATCTCCGAGATCCAGATGGGCTTGTCTGCGTCGCCGTTCTCTACCATCAGGTCACGTAGAAACTGGTGATGGCTGATGTTCAGCACGCGCGGGTGCATTCGCCGGTCGGTCGGCCCGCTCCACAGACCGTAGCCCTGGACGGCGGCAATGTCGAAGTAGGGCGCAGCCCCGGCATCGTACATGCGCTGCAGAAACAGCAAATCGCTCAGGCTGTTCAGTGGGGAAGGCGCGTCCGGCTGCAAGTTAATCGTTGCCGCCAATGCGCCAGCAATGATCACGGCGTCCGGATCGGCCTCGCGCGCCGCAGTAGCCCCGGCCTTGAGTAACTCGACATAATCTTCCGGACTAATGGAATAGACTCCCCATTCCGGATAGATATTGGGTTCGTTCCAAATCTGATAGTAGCGTACTCGGCCGCGATAGCGTTCGACCACGGCGCTGACGAAGTTGGCATAGTCCTGGAAGTCGTCCGGCGGCGCATAGGTCCCGACTTCGTCGCCCTGTGCTCGGCTCCAGGCCGGGGGATTGCTGATGCGTACGATCAGCTCCATGTTGTAATTCTCAGCCAGCTCCACGATGTGGTCGTATTTGTCCCACGCGGAGCGGTAAGGTTCGTGCCGCCTGTCTTCGAAGTCACCGCGACCATGGATTTCGATATCTTCCCAGGGGAATTCCTGGCGCAGCCAATGGTAACCCGCGTCTGCCGCCATCTGTACGGCCAGTTCCCGCTTCGCGGGATCAGCCTCTTGCTCCAGGAAGACGTTGACGCCGAGCGGAGATACGTCAGCATTGGCCATTTCTGTTCCGGGAGCAAGCCGTAGTCGTGGCCGCATCTGATCCGACAGCAGGTCGGTCAGTCCCTTGACCTGAGCGGCGAAATCCTCCTCGCCAGTGTGCTGCCACAGCCATTCACGAGCGAACGGGGTCCGCAACGCGAAAAACGCCAGCCCGCTCAGCAGGAGCAGGCTGGCCCAGAGCATACCAAGCTCTCTTAGTGTTCGTGAGATCTTCACGTCTATGCGCTACACAACGTGCTTACGAATCAAAGTCGATGATGGCTTGCTGGCATTTACCATCCCCGGCCGTACCGTCGGTGTGGACATGGCCGCCCGCGGATATGCGTTGGCCGTTGTCGTCCACAATCCAGAAATACCAGTCGCCTTCGCGCGCACCATCTGTCGAAAGGATGTGCGAATAGAAGCCCGTATTCCATCCCTCATAGCCCTGATGCGGACCGGACTGAACCGAGGCAACGACCGGGCCGTCCAGCGCATAGCTGAACGCTACCTGCAGCCCATTCGTGGGCTGTCCGTTGCGGTAAGTAGTGCCTTGCACATAGGTCACACCCTCATTCGGGTCACACCGCTGCAAAATCGCCTTGTTGAACTGGTAGGAACCCTGTGCCGGCTGAGCGGGCTCGGCGGGCGGTGCAGGTTCCGCGGGCGCCTCGACCACCGGCACAGGCGTGGGCGGTACCGCAGTAGGCGGCGGCGGTGCAGGAATGTTCTGTGCCACGGCCACGCTGCCCGTATTCTGCGAGGAGACCAGCTCTCCGAAAACCCAGCCGGCCTGGCCGTTGTAATTGATCTGCCACCAGGAACTGGAATCGTTTCTGCCCGTGACCGGATATCGTTCGCCTGTGTTAGCGGACCCCACGATGCCGTATTCCGTGCCCGGGCCTTGGCGCACATTCATGTTCGAATTGATCACGACTTCTGCGGCGGCCACAGGTGTGGACGTCGGCGTTGGCGTCTCAGCCGGCTGGTCAGCCGGCGGTTGTGCCACATCTTGTTGTCCGGCTTCGGGCTGCGCTGCGGCGCCGTCGTCTGCGGGTGCACTCGCCGTCTCTCCAGCCGGCTCGGCTGGAGCGGGTGCTGCCGCCTGTTCAACCGTAGCCGGCGCAGGATTCGCTGGAACCTGTGCGCCCTCTGGCGCCGGCGTGAATGTAGGAGCGGGCGTTCTTGTCGGCAAGGGTTCTGCCGTAGCGCCCCTACGGCACCCTGCGGCCGATAGCGCCACGGCGGCTATCGACACTATAAGTAGTACGCGTGCAATCGTCATGCGGCGCATGGGATTAGGCTCCATCGCTCAAACGCCAATTTCATCTCTGCTTTTGACTGTTTGGAGTATAGCATAGCGCCAATAGTACGTTGAAAAACGGTCAGTAGTTCCCCTGTTGGCGCTCTCGCGGACGTCGCTATTTTCGCGGCCGGCCCCGACCGCGCGCGGCATTGCCTTCGGAGGAACGGCCGCGCCGATAGCCCGGCGCCTTGAGCAGGCACCATTGGCATCGTTCGACGTCAACCATGCGCGTCCTGAGCCACGGTTCCGTGTCATCGACGCTGCGAGCCGTAGTAATCACCGTTGGCAGCAACGCGTTGTAGCGGTAGTTGAGGAGCTGGTACAGCTTCTCACGCGCCCAGGGCGTGGCGCTCTCGGTGCCCAGATCATCCAACACTAACAATCGCGCGTTCTTGATCTCATCGAAACGGCGGTCGTAGGCGATGGTCGAGCTGGGGCCAAATGCTGCACGCAGATGATCCAGCAGATCCGGGACCACGACGAACATCACGTCGCCAAATGAACCTGCGGTCAAATGGTTGGAGATGGCCGCAGCGAGGTGTGTCTTGCCCGAACCGCTCGCGCCGGACAACACGAGCCAGCCCTGCGGGTCCTCAGCATAGGTAACGCACCTGGCGTAGATATCGCGAAAGTTCAGGCGTTCTTCACCGCCCAGGTCCTCACGGTTTTCGTCGAACGTGTCAAAGGTCTTGTCGCGGTGGAACTCCAGCGTGCTCAAGTCACTCTGGGCGGGGTTGCGCCCGGCGCGGAAGTCAGGCGCGAGGATGGGAAAATAGGTGACCAAATTGGGATCTTGCAGCCGGCTGCGCAGGCGCGGGTCGATCTCGTTCAATCGCTGGTTTGTGGTAATGACTGTAGCCAGCCGTGCCGTATAACGGTAGTTCAGGAGTTGAAACAGCTTCTCCTGCGCCCATGGCGTGCTGCTTTGCGTTCCCAGGTCATCCAAGATCAGAAGGGGCGTCGTGCGCAACTGCTCGAAGAGCTCATCGTAGCGCGTCTCGCTTTGCGGTGTGAACGAAGCGCGCAGGTGATCCAACAGGTCCGGCACCACCATGAGCACAGCGGACTCGCCCATGCTGAGGCGCTCGTTCGCGATGGCAGCCGCCAGGTGCGTCTTGCCGCAGCCATAGGTGCCCGTCAACAGCAGCCAGCCTTCCGGATCCTTTGCGAAGTAAGCGCAGGTCTCATAGGCCCTGCGCAAGTTGAAGGCCTGGTCCGGCGTGAGGTGAGAGGGCTCCGGGACGAAATTCTCAAATGTGAGATAAGCCATCGGCCCTACGTGGCTGATGCGCTGCAGTTTCGCCAACCGCTGCGAGTTGCGTTCCGCTTGCCGGCAGGTGCAGGGGATGGCCTTGCCGAAGTCGGGATGGTCGACAGGCACATCGGCCGCGACAAAGCCAACGCCGCCGCAGATAGGGCATACGGGTTCCTGATTCGCCGTCATCAGACGCGTCTGTCCGTCGCCCGGTGAAGCCTCACCCAGTGAAGCTTCATCCGATGAGGATGTCGGAGAGGTCGTCGGGGATGTCGTACTTATGTTGTTCTCTTTGAGAATCTCCGCCAGACTCTTCATATTGGTCTCCGTCTCTGCCGTCCGTCTCCCATCGACGTAGAATGTTCTGAACGTAGCGCAGGCTGCGTTTGTTGCGGCTGACAGCGATTTCCACCGCTTCATGGATCCATTCGGGGGGATAGGTCTTTTCCATATCGCGCAACTGGTCCGCGATTAGCGGCGTCATCATGCCGATATTTTGCTCATACAGCAAGAAGATATTGGGACGCTTGACGCGCAGTCGAGCCTCTTCCGGTATCACTGACTTCAGCTCAGCAGCCCGGCCCTGCCGAACCTGCGCAAGCGCCTGCCGCCCCTTGACGGTGTTCATGAAATACCAATCGTCTACCGACTCCGGCGGCGTTTCTTCGTCCGCCTCAGCGGGGCTGCCGGCCTCGGTGACGATTTGCAGCCGCAGCAATGTGTTGCGCGCCAAGCATCGTTCGATCGCGTCCTCCAAGACCATGGCGACGGGACGCAGTTCTGCATTTGTGCGCAGGCTATTGAGCAATACGTCGTCGCTGCGCAGATCATCACCGCGCAGGTAGCGCAGGTCGCCACTCTGATCGTTCAGCAGCCAAAAACAGTGCAGCGTCAGCTTAAGCTCCGCCATGTCGTCGATTTGAGGCAACAGCTCTGTGAAGAAAAGGTCGGGCACGATGACCGGGCGCATCTTGGTATCGGGAAAGCCAATAAAGGCCGGCTGTGGGATTGTCATCTTCTGCTACCTATATTCCAGATTCTCTCGTTGCACGACGAGGTCATGGAACTGCGTCAACTCCTTCTGGAAGAACATACTTACCGTACCCGTCATCCCGTGCCGGTGTTTGGCGACGACCACGTCTGCAATGTTCTGCCGATCTGTATCTTCGATGTAGTAGTCTTCGCGATAGATGAACATGACCACGTCGGCATCCTGCTCAATGCTGCCCGACTCCCGCAGGTCAGAGAGCATGGGTATCTTGTCGGCGCGGCTTTCAACCGCGCGGCTCAACTGGCTTAACGCAAGTACCGGCACGTTGAGTTCACGGGCCAACGCTTTGAGGGAGCGGCTGATATAGCTGATCTCCTGCTGGCGGTTTTCGTTGCGAACACCCGTGAGCCCTGACATCAACTGCATGTAGTCGACCATGATCATATCGACGCCATTCTCCGCCGCAAGGCGTCGCGACTTGGTGCGTATCTCGTTCACCGTTGCGGCTGGCGTGTCGTCGATGTGGATGGGCGTCGACGACAACCGATTTGCCGCCTCCAGCAGCGCGCTCCACTCCCGTTCGTCACGGATCTCGCCTTGGCGCAGCCTGTGGCTGTCGATGCCTGTCTCCATGGAGAGCAGCCGCTGTACGAACTGCTCATCGCTCATCTCCAGACTGAAGATAGCCACTCGCTGGTCGTGATACTTGGCCGCGTTGTGCGCAATGGAAAGCCCGAGTGAACTCTTGCCCATGCCCGGCCGGCCGGCGAGGATAATCAGGTCACTGTCCTGCAAACCGCCCAGAATCTTGTCGAGCTGCGTAAAGCCGGTGGGCACGCCCATCATGCGGTCGGGATTGCGCGCAATTGCGCTGATGTTGTCCACGACGTCAGGCATGATGGCGGCGACAGGCGTCAGATCGCGGTGTACCCGGCTCTGGCTGACGCCGAAGATGATCTCTTCAGCGCGATTGATTACTTCGCCAACTTCTTGACTTTCGTCATAGGCCAACTCCGCAATCTGACCTGCGGCCGAGATGAGTCTGCGCAGGATCGCGCTACGCTCCACAATGCGCGCGTAGTGGTCGACGTAGATCGCGGTGGGCGTGGTGCTGATGAGATCGGTAATGTAGGCGGGTCCGCCCACGCTGCCGAGTTGCTCGCGCCGCTCCAGCTCGTCCACCAGGGTCACGTAATCCACCGGCTCTTGCCTGGCGTTGAGCGCCATTACCGCATCGTAGATCCAGCCATGATTCGCGCTGTAGAAATCCGCGGCGCGCAGGAAGCTCGCGATCTTCACGATAGCGTCCGGGTCGATGAGAAGCGCCCCGAGCACGGCTCTTTCAGCTTCCAGGTTGGCAGGGATAGCCTTTAGCGGCGGCCCAACATCGTCCACGCCGCTCTGATATTCCAGATCTAGAATGGGATCCATAAGATTCGCCTGTGTAGAACGCAGGGGAAAACCCAGGCAAACGCTGGGGATACCCCTCAAAGGTGCAAAAACGGCGAAGCTGCTATCAGGCAGCCTCGCCGTGCGACGAGCAA
>JBJYXA010000134.1:0-1728 GCA_046259705.1 Caldilineaceae bacterium
GGGCCAACAATACCTCCTCGAAGGAAAGCCGCCTTGCGCGTTTGGCGCAAGAATGCCCCTCTACTGGGTCATTGCACGGAGTGGTGACCAAGTACGCGTGCTAGCGGACCTTGGCGCGGCAGACGGTGTGGGCTTGGGTCGGGGTCGCACGAACGGGTACAGGGACATCGTGGTCAGTGGCGTCCAAGGCGCCGGGTCGGAGGTGTGCATGCAGACATGGAAATTCCACGGTGCTCGATACGACGCGCGCAAAGAAACAATCCGATGCAGGCCGCTGTAGGCGATAAGACCCTATTAGGAGTTGCGGCACTGCTATTCGAATGGACGGGCTTGCACGCCATTAACGGTATCTACACAATCCGCATCAGATCAGATCTGGGCTCCGTATTTTAGGTCCGCTGCATGAGGGGTGAGCAGTGTTCAGTGCGCGATTTTCTGCCCATGGGGATCCATTATCGCCGCCAGCCACTCAGAGGTGTTACGTGAGATCTTTGGCTTTGCTTACGGTGGTTGGGGTTCTTCTAGCGTCTTGCGCGGCACCAGAGGGCGCGGTAGAAGCTTTGGATCGAACGCAGCAGACCCCGCCGTCGGTACCTAATACCATTCCAGAACCTCAATCGCGTGTTGTTTCTACGTGGCTTCAAACCCAGCCGCAACTGCGGGTCGCAGAGGAAAAAGATGCTTACAATCTGAAGGACGCGGGTGACCGGCCTGATACCAAGCGAGTACATGTGGAGAACGCGGACAATGCGAACTTTCATGTGTCCGCGGATCTCAATCGAGACGGGCTGGAGGATTTTGCGGTGGTCCTCGTGGATCGACAGAAGGAGAAACGCAACTCTCTAGCCTCCGCGTCTGGACCACTGAATCAGCAGGCGCTGCATGCATACTTCTCCGCGGCAATCGCGGTATTCAACGGGCCGTTCCGAGCGGGCCAGGCCCCGGCCTTCTTCCAGGAATCGATTGGCGTTCCGTCCGGATCATTGCTCTGGCTCAGGGATGGCGGTTTGTGTATTGGGCCACCAGAGAGTGGCTGCGGTATGCTGGTTCCCACCCGAACGGGGTATTCTCTGCAACCAGCGCCATAGCCGTACGGCCGCAAACCGGACCCTGACCGGAATCCACCTGGGCGCTGGAGCGGGCCTCGGTCCCCAACAAAGGTCGACTTGAGGGGCCCGGAATTCGGAAAAAGGGTGTCGCACGTTAAGCTGTTCGGTGGCCGACGTACGCTACTGTCTGCGCTGATCGGAGCGTTGGTCTGGAATTGCTTTAAGCACGTTCTTATGGTGATCTAATGAGATTGTTGAGTCCCGCCGCTTTTGTACTTTCGGTGTTGCTCGTCTCGGGATGCAGCGTTCCCGCAAAGGAGCCGCATAACGCTGGGCACACGGTTGAGACTGCTGAGCCAGAACGCGCAGCCACGGTCACAATTGGTGCGTTGCGAAGCGTTGAGCCTCAGGGCTGCGGTTGCTACTTTTCTGCAGCGGCGAACGGGAAAGGCGTGCAGTCAAGCCCGGCTTACCTGTTCATTTCCGATGCCATGGGCAACGCTTACGTCAATGTGAACGGTGCGGACCTCACGCTCAGCGAGGTTGGGCGGAAATTCGGTGCTGGTGAGTACGGCTACTGCTCAACGGGTCGGTGCGCTTATAGCAGAAGCGGTATTAGCGCGATCACTCAGATGTCACTAGCGCAAGGCTGCCCGCCGGAGCCAAGTGAATGCGAAGT
>JBJYXA010000135.1:0-8564 GCA_046259705.1 Caldilineaceae bacterium
AGAAAACCATAGGAGTAGTCGTCGTTGTCCATCAACCGTCCAATCTCAGCCGACACCGGCGTTGCCGCTAGCGATAAGCTGGTTGAATTCGTCGAAAAGATGCGCGCGGCCGGTCAGCCCGACCTGGTTATCAAACACTTCGCGCACCAATACGAACGGCTGTTGGCTGGAGCCACAGGGTATATTGACCGGCATGAGGCGCTGCCCGTGGAGTCATTACAATCATCTACCACGCTTTCCCAGCGCTATGTATCTGCCGGCGCGGCAGCCCTTTCACGAACGGCTGTCGCCAAATTGAACGGAGGGCTCGGAACCAGCATGGGTATGGCTGGTCCCAAATCCCTACTCCCAGTCAAAGGTGATCTCACCTTCCTCGATGTAATCCTCCGGCAAGTCATGTATGCGCGGGAACACTGTGGATGCCGGATCCCGCTGCTGCTTATGGATAGCTTCAACACTTTTGAGGACACCAGGGTCGCCCTGGGCCATTACCACGAATTTTCGCAAGACATTCCGGTAAGCTTTATGCAGCACCGAAAACCCAAGATCTCAAGAGATTCGCTGGAAGCTGCTGAATGGCCCGCTGACCCGGACAAGGAATGGTGTCCGCCTGGCCATGGCGATATCTACGTATCACTGGTCACGAGCGGAACCCTAGATGCATTGCTAGACGCCGGCTATGAATACTTGTTCGTCAGCAATTCAGACAATCTCGGTGCCGTGTTGGACCTGCAGATCCTGGGTTATCTATCGGAAGAGAAGATTCCATTTCTCATGGAAGTAGCCGATCGTACTGAGTCCGACAATAAGGGCGGTCATCTCGCCATGCGCCCCGACGGCCAACTGATTCTGCGCGAATTGTCTCAGTGCCCCCCCGATGAAGTCGAGGAATTCCAAGATATCAACCGCTTCAAGTTCTTCAACACGAATAACCTGTGGCTGCATCTGCCCACGCTCCAACGCATCATGACCGAACATGATGAGATATTGGAACTGCCCCTAATTCGCAACGAGAAGCCTATTGACCCGACCGATCCCTCTTCACCGAAGGTATATCAACTGGAGACGGCCATGGGCTCAGCGATTGCCCTGTTTCCTGGCGCGCACGCGATTCGCGTGCCACGTAGCCGTTTTGCGCCTGTCAAGCACACAAGCGATCTTCTCATAATGTGGTCGGATGCCTACGAGTTGGCGGACAACTACCAGATGGTGCTCAGCCCCAGACGTGAAGTAGCGCCCTCAGATTGGCCGCCTGTTGTTAGACTCGACCCACAGTATTATCAGATGGTTGATGATATGCGGAGCCGGTTCCCCCATGGCGCGCCTTCCTTGCTGAATTGCCGACACTTTACCGTTGCAGGTGATGTGATCTTCGGCAGCGATATTGTCATATTGGGGGACGTCACAATTGCCAACAAAACCACAGAACGTCTAGCGATTGCAGACAGCGCTCAACTGGAGAACTTGCGCCTTGGTGCAACATAAAGCAATGGCATTGTCACCTCCGAAGATTGCTAGTTCAGCAAAATGCGAGGCGGGTCGATCATTGGGATCGACCCGCCTCTTTTCGAGAGCTATTGCTTACTATTTGCTCTCTATCATCTTTTTCACGGCGATCTTCTTGGGTTTCACAGCCTCGCTCTTGGGCAGGCGCAGGGTCAATACGCCGTTTTCATGCGTCGCTTCGACGTTGTCAGCGTCTACTGTCACCGGCAAGGTTATGCTGCGGGAAAAACTACCGTACCGCCTCTCGTGCAGGTGATATTGCTTCTCCTCCACGTTTTTTTCCTCGTGCGTTTCACCCTTGATCGTCAACATGTTGTCCGCCAGGCTAACGTCCAAATCTCCCGGGTCGACGCCCGGTACGGATGCCTTTACGGTGTAGGCATCGTTGTCTTCGAGCAAATCGAGGGCCAGCGCATAGTCCCCCCCGGACCGCTGCCACAGCGGTGCGTTTTCAAATACCGGCTCATCGACAAACCGATCCATCATATTGCGCAGAGTGGTCATATCACGGAATGGGTCCCATCGTACTAAGGTTGTCATAGTTGAATCTCCCTACTGTATTCAAAACTGAGTACTGATCCAGCCATCGTCAAGCCTATAGCTCGAAGGGTCAGCAGTGGCTCACGTGGCTTCGAACCGATTACAGTTTTCATTATAGGAGGCATAGGTAAGATAGACGTTTGCACGGAGTAAGAAATATGTCTGAACTCTGCAGTTCTTGGAAATAGCAGAGGCAAGGCCAAACGGTCCAATGCGAAATGCGCCCGAATGATTCGGGCGCATTTCTGAACTGGGACTACTATCTGGGTTTCAGGCACTACTTTGCCTGAAAATCGTGTTGGTAGGGCCCTAGACCTGCAGCACCTCATGTCCGGTAAATGTCAGATGGCCATCGACGGCATCCACGACAACATGCTCACCGGGCAGCAGCTTGCCTTCCAGAATCTGAGAAGCAAGCGGATCGGACACCTGATGCTGGATTACTCGCTTGAGCGGCCGGGCGCCGTACGCCGGGTCATATCCTTCGTCCACCAGCAAATCTTTGGCCGCGGGTGTCAACTCCAGCGTCATATCTCGATCTTTCAGAAGCTCGCGTAGCCGTTCAAGCTGAATGTCGACGATCTCCCGCAACTGCTCCTTGTTCAGGCCGTGGAAAACAACGACCTCATCGACGCGGTTCAAGAATTCGGGCCGGAAATGGCTTTGCAATACCTCCTGCAACCTTCGCTTCACCTCTTCGTCGACCCCCGCTACATCAAGGATGTACTGGCTGCCGAGATTGCTGGTCATGATGATAAGTGCGTTGCGGAAGTCGACAGTGCGCCCTTGCCCGTCCGTAAGCCGCCCATCGTCGAGAACCTGCAGCAATGCGTTGAAGACTTCGGGGTGTGCCTTTTCGATCTCGTCGAAAAGTACCACCGAATACGGTCGCCGCCGCACAGCTTCGGTCAACTGGCCGCCTTCATCGTAGCCCACATAACCGGGAGGAGCGCCTATCAACCGGGCAACCGTGTGACGTTCCTGATACTCGCTCATGTCGATACGAACCATGCTCTGCTCGTCGTCGAACAGATACTCCGCAAGTGCACGTGCCAGTTCTGTTTTGCCGACACCGGTTGGGCCAAGGAATATGAAGCTTCCAATCGGCCGATTCGGATCCTGCAGCCCCGCCCGGCTACGACGAATCGCAGCGGAAACGGCCGCAACGGCCTCCGACTGTCCGACGACGCGGTTGTGCAGCTCATCTTCCATACGGACCAGTTTCTCGCGCTCACCCTCCATCAGTTTGGACACGGGAATGCCGGTCCACTTGCTGACGACGGCCGCGATCTCCTCACTGTCTACTTCTTCCTTCAGCAAGGCGCCATGTTCCTGGATTGTGGCCACGCGATCCTCTGCGGACCGCAATTGCCCTTCGAGTTGGCGCATTTCACCATAGCGTAACTGGGCAGCCTTTTCCAGGTCATAATTGCGTTCGGCTTGCTCGATGGCTACCTGGGTAGCGTCAATCTGCTGCTTGAGGTCTCGGACATCTGCAATTGCCTCGCGCTCTGCTTCCCACCGGCTAGTCAGTTCTGCGCTCTGCTCGCGCAGGTTTGCCAGCTCTTCTTCGATTATCGAAAGTCGCTGCTTGCTAGCATCGTCCTTCTCTTTCTTAAGCGCCTCTCGCTCAATTTCCAACTGCATAACCTGCCGATCCAGCTCGTCCAGCTCCTGCGGCTTCGAATCGATCTGCATCCGCAACCGGCTGGCCGCCTCATCAATCAGGTCGATCGCCTTGTCCGGCAAGAAACGGTCGGTAATGTAGCGGTTACTAAGTACGGAGGCCGCAATCGTTGCGCCGTCCGTGATGCGTACGCCGTGATGCCGTTCATAGGGACCCTTTAACCCGCGCAAGATACTGATGGTATCTTCGACAGATGGTTCATCTACGAAAACGGGCTGGAACCGCCGCTCCAGTGCAGCGTCCTTCTCGATATGCTTGCGATATTCATCGAGCGTCGTCGCGCCAATGGCGTGCAATTCACCACGCGCCAGCATTGGCTTAAGCATGTTGGACGCATCCATCGACCCCTCGGATGCACCGGCGCCCACTAGGGTATGCATCTCATCGATGAACAAGATGATTTCACCCTCGGAGTCTGTGACTTCTTTCAGGACCGCTTTCAAACGCTCCTCGAATTCACCACGGTATTTTGCGCCTGCTACCAGTGCACCAATGTCCAGGGAGACAAGGCGTTTGTCGCGAAGCCCCGCGGGCACATCCCCGTTGACGATACGCTGCGCAAGCCCTTCTACGACAGCCGTCTTGCCCACGCCCGGTTCGCCGATGAGGACCGGGTTATTTTTCGTGCGGCGGCTCAGGATTTGGATAACACGGCGAATCTCTTCGTCGCGTCCGATCACAGGATCCAGCTTGCCTTGGCGAGCTTCTTCGGTCAGATCCCGCCCGTACTTCGTAAGCGCCTCATACTGCGACTCAGGAGAATCCGACGTGACTCGCTGGCTACCGCGCACGCCGGCAAGCGCCTGCATGATCGCGTTGTAATCGATATTGTGGCGCGCGAGCAACTCACGTATTTTTCCGGCGCTGGACGCCATTGCCATGAGTACGTGCTCCGTAGAGACATACTCATCGGTCATATTGCCGGCGATCTCCTGAGCTTCGCGCAACACGTTTGCCAGCTCTCGACTCTGCCGGATCTCTGTGGCCGCGCCACTTACGCGTGGTTTAGAGGACAGAGACTGCTCCACAGCCCGGGTGAGCGCGTTGGCATCAGCCCCCATCTTTGTTAGCACGGCGGGAACAACCCCGCCTTCCTGGCGCAGCAATGCCAGCAGGAGATGCTCAGGATCCACTGAGACATTGTTGTATTCTTCAGCGATGCCCTGCGCGTCCAGCATCGCCTCGTTTAGTTTCTGTGTGACCTTGTCCGGTCGCATAAAAATTGATTCCTCCTCAATAAGCCCTCACGAATCAGTGATCCGATTTGGCGCTTCGATCGAAGCGGTCGGATGCCTTTCCGTCCGTGTGGGATGCACTTTACAATAGAATTTGTCCGTGTTTATTTGGGACCAGCGCCGGAAACTAGACTAGCTCTGCAAGGAGCGCAAATCCTCAAACAGTCGAATCTCATCTTCGCTGAGTTCCTCGGGAAGTTTGACCTCGGCCTTCGCATATAGGTCGCCATGCTGATCAGGCTTATTCAATTTGGGCATGCCCTGGCCACGCAAACGAAATGTCTTTCCGTTCTGGGTACCCGGCGGCACCGTCAGTACGACTGCGCCATCCATGGTCGGCACGTTCACCTCGCCGCCCAGTACTGCAGTATAGAGATCAACCGGCACGGTAACGCGAAGATTGTCGCCCTCTCGGGTAAACCGAGCGTTGGGTTCCACATTGATTCTCAAATAGATATCTCCGTAGTCGCTGCCGCCTCGCATGCGCACCTTGGATCCCGTACGCACGCCCGGCGGAATGTTGACTTCCAGCCGCTTGCCGTCTTCAGTCTGCAGCATACGCTGGGTCCCATGGAACGCTTCCTCCAACGACACGTCGACTGGTACCTCTCGCCTTGGCTGCTCGCGCGCCGTCTCGGTCCCATATCCGTAAGCGCCAAAGCCTGCACCGGGATCGACACGCGTCTGCCGATACTGCGTGCCACGACCTGCACCAAACCCGCCGGAACCGAACAGAGCATCGAAAAAGCTGGAGAAACCTCCGCCTGCGCCGCTGGAACCGCCCATTCCTCCGAACATCTGCTCAAATTCTTCAGGCGTTACGGTACGACTATAGTTTCTGCCTCCGCCACCCCATTGGCTCCAGTCGAAGTCTTCAGGACGCCCGCCGGCCCGCTCGTACTGCTCCCATTGCGAACCGAAGCGATCGTACTTGCTGCGCTTGTCAGCGTCCGACAGTACCGCATACGCCTCGTTGATATCCTTGAACTTGGCTTCGGCGGTCGCGTCTCCCGGATTCTTGTCAGGGTGGTACTTCTGCGCCAGCTTTCTGAAAGCCCTCTTTATTTCCTTATCATCGGCGTTCTTTGGAACGCCCAACACTTCATAATAATCTCGATATTCCATTGGCCTTACCCATTCAGAATGATGTGGTATTTTCCGGGTAGGTCTGCGATCCGTCGCCGCGTCGCATACCTATATTCTCGCGATAGAGACGCGGTGACAGGTTAGCGCGATAACTGGCTCCCACACTATCCCGCGGCGCCCGAGCTCACGATTACACGCGCCGGTCGCAGCAGTTTTTCACCCTCTTGATACCCTGTTTGTACAACTTCTGCAACCGCTCCCTCCGGCACTTCAGTCGAAGCCATTTGACCGACGGCTTCGTGCAAGTTCGGATCGAACGCCTGCCCCTTTGCGTCGAGGGGCGTCACGCCATAGCGTTTGAGTGCCTCAAGAAATGCGCGCTGCGTTGCCCGGATGTTCTCAATGAAACTAACATCGTTGGCGTCGCCCTGCGTGTCGGCATGATTCAGTGCCATCTCCAGGTGGTCCGCCAGTGGCAACATGTCCAGCAAGATCCGATGCCGAGACTCCGCAGTCTCTGTTGCGTGGCGTTGTTCCCAACGTTTGCGCAAATTCTCCATTTCGGCCTGAAGCCGCGCGTAGCGGTCAGCCCAGTCCTCGTCTGATTCAGACGATGCTTCCTTTGTTTTTTCTTCCTCCTGCTGCAGGGCGGCTTTCGCGAACACCAACTCAGCATCCAGGTTCTTGAGTTCTTGACCCTGCGCATGCAGCGCGTCGTTTTTGATCTGTAGCTCTTGCTCGGCTTCGGCGAGCTCGGCGCCTTGCCGCTCGTATTCGGCGCGCAGCTTCTCATACATTTGCTGCAAGTTGCGATAGTCATCGAGGGTCGGGCCCTGTGACCGCTGCGCTGCTGCGCGTCTCTGGCGAGCAAGTTCGTTATAATATTGGCTCATTTTGACTCTCTCGTAATCCCGTTCTTCGGTGGATGAATCAGCGCCAAAGTTTGATGCTGCGCGTCCCTCCTACCGATACCAGGCAACAAGACGGGCGGGTATTGCTCCCGCCCGCCAACTCACTCCACTGAATCTAGTGTTTGTCCAGGAGCTTCATCTAGACCTGGCGATATTCTCCCTCAACGACATCCTCATCACTATCTGCAGCGCCGCCTGACTGTCCGCCCATATCAGGTCCAGATCCCTCTGCGGCCGCACCGGCGCCGTTGGGCCCCGCCTGCTGCTGATACATTTGTTGCGTCAGCGCATGACTCGCTTGCTGCAACTGTTCAGTCAACTGGCGAATTCGATTCAAGTCGTTTTCGTTGATCGCGGCCTTTAGATCCTCAATCGTGCGCTCGATCTGGCCCCTGTCGTTCACGGGAACCTTATCACCGAGTTCGTTGAGTGACTTTTCGGTCACATACACGAGATTATCGGCATTGTTGCGTGCCTCGGCTAGCTCACGTTGAACCTTGTCCTCGGCCTCATGCATCTTGGCTTCACTCACCAAGTTGTCGATCTCATCCGAAGATAGGTTCGTCGACGCCGTAATTGTAACCGACTGCTGTTTTCCTGTCGCCTTGTCTTTCGCAGCAACGTTCAGGATACCGTTGGCGTCGATGTCAAAAGTGACTTCGATCTGCGGTACGCCACGCGGTGCAGCAGGAATACCGTCCAAACGGAAGTTGCCCAGCGTCTTGTTGCCGCCTGCCATCGGCCGTTCGCCCTGCAAAATATGGATGTCCACAGCCGTCTGATTATCCGCAGCAGTACTAAAGACCTCCATCTTCTTGGTCGGGATCGTCGTGTTTCTCGGGATCAGGACAGTCATTACACTGCCAAGGGTTTCCAGACCAAGGCTCAGTGGCGTTACGTCAAGCAACAACAGGTCACTGACTTCGCCTCCCAACACACCGGCCTGCAAAGCCGCACCCATGGCGACAACCTCGTCGGGATTGACACCCTTATGAGGCTCTCGACCGGTCAGCGACCGAACAAGTTCCTGAATCATCGGCATGCGGGTCGAACCGCCAACCATAACGACCTCATTGAGATCTTTGGATTGGATTCCGGCGTCCTTCAGTGCATTGAAGAAGGGCTGCTTGCAACGTTCAACCAGGTCTGTCGTCAATTGCTCGAACTTGCTGCGAGTCAGCGTGACGACCAAGTGCTTCGGACCACTGCTATCGGCCGTAATGAACGGCAGGTTAATCTCTGTCTCCGTCGTGGACGAAAGCTCAATCTTAGCCTTCTCGGCCGCCTCACGCAGCCGCTGTAGTGCCTGCCGATCTTGGCTCAGGTCGATGCCCTGCTCTTGTTTGAACTGGTCGATCAGCCATTCGACGATACGTTCGTCCCAGTCGTCGCCACCCAGGTGCGTGTCGCCGTTAGTGGACTTCACCTCAATAACGCCGTCACCAACTTCCAGAACAGAGACGTCAAAGGTGCCGCCACCCAGGTCAAAGACAAGAATGGTCTCGTCGTTTTCCTTGTCCAAACCGTACGCGACGGCCGCCGCTGTCGGCTCGTTGATGATGCGCAACACTTCCAGTCCGGCAATCTGACCGGCGTCCT
>JBJYXA010000136.1:0-1816 GCA_046259705.1 Caldilineaceae bacterium
ACACTTATGAATCAGGAGCTGATCATTCCGAATTCGACTTTCACCTCACAGCAGGTGACGAATCTGACTAAGAGCGACCGGCTGGTGCGAGTCCTAGTACCGTTGAGCGTAAGCTATGGAAGTACACCGGAAGAAGTGCGAGAAGTCGCTACGCAGACTGCGCTGCAGCATCCGCTAGTCTTGCCCGACCCGCCTCCCTTTATGTCATTCCTCGGTTACGGGGAATCTGGCCTTGACTTCAACCTCTCCGTCAGCGTCGACCAACCGGATCGATCTGGTCGCGTGCGAAGTGACCTTTATTATCTGCTCTGGAACGCATTTTCGGAGCACGGTATCGAAATCCCATTCCCACAACGGGTTGTCAGCCTAGGGACCGGCTGGGAGAAACTCAACAGGCACAGTTCCGAGCAAGTGCTTCCGTCCGGCGCCGACGATCACGCATAGTACAACGTAGCAATGTCCTGCCGGGATGCACCTTCCAAAATTCTGCATCCGAACCCATTGCATGATTTGTTGTTAGCGGCTGGCGCTTAGCTATGCTAATATGATTGCAGCGTAGTCACCTGAAATCATGCGGAGGGCCCCATGCTGGCAAGATTCACTACCTGTGGCGTCGGCTTCATCGTTGCCGTAGGCATTTTTATCGCCTTGGGTGCTTTGGGACGCTCCCAGTTCCGAGAATATGTCCCACAGCCCGCCGTGCGCGTACTGCGGTCGGTGCCCATCGTCGCCGACGTCAACGGCATACGCATGCCCATCACTGTGGATATGACGCTCAGGATCGGCCTTACCAAGCCGGTGACCAAGACCGTTACCATCGGCAGCACCGCCCCCGACGCTCAGGGGGCCGGCAACGGCGTAACACAAGACACGTCGCATGCCGTTGAGCCTGAAGTAACGGTACAGACCAACGGCGGCACGGGTGACGGCTACCTCGTGGATGAGATGGGCATCCCCTATGACGTTCGTATCGAGTCCGAAAGCGATATCGAACTCGAAGAATGGCATGCCAGTCGCGATACTACGAGTGATGTCACGTACAGTGCCGCCATCAAGGGCGACACGGTGGGTGAGCGCGTCACCTTCGACGTCACCTACTATGACGACCGCGGCCATACGCTCTCCGGCGTCACCGACAGCTCCAAGAGCAGTGTCTACAATCCCATTTCGAAGCAGACGCTTTACGAATTCAAATGTGAGGGTTGCGTCGACGTGGTACGCGATGCGGAGTTCTACGCAATCGTCATTCGCTAGCCGAGGTTCTCAGGATCGTCAGGAGCTAGCGACGCGGCACGCCCTGTTCGTCCAACCATTCCTCGAACCGTTCTTCATCCACAGCGCCGATAATACGCAAAGCAATATTGCCGTCGGGATCGATGACATAGGTGCGCGGTAGCGAACGCGCCTGGTAGAAGAGAACCAGCAGATCGTCCGGGTTCATCAGCACCGGAAAAGTAATGCCGTTCTTTTCGACGAATTTGGAGACTGTGTCGGCCTTCTCCTTGAAGTTCACCCCCAGAACGGCAATTTCTCGCTCTTCAGACACCCGCTGCAAATAGGGCATCTCCGACACACACGGCGGGCACCATGTGGCCCAGAAGTTGACGAGCGCCCATTGCCCTCTCAGGTCGCTGAGCGTCACCGAATCGCCGTCGAGTGACTCGAGGGTGAAATCTCGCGCGACTTCGGGCGTTGCGGTGACAGGGAACTCAACAGAGGTGGTTGCCGCCGGATCTGCGGGGGTCGGCGAAGCGGCCTCGGCACAGGCCGCCAGTGCCAGGACAATCAACGCGCATGGCGCAAGCACCGGCAGTAG
>JBJYXA010000137.1:0-2878 GCA_046259705.1 Caldilineaceae bacterium
CCTACTTCGTCAACGGCGACGGCACGATGGGCAGCATCCACCATCTTGACACCAGTACCACCGGTCAGCCCGACAGCGTGATGGATATTACCTGCCGCTGGGGTCGTCAGTTCTTCATCACCTGGGAACACTGGGACACAGGGGCCACAGCCTCAGCCATTTGGGGACAGCTGCTCTATGCGGACGAAACCATGGACGCGAGCTTCGAGATCGAGCCGGCGTCCACGAATCGCCAAGACCCGGCGGTCGCCAGCAGCGGCACCAACTTCCTGGTGGCGTGGGAGAAGAACACCAGCACGTATCCGGACCTGGTGGGGCGCATCGTGGGCGAAACGGCGCCGGTTGCGAAGTTCACGATCTGGCCGCCCTCCGGCTATGTGACCGACGACTTCCAACTGGACGCTACCGGGTGCACCGACGAGCAGACTCCGGCGGCCAATCTCCAGGTGCGCTGGGACTGGACAGACGACGGCACGTACGATACCAACTGGTCCACAACTCAGAAATTCACGCAAAAGTTCAGCCTGCCGGGCACGCACACAATCCGCATGCAGGTCCAGGATGAGTACGGGTTGACGGACAGCACCACGGACACGGTGAACATCTACAACACGAACCCCAAAGCCGCCTTCACCGTCAATCCAAGCATCGGACCGCCAGGGACGGTCTTCCAGTTCGACGCCTCAACCAGCAGCGACCTCGAAACCGCCGTCACCGCCCTGCAGGTCCGATGGGATTGGGACAACGACGGCGTGTTTGATACCACCTGGTCCACCACAAAGAAAGAATCACACGTTTTCACAGGCAGCAGTGGCTGGATCTATCCGGTACTCGAGGTGCGCGATGCCCAAGGGCTGATCGGGCACACCACGCAAAAGGTATGGGTGGATAACAAACCTACCGCCTCCTTCACCATATCGCCGGCGCGAGGAACGGTGAACACCGTGTTCCAGTTCGACGGTTCCGGCAGCAGCGACCCAGACCTCACGTCATCGTATGCGCTAGACTATCTCTGGGACTGGGACGATGACGGCACGTACGATACAAGCTGGTCGCAGAACGTTACGCCGTCGCATACCTATGCGACGCCAGGTACCTACACGGTGCGCCTGCAGGTACGGCAGATCGCAGGGAGCCTAACCGATACGACTACGCGCCAAGTGACCGTCGACCCGATTCCGGCGCAAGCCCCAAACGTCATGTTTACGGTTACACCGGCCGTGGGAACACCAACTCAAGAGTTTCAGTTCGACGCGTCGGGCTGCACCGATCCGAACGGGTCCAATGCCGCGCTGGAGTTTCGCTGGGACTGGGAAAACGACGGCGTATACGATACGTCCTGGAGCACGATCAAGTCCGCCACGCATGTCTTTGGAGGTGGCAGCGCCACGGTCACCGTGCGTTTGTTAGTCAGGGACAGCGAAGGGTTGACCGCTGTCGCAGAGCGTACGGTCACGATTTCCGTCGACCCGGGCAAGAAAGTATTCTTACCGTCAGTGAACGGGCAATAGACCAACCACCAGACGGCGCCAGGCATCTACTACGACGGCCAGGCAGAGAAAGCCGGCCCAGGCGGCCACGCAGGCGATAGTAGCGGCCCGTAGTTTGTCGGGTTCACCTACGGGGCAGTCCCGCTGGACCAGGTCGGGAGCCAGTCGAGTGGCTGGTCGCGCTACCGTGGTACACGGTCGCTTGATTGCGCACGCCCTGTACCGGCACGTTTCATGAACGAGGCTGCGGTACGGCTCCACGTCAGGAACAGACCGAGCGCGCATCATGAACCGCATTCGAAGGCTCTAGAGGACGCCAACATCAACCTAAGATATATTGTCAGCGATGTGACGCTCTGGAAGGCAGAGGCAAAATGTCCAGTGTTGTCGACGTTGCAGCTGATGTACAAAAACGGGCTTGGTCCGTTATCGAGGACGCCGACATCATTGGCTGTTGGACTTCCGTTGGGGCAACCATCAACTTAGTTGGCTCGCTCAAAATGGGCCTATTGATCAGGAACCGCGATATTGATTTCCATATCTACACTGACCCATTCCGCCTGTCAGATAGTTTCAGCGCAGTGTCCCGGCTTGCAGAGCACCAAGCCATCAGGTCCATCAATTACACGAACCTGCTGGAAGCAGAGGACTGTATTGAGTGGCATGCATTTTATGAGGACAGTCTCGGTGACATCTGGCAGATCGATATGATTCACCTATTGTGCGAATCCCCATATGCCGGATATTTTGAAAGAGTCGCTGAGCGGATTTGCGCCGTGCTTACCGACGAGACACGAGAGGCCATCCTCACGATCAAAAACTCCATTCCTACAGAAAAAAGGGTAAAGGGCATTGAGATCTACAGGGCCGTGATTGAAGGCAATATCCGAGATGAACCTTCTTTCTGGAAATGGAAGGCACAACAGCCAAAAAAGGAACTTTTACTCTGGGTTCCATAAAGCCATAGCAAACAATTCAGTCCAATTGAGGACCAGTTTTCCATAATCGAAGGGCAGACTGGCCTATGCGGCTGAAAATCCAGTCGATCGTCTCGCTCATAGACATCTCCACACCGATGACCCGCAGACGAGGCCGTGGTCATGTGCTGGACGGGAAGCGGCGCGTTCATTGCTGCCAACAAAGTCAACGGCATCCGCGCCGCGCCGTGCCATGATGCCGAAACCGCCAAAGGCGCACGCACGTGGAATCACGTCAATGTGCTCGCCTTCAGCCTGCGCGCCACCTCCGAAGCGGTAGCCAAGGAGATCCTGGACGCCTCGTTCACGACGCCCTACAATGACGACGACTGGAATCTCGCCAGATCGAGCGTATCCGGCGCATGGAAGAAGCGCCCTCACCCGGGTAAGTTCGGTCGCGGCAGCGGGTCG
>JBJYXA010000138.1:0-13640 GCA_046259705.1 Caldilineaceae bacterium
TGTGTTGAGATTTTACAACGCGGCAGGCGTCCATACCAGACGAACGGGCAGGTTGGTGCAGGTGCTCATGGCTATCTGACACTACCCACCCGTCGCAGGTTCCGCATGCCGCATCACCGCCTGTTCATGACGGGCAGGTACGTCACGGTCCCCTCGTCGCGTACTAGCGGCGGCGGCTGGGCGGGCGCCGTCAGCGTCATGATTTCTCCAGCTGCAGACTCCTCCAGGGCCAGGCCGTAGCTATGGACGCGGTACGTATATTGCGTGCCCCAATCCACGTTGGAATCCGCCCATCCGCCAACGGGGGAAGTGCCCGACGCTTCCCATGGTTCGCCTGGCGCAGCGCGATAGACGCGGTAGCCCTGCACGCGCGGGTCATCCGACACCTCCCATTGTAGGTATACGACCCGCTGGCCGTCCACCGTATAGCCGCGAGGCTGCGCAGGCGGTTGGATACCCTCGACGGCAAGCGTCAACGCGTTGTCGGATGCCGTGGCCTCCTCGATCGGCTGCCCGGGGTTCGCGATGATATGCAGCACGTGGTCATCCCCTGGCAGCAGCGCCGGCGCGCTTACCTCCATCGACACCTGCGTCGACTCGCCGGATGCCAGCGAAGAGAGCGACGCCTGGCCTGCCGGCTGACCGGTCCAGGCGCTGTCGTCCCAGTACGCCTCAACGGCCAGCGTCGTACCGCCGCCGGACCAGGCGACGCCGGCGTTGAGGATGTTCGCTGCGACGGTGTACTTGCCGGCTGCGTCGGGACCTTCGATATGTGCGTCAGTGACTACGAAATTGGGCAACCGAAGGGTATCAGCGAAGATGATCGGCTGGTCATCAGCGACGGGGGCCGCGCGCTGCGCCGTGCTCAGCGCCGCTGCGCGCGTAGCCGACTCAGTGGCCGGTGGTTGTCCCTTCACGGCCAGCGCAACGTTGGTATCCAACTGCGGAATGTAGGCTGCTGCGGCTCGCCAGTTAACGGCTCCATCGAGCGTCAGGTAGCCTGGCATGAAGCCGCCGCCGGTGAGTGTGGAGGGCAGCTCCAGTTGGGCCAGCTCACCAGTGTGCTGGGTGACCCCAATGGGTTCCTGCTGTGGCGCCAGCGGTGGCGGGTTCGGCGACTCGAATCCCATCGCGCGGAAGGTAAGCGTCACCTTGTCATTAGCGTCGACGGTAACCACCGGCCCCTCGGCAAAGATAGCGCGGTTGGCCTGATCCTTGACCTGTTGTGCGGACCATGTGCAGCTCGTGGTGCCATTGCAGTTGCCCACGGCTCGGTGCAGAGAACGTCTATTGGTCACAAGCCTGTCCGACGGGTCCACCACCGTAAACGTCATCTGGACATTGCCCTGACCGTCTTCGGTAAGGTTTGGATTCACTGCCCCCGGCGGTAGACCGGACGGTGACTGTACAGCGCCGCCTGCAAAGCGCATGGCAATCTGCCGGTCGGCCACACTCTCCGCACTGCGATCGGCATCGCGCACCCACACGGTGAGCGGCTGACTGCCTACATAGGTGACGGCCGGCTCGGTATCGCTGTCCTCATCGCCATCGTCGACTCGCTGCGGTGTGGACCAGACTCCGTTGGCGAACGTGGCACCCTGAATGCGGAAATTGCGCGGCGTGAGCGCACCTGTGGGATCCCCGTTGTGGACCCAGGCTGCTGTGACTTCGCCGCCCATCGGGCAATTTGTATCCGTGGCCGGACACGCAGCCAACGCGACTTTGCCGTCGCCGGTGGTAGGCGTAGTCAAATCCTGCGGCGAAGACCAGGTACTTCCGTTCCAGAGTGAATAGGCAAGATGCTGCATTTTGAGAACATCAGACAACGAACTGCCCGGCGCCGGCGCCGTACCCAGACCGCTCTGTGACCAGACGGCCACCGCTTGGTTTGGCGCATAGAAGACCACGTTTGGGTCGCCACTCTTGCCGTTGGCGACGACTGTTTGTGGAGCCGACCACAAGCCGCCGTTGAACTGGCTGTATACGATGTCGCCGGTTTCTGTTCGCCACAGCGCGAGCGTCTGGTTGAAGCCGTCTGTGGCAATGGCGGGATTGCCGGATAGCGTTGGGAATACACCGTTCTGTGCCTGCGCAGCGGACGCGAAATTATAGCAGCCGCCAGGTTGGGAATCTTTGAAAATGTTGTAGTCTCCATCTGCGACGTTGACCGCGCCCCACAGCACGTCTACCTCATAGAAAAGATCTAACCTATAGTGGAAGCATTTCTCCGGTTCGTCGAGCCCGCCGGTCCAGCTGAACGCCACCGGGATGGCGACGCCGATGTTGGAGGAAAAGCCGAAGTCTACGCTAGCCAAGCCGAGCAGGATATCGGCCTCGATAACGATGTCAACTTCGACGCCGGAATCAAAATCGACCGCGACGCCGGAGGCCACGGTAGCGTTGACGACGCCGGTGGCGTAGACGCGGAAGTCTACCGCGATGCCGACCGTGGCGATGCCGGGTATGCCGTATGAGGCCTGGAAGACGCGTATCTTGCCCGTATCAAGTATGGTCACCTTCTCCGTCAGATCGGGCGAGTCACTTGACGCGGGTTCAACCACGGCATACGTCACGCCCTCCTGCGCAGAGGGCACTGCGAAGCTCACCACTGCGGCGGGGGCCGGGGAGGGCGGCAGTGTCTTGCTACAGTAGGCGCCTCCTGCAAAGCCGAGCGGCGCTGACGCGTTGTCGAGCGCGGAACTGTTCATGTCCCCGCCCTGGTCGAAGAGGCCGGGCCCCTTGGGCGCAAGATCGCAGGTAAATTCGCTGCCTACATTGACGGTGCTATTGGGCTGGCCGATTTCAGGCACGGTATCCTGCACATTGGTCTTGGCCGCGCTTGGCTCCAATGCAGTAGCGCTAAGGATGGTGTGACCGGTACCCCATTCGACAACGCGGTCTGAGAGCGGTAGATCGTCGTACCAGTTGGGGTAGGTCTGATACGAGAGTACGCCCGTCGTCGAATCAGTCGTATTAATGCCGTCGCTGACGATGACTTCGAGCGCATGATCGCCTACCGTGACCAAGTGTGGATCCTCAACCTCAGCCACCCACACCGAGTACTCCAAATCGTCCGGCAGATCTACCTTGTTTTGGTAGCACGAGGCAGGGCCTTGCTCCTCTTGGGGTAACTCCTCCCTGTTCACGGTGTACGCTTGCCCGTCGATCTTGATCGTCACCTGCGGCTCGACCTGCGTGGCGTCATATCCGAAATTGGAGAGATAGACTTCGATCCGCATTGGCTCCACAGGTTGAACGAAGGATATGGCTGGGTTCGTGGTGCCCGGTCCGGGCCGGATGAACGAATAGAAGGGACCGAACTCGGGATTCTCCAAATCCTTTTCATAGGGCGGAATGTGGAAGCCGGCAACCTTGATATCCTTCAGTGCCAGGTTGCTCTTCCAGCCAGGCGGCAGCGGTGGCAGGGCAATGGGTGCCGGATTCGCGACCTGTTCTGCTGTCAGTGTCTCTTCGTCCAGCTCGAAAATGTAGTCGTAGCCCGGAACCCACACAAACAGAACCTCGGTGGGGACGGCGAATCCCAGTTCGTTGACGTAACCGTACCCTTTCTGGCCACCATCCTGCACCAGTGAGGCATCCACGGTAACGCGGTAGACGAGGAGGGTCACAACCTCGCCCTGCTGCGCGCTCGAACCTCGTAGAGCGCCGCTGTCCACCGATTCGGCGTGCTGCCCGACGACGATGGTTTCAACGTTAAATGCCGGGTTGAACATCTCTGCGTTGCCCGTAGCGAGGAGCGCGGTGTCGTACGGATCGACGACCCACTCCCAGAATTTGAGATCCGACTGCTGGTCGACCAGCTTGATGCAGTTGACTAACTTGTCCAGGATCTTAAAGCCTTTGTCGATGGCCTGGTTCGTGGTCAGCGCATTGAGCACGGCGTCGGCGTCTAGGAGTGGCTCTGTGCCGGAGAAGGCCAGGGTCTCGCCGATCGACGTCGTAAACGTGCCGAGCGGTTCTATGGTCACCTGTAGAGGATCGGGTTCATCGGAACCGGGCGCGGGTAGATTGGGTATCTGCTGCCCATCCTCCGTACTGCCGGGCATGTCTTTCACCACCGTCACCTTGAACGAACCCATTGCAGTCAGCACATCGCTGCCGGCGAACAATTGCGATGCAACGCCGGACGAACTGGCGATCTGCACGCCCAAGCTGCCGCCTCGCTTGCCGGAGGTGGCGTCGCCTGCCAGAATGCTGGGCACGAGGCCGCGGACCTGCAACTCGCCGGACGCGGCGAGGTCAGCGCTTGCTCCCGCGAGCGGAACGATCAGGCCATCCTCATCCTGCCAGAATGGAGTGATCTGAACATCGGCCAGTGGCCCGCTAGGTGGCGGATCAAGGTTGCCGTTGAGCACGAATGCGTCGCCCGGAAGCAGGTCGCTGGACTCAAAGGTGGCGTTGCGCACCGCGTACTGCGTCGGTGGGTTCGTCGCGCCCACGTCGAAGGTCGTCGTGGCGTTGCCCGCCAGAAGTGTACCTACCGTGTTTTCCGCGCGCACGCTCGCAGCGCCGGCCGCAATGTTGGGCACGGCAAATTCTCCGCTGTAGCTGGATCCACGAACGGCCATAGGGCCGATCACGGTTATATCGTTCACGGTGACCTTGAGCGCGCCGGGTGCGAGATTTTCGATAGTCACTTGTACTTTTGTGCCGGGTGGACCGCTGCCCGGCGACAACTGGATCGCAACGGGCACACGAACCGTGAAGTCAACCGAGACAATTACGGCTCCCAGCGCATTGAGGGCCTGGAGTTTATAATCACCGGGCGCCGCACTCTCGGGTAATGCCACGGGAATCGGTCCCAACTCTCCGCGGCGACCGGCCGCCACGTCACCAAGATCGACGAGAACCCTCCCCTGTTGAAGACGCACAGCATAGGACACACCGGCGTCGAAGCCAGTTCCCACCAAATTGAACTGGCCGCCGGCCGCGGCGGCCGATTTGAAAAGGATGGGATCAACTGCGCTTTGCGAAAGCACGGGCGTCGTTCCGTACGCGAGACCTAGAACCGATAGGACCGCCAGATTGAGGCAGAGGGCAACGAAGCGAGGGACAAAACGAACTACGAGCAGTGAGGGCTTCGAACAAAACATCGGACACCCCTTCCTGCGCCAGCCATGTAGGGACTGAGGCAACCAATTGCGCTGTGGGATCGGGTATGGGTCGCTATTCTACCACACGCCAAATCACTCGCAAGCAAGGTATGCCGAAAAGTCCGGCGCCCAAGTTGCTCGCAATTACGAGTGGCTATGCCATGTGCTTTGTACGCCCTTTTCCGCCCTGCCTTGTCGATACGGTCGATCCTTACTGCCCGACAAATTCCATGCGCAGAGGCTTTCTATGCCCTTCGTTTGCACGCCGATTTCCCGAACAGCTCCTTTTCGGCGGTAGGTGTATTTGTGCAATGTGCACAAAAATGGCCCGTCGAATTTGTGGGTTCGACCACTTCTCTTGCCGCTTGCCGAGGCTTACGCTGTTGGTCAGTGTGGAGATCGTCCCACATTAGGTTGTGGGAGCAAGCACAGTAATGGAGCGCTCAAGCGACGGAGGTTGTTGATTTCCGCTCTAGGTAGATGCGGGTCCTGGAGTAGATATATGGACTGGGCGTATCAATTTGTCTGGCCCGTTATGCATGAGCGCAAAGACGAGACTGTCACCAATCAGAAAGGTTGATCGCCATGTCGTCTGTTGAGCAAGAAGCGAATGAGAACAGCACAAGTGCTATGTATAGTCTGGAATGCCCGCTCGGACTAACCTGGCAGGCTGCACCCAAATACATGCTGTCGCAGTGCGGGCATGCGTGCCCATGCTGGCCCATGTTGCACCATACGATTCATCGTGATTTCGTGCATGCACGCGGCCGGCAAGAATCCGCGCGTTCGGCGGCGGTGGCTGCGTGTGCGTGAGGAACTATGTCTCAATGACAGCCACAACGGAATTAGGGTAAGCCAGGCAAATGGCGCTGGTAGCCCATGACAATCGCAAAGAAGGATCAGGCGGAATGGGCACGCTACAATTGCAGCACATATGTTTGGTCGATACCCAATTGCTCGCCTGCAGGTCTGGTCGAATTGCGGAAGGAGTAATATCATCATGTGTTGTGCACTGGTATGGTATGACTAGCATTCTCTTGTGATGTCTCTGCAATCGAGCACACCACCATGAATCAATCGCTGTTCAAAGTCGCAAAGATGGATTGCCCTGCTGAGGAGAACCTTGTCCGCTTGCAGTTACAGGGCCTCCGCGGCATTCATAAGCTCAATTTTGATCTGAATGAGCGCACTGTGACGGTACTCCACGAGGGCGAACTCGACGCAATTTCGAGTGCCATTCATACGCTGGACTTGGATGAGACCTTGCTCGCTACTGAGTTTGTCAATGCCGACGGAACCGTCTCCTTTGTGAGTTCAGAAGACGATACTCGTGACGCGAGCCAGCGGAAAGTACTGTGGGCCGTGCTGCTCATCAATTTCGCCTTCTTTGGTATCGAGATGGGCTTTGGCGCGCTGTCCGGCTCCATGGGCCTGGTAGCCGACAGCCTCGATATGCTGGCTGATGCCACCGTGTACGCATTGAGCCTGTTTGCCGTTGGCGCGGCGATGTCACGCAAGAAAGCCGTCGCCAAGATCAGCGGTTATTTCCAACTTTCGCTGGCCGTGATAGGTTTCGTCGAGGTGGCGCGCCGTTTTGTTGGCGGGGAAGCCGCGCCTGATTTTCGTGTGATGATCATTGTGTCGCTGCTTGCATTAGCGGCCAATGCGATCTGTCTCGTATTGTTACAGCGCTCGCAGAGCCGCGAACCCCACATTCAGGCGTCGATGATATTCACGAGTAACGACGTGGTCATCAACCTTGGGGTGATCGTGGCAGGGCTTCTGGTGCTCTGGCTTCACTCTCCCGTTCCCGACCTGGTCATCGGCGCCGCAGTCTTCGTGATCGTCATGAGGGGCGCGCTGCGTATCCTCAAACTTGCCCGGCCATAAAGACACCATCTCCCGAGCTAGATAAGCCCAATTTCACTGAACTCGGGAAAGCCTCCCCAATAGGCATACCAGAGACCACACAGGAGTATCGCAAGCGCATATCCTAGGAAGAAGAACGAAGTCATGCTGTTGGAGCGGATGCTGGATCTTGCCGCTATGAGCAGGATCAGCGTGATAAGAATGGCTGCCAGAAGACCCAACGGTACTGTACCACCCTCTATGATCGCGGCGAAGTAGGTGAATCCGTACAGCGCCGCCGAGACAATAATGAGGGGCCACGGGACGCCCCCAACTCCCACCTCGCGTCTTCGGGGTGGAATCAAGATCAGGATCGACAGGCCTATGATAGCGATATGCCACAGGTAGTGGGACATGTCTTCATCGAGGAAATGGACGAGCTGGTGAACCGGCGTGTCGCCTTGCCCGAGGAGATTGCCGATCGAGTTGGCCGCGAGATGCATGCCATGGCCCAACGCCCAGAGCGAAGCGAAGGTCAGGAACACAATATCGAGTACGCGTGGCCGATCCGTGCGATCTGCATCAGTGAAGAGTAGCCAATACAGGGGAATTAGGATCAGTGGAGTCAGGATGTCGACAATGTCGCCCCAGCTCATGAGTGGATAAGGCGGGAACGGGTATGCTAAAAAAGCCGGTGCAAGCATGAAGAAGAAAAAGGCAGCCGCAAAGAAAAGAATTAGGCGGGGATTCGTGGTCACATGGCCCTCCAATCAGGTTCGTCGCACACAGAATGGTCTGGATATTTCCTGCCGGCAGTGCGCTAGGGTTTCCGTTCTCCGCGTGCCCTAGAAATTGGCCTCTTGCTTCCATGCACCCATGGCGGTTTTGCTCCATACACCGGTAATCGCCGCCATGCGGTCCCTGTAGCTCAATCTATCCGTGCCAGCCCTCGGGCCGGTACAATCGAAGCAGCTGTTCCGACGCAGTAACGACAGAAATGGCGCGCGACGAATGATTGGCTGGGCATGCAGACGTTCGACAGCCTCTAGTCTTTCTCGCCGATCAAGAGGCTATCTCCATTGAATGCGTCCATGTATACCAGCGACCGTTCACCGGACATTATTTTCGGCGTCATCACGCGTCGCGATGCCAAGTCTATCCGACGGCAGTGCCACCCGTCCAGATTCATATTCAGCTGGATATCAAACGGGTAGGGAGCGTATATGGCCAGTATCGTCTCGTCGGCATCCATGGCGGCCCGGATCTCCGGATCGTCATTCAACATCACGTCCAAAGGCTCCAACTCAAATAGACCGTAGGTCTCGAACAACCAGCGCGCGTAGGAGACATCCCACGCGCCTTCCAGCAGCAGCGCCTGGTCCCAGTCAAACGGCTCGAACGAATTCTGTGCGTTGAGGAATTGCATGCCGCGCCGGTGGCACGACCACACCCCATGCGCGCCGTAGGTCACACCCATTTTGGCGCCGGACAACAGGCTCTGCCATGAGGCTTTGCGTACGTCGAAGGCGCTGAAACGCGTTTTGGAGCCGACTCGGCCGTGACCCTCGTACGGCGGTTCTGCGTTGACGATGGGACGTTTCACCGGGTAAGCGCGGAATTTCTCAGCCAGCGCATATGGCCTGTCTTGCCGCTCCACGTGGTGACCGGACTGGAACATGTAGAAGTCGATGGCGTCCACAAAGTTGCGCGGCAGATCGCCGTTGGGCGTCAGATGCATGGTCAATAATGCGTCGGGACACGCGGCCTTCGTTGCCTGCAAGGCCGCCATGTAATAGCTTTCCTCATCCGGCGATTCGAACTGGGTGTCGCCGCTGATGAAGAAAATGGGGTCGAATTGCTTGAAACGCTGCGCGGCATAGGTAGCGTAGGGCGCCACGTCCGCCAGAGCCATGGCGGAGGCGACCGGGCTGTGCGCCGAGCAACGTGTGCCGGGCACATAGTTGCACCAAAGCACGCCTAGGACAGGCACAAACTCCTGCGCGACGGCCATCTCTACCATGGTGACGGCCTTGTCGAAGTAAGCCTCGTTCAACCTGCCGAAGTCCCAATTCCCACCGGCATCGCGCAGGAAGGGATCTAGGTTGTCGTCGGACATGCTCGTGTCATGCGTAATGGGCAGGATGCTGATCTGTAGCGCTGTGAACCCTTGCCATCGGCGGTAGGCAAGATAGCGCTCCCAATCATTCATATCTAGGTTGGCGAAGGCGGCCCATATTGTATCGGCGAGGTAGAAGAATGGCGAGCCGTCTCGCAGCAGATAGTCTCGAGTAGGTGAAACGCTGAACCGGCTCGCCATCGCGTACTTCCTTTCTGCTGAGCCCTTTTGGGGGAAGCGCTATGTTCAAATGTGGGTCTTCTTTTTCTGCAACGATGGTCCGGCGGCCGCCTATTTCAGTTGGGCGTCTCGATCACTTTACGAAATGTCGATCCACGCGCTGGGGCTCTCGTTGCGGGTGCGCGCCAGGGCGAGAAGCGCCACCCGGATGGCATTCTCAATGGCGTCCGGGTATCGCGAGAGGAAAGTGTCCTGACGTCGGTTTGCGATGGCTGGGCATATGGCGCCCGCCCAATGACCAAGGCCGCCTAGATAATGGAGCAGGAAGCTCGCCTCCATCTCCATGTTCTCGACGCGTTGGCCACCCACCATGGGATCAAATTCCGACAATGCCTTGTCGAGATCGGGCGCACTTGGCGCCAGTCGGGCTATGTCGCGCCCCTGTGCCGCATTGAAACCCGAAGCCGACACCGTCAATCCTGTTTTGGTAGGCACGCCAAGGGTAGCTGCCGCCTCCTCCAAAGCGTTGACGATGGACGGTTCAGAGCGCGCGACGTAAGGAAACACCTTTCCATAGAATCTGGAATCGGCGTTCATGTTGTCCCTGAGAAGCCGGCTTACCTCCCTTTCCAAGCGCGCGCAGGTCTCGTCTGCATAAGGCGCTTCATAGAAAAGGCCGGTGTTATCCAGGCCCACTGCATAGCTGGTGATGATCGGGGTACCCAGTTTCGTTGAAGCTTGCAAGCCGCCTGATGTTCCCACGCGGATGATATGAAGTCTTGGGAATCTTGTTTTGCGAGTGCGCGTCGTCAAGTCGATTTCATGTAGGGCGACCAGTTCACTGACAATCACTTCTAGAGACGGCGTCCCCATACCCGATGTCGTGACCGTAGTTCGCAGCGGTCCGAACACCGTCACCTGTTCGCCTGTGTCCGCGGCCGTGCCTGTAATGGACACCAGCCCCCGGTGCTCTTGCTCGCAGGTGATGTCTCGAAAGAACGTCGCGCCGATAAACTCGGCTCGACCTGGATCTCCTACGATGATTATGTCCGGGGCGACCTGCTCGGGGAAAAGCCGTAGATGATAGATCCGTCCCTTGTCATCTAGGGGCAGGTCAGAAGCAGTAAAAGGCGTCATTTCGCGGGAATCGCGATTATCGCCCCCGCTTTGTTCCGCGATCTCTCCGCATCGTCTGGACATATCGATGTCACTCACAACTTGTATGGAAGAAGTGTATAGGCGGTCGCACTAAGCCCTTCGCCGGTAGTGTCAGGTGATAACCAAGCGAACGGAGTTACGGTATCACCCCGAGATCCTGTTGTCAATAACTACGCCTCATGCTAGGCGAAGCGTCCTAGGAACTCTAGAATAACAGGTGTGACCTTCTCGGGCATCTCTGTATACGGGTAGTGACCGGCGCCCTCGACCAGAAACATCTCCGCGCTAAGTGCCTGGGCGACAGCCTGCGCTTCTGCTCTAGGATCCGGCCAGTCCGGGTCCTTGGAGCCCATCATGATGAGAACAGGCGCCTTCACCAGGACCAGGCGTTCCTCAGCATCCGTTTTCGGCGCACTTGCCATACCGACCAGTGCGTCAAATCGGCCCGGCTCACGCAGATTCGCCTTTAGTTTGGCCAAGTACGCATCGAAGTCGTCCGGTTTCCTAGTGGGATATAATGATTTGTAGAACATGCCCCAGGCCATAACCTTCCAGGGCCCGTGTAACACGGCGGACTGCAATAATCCCTTTACAAAGCCCGGTGGCGCATCGCGCAAGAACGGACTGATCAGTATCAGGGAGCGGATTGCGTCCGGCCGTTCGGCCGCGGCCCACACGGCAGCCCCGGGTGAGAATGACGTACTTATGACGTGTGCAGGTCCAACGTGCAGTTGGTCGATTAAGGCCAGGATATCTTGCCCCGCTGCGGGCAGCGTGTAATCCGGCCAGTTCACGCTCGATTCACCGTGCCCGCGCAAATCGGCCGTTACCACGCGATAGCCCGCGGCGGCGAGTTCGGGGGCCAAATGGCGGTATTCGCTGCGCAACGTTCCCATGCCGGGTAACATAATGACTGGTTCTCCGTCGCCGTCGCTATCATCGTACGCGATGGTCCCGCCTGGCCTGGTCAGGATTAGTGTCTCCACGTTAGGGTTCTCCTCCTCCTATCACGCCCATAACGCCACAGGTGCGACGCCTACAATCCATGCTGTTCGCATCGTCGACTCGCGCCTGAAGGTACGGACAAATTGGAGCTATGAGAATTCGCGCGCTATTGAACAACAGCTTGGACGAGATGATAGTAAACGCCGGCATGAGCGTCAACCTCGCGAAAAATGAGAGACAGGCAACATGGACAGGCGCGGACGTCCTCTGCTATACTGCGCGCGCTATGGAACGCTGAGATCGCCCACCATTACGAAGACTCAATCCCATCACAACATGCTCTGGAAACAGTATTACACACCTCAATCGATTGACGCTGCATTGCGTCTCATGCAGCAATATGACGACGCGCAGATAGTCGCCGGCGGTACCGATCTGATCCTTGATTTGCAGCAGGGGAACCACGAACCGGCCGAAGTGTTGGTGGATGTCACGCGCATTGAGGGGCTGGACGAAATCCACGAAGATGAGGGCTGGCTGAACATCGGTGCAGCCGTCTCCCATGCGCAGATCGAACGTAGCCAGCTGGTGCTCAAGCATGGGGCCGCGCTGGCTGAGAGTTGTAGCGTGGTCGGCGGTCCTCAAGTTCGCAATGTGGCCACCATCGGTGGGAATGTTGCGCATGCCCTCCCTGCCGCTGACGGCACGATCGGTCTATTAGCGCTAGACGCGCAGGCCAAGGTCTGCACACTGGAAGAGGACCGCTTGACGGTTGAATGGCGACCGCTGCTCTCTCTTTTCGCAGGTCCAGGTCGTAACACACTTGCGCGCAATCAGATGATTGGGGCTTTTCGCTTTCCCCTTGGTGCGCCCCACCAGGCCAGCGCCTTCGACCGCATCATGCGACCGCAAGGTGTGGCGCTGCCTATTCTGGGCGTGGCGGCCAAATTGGCGCTGGACGACGCCGGGGCAATTGAGGTAGCGGCCATAGCAGTCGGACCCGCAGGGCCGATTCCCTTCCGTGCAAGCCAAGCTGAAGAAGTCCTGTGCGATGCGGCTGTGTTGGACGACGACACCATCGACGCTGCTATCGAAGCGGCACAACGCCAAGCTAACCTTCGGACGAGCAAGTACCGGGCGAGCAAAGAATACCGGCAGGAGATGGTAGCCGTACTGTTGCGCCGCGTGTTGCGTCGGATTCGTGACGCGCTAGACTGAGAGGTTTTCCGTGCAGAGTATACGTTCTTTTCTTGGCGGCACAGTCAAGGTCATCCAGATCTTCGCCGGCATATTCAGTGGTCTCGTAGGTTTCTGGATTCTCTACAGCAAGCTGTCTATCGAGCATCAGGCGCCCCTGCCCGCCGCATTGAATGCGCCACAGCGTATGGTGCCCACGCGCGGCGGCAAGGTCAGTTATTACGCAGATACGACAGGCGAGGGCACTCCACTTGTGCTCGTACATAGTATCAACGCGGCGGCCAGCGCCTTCGAAATGAAGCCGCTTTTCGAATACTATCGTGGTAAGCGACCCGTGTACGCGCTGGATTTGCCAGGCTTCGGCTTTTCCGCACGCGACAAGCGTGTCTATTCACCGCAGCTCTATGCGAATGCCATCTTCGATTTCCTGGACCAGGCGCTTGACGAGCCTGCCGACGTAGTCGCCCTCTCGCTCGGCAGCGAACTAGCTGCGCGCAGCGCATTAATGTACCCGGACACGGTGCGTTCCTTGGCGATGATTTCACCGTCGGGATTTGCGCTCAAGCCGCGGGAGATCCCTGAGGAAACCGTGAAACGTGCGCAGAACCGGCACCGACTACTGGCGTTTCCACTCTGGCGCCGGGCGCTGTTCGATCTAGTGGCGACTCGCGCGAGTATCCGTTGGTTTCTGCAGCGCAGTTTTGTGGGAGAACCGCCACAAAGCCTCGAGGATTACGACTTCGCAACCGCCCATCAACCAGGCGCGGACCATGCACCCCTCTACTTTATCAGCGGCCTGCTCTTCACCCCGGATGCCCGCTCAGTGTTGTATCAGCGACTCGAGATTCCGGTGCTTGTCCTGTATGATGAGGACGCTTATGTGAGTTTCGACACACTGGAGATGCATGTCGCACAGAATGATCTGTGGAATGCACAGCGTATAGCCCCCACCCGCGGCCTTCCACACTGGGAGGCATTGGCCGAGACGACGGCTGCGCTAAATTCATTCTGGGCCGAAACGGTAGAAGCGTTGCAACACGCATAGAACCGCTCGGCGTAACGAGGAGATCAACGAGGCGTAC
>JBJYXA010000139.1:0-1625 GCA_046259705.1 Caldilineaceae bacterium
CGCCCTTCCAGATGGTGTAGTGGCAACCGAGATCCGTCTGATTTCCCTGCATGTGAGGAACGCTCGCCGTAGGGCTGATTGCCGCTCCGTTGCTCCCCAGCAGGGTCACATTGATAGTCTGCGGAGCGTCGCCGCCTATGGCGAATCGGAAGGATCCGTAGCCCGGCATCTGACCGCTCGTAACCGTCTCGATCCGATTGCCAAACTGATCACTGTACAGCACGCGCACACCGGCAACCGCTTGACCATTGGCGTTGGTCACCGTACCTATCACGAAGTTGCCGCCGCAGTTACGATCATGCGCAACGCCGACCAGGCCATAATAGCTGGAACCGACCGCCTGGGGCGGCGTGGCGGCGGCGAGAACGGCTCCACCGGACGTGACGGCGACGGAAGGTCCGGTCTCCTCAGTGCGATTTTCATCTTCCGGAGACTGCGCAACGGCATCTGTGTAGCCAGAGATGGACACCGCAACGACCGCATTTCCAAAGAACTGGCGTACGAGCGTATCTGCCTGAGCACATGAGCCCAGATATAGAGGTTGCTGGTTGCGTCCACTCCAGCGCATTGCCTCTGTTCGTTCTGCACTCACTCGCTTGGCATATTCTGTGTCAGCCGATATCCGTTCGCTGTTTTCCTCACTGTACCAGGGAAGAGCGCCGCCAATGCCGTTAGGCATGCGCAACAGTAGTCGAGATTCGCCTTGGGTATCGCTGCAAGCTCCCATGGGACGGGAGCCCTGTCCTATGTTTGCGTATACTGTGCGCATATCGCCGCCCGCAGCAGAATCCGTCTGGACAGGCAGGTTTTCTAGAAGCTTCAACCAGTTGGAAGTGAAATACTCGGTCTCAGGACATTTGACTCCCCTAGGACAACTGATGCTCCTCTGTTCCACGGTATCCGGCGCCGGGAACTCCCACGCGGAATCCTCCTGAGGCATATTGAGAGCCTCCATCAATTCGGGATCGGCCAGCACCGCTTCCATGAAGGCATTCCAGATCGGCGCTGCGCCAGTGACGCCACTAGCGTGAACCATGGGCCGGCCATCGCTGTTGCCCGCCCATACGCCAGTAACCAGATAGCGCGTATAGCCCATCGTCCAATTGTCGCGGAAATCTGTGGTGGTGCCCGTCTTGGCGGCCGCGGGACGGCTCAGATGCAGAGGGCTATTCTCCCCAAATTCCGGTAGCCTAGCGACATTGTCGCTGAGGATGTTTGTGATCATGTACGCCGACGACTCTTCAAGGACGCGCCTACCCGGTGCATCAAACGCCGTACTCGCCGTTCCGTTGAACTCATCGATCACTTCAAGTATCGATCGTGGCTCGACGTGTACGCCACCATTGGCCAATGTGTGAAATGCGTCGGTCAGGTCCAGTAGCGTCACCTCACCGCCACCTAACGTAAGGCTAAGCCCATACCAATCCAACCCGCGCGTTAGGCTCTCGATGCCCATGTCGCGGGCCTTATCCAGCATTCGCTCCACGCCAACCGCGTCTAGCAGTTTCACCGCGGGGATATTGTAGCTATTGGCCAGCGCAGTGCGGACGGTGACAGGTCCGTGAAACTCCTCGTCGTAGTTGACCGGCTTGTATTTCTCGGTGTCGGAGAGCTTGTACTCCGCC
>JBJYXA010000140.1:0-7018 GCA_046259705.1 Caldilineaceae bacterium
TTGTTCTCTATCGGCTTGCGTTGCCATGAACTTCTCCTAGATGCTAACCGGTGAAAACGAACCGGTGATTCTTGCGAATTTTCCGTTACGCCGCCACCGCGCCATTTGCAAATTCTTCTTCCACCCACTTATAGCCGCGTTCCTCCAACATGTGCGCCACTTCCGGCCCGCCTGTCTTGACGACGCGACCGTTGTAGAAGATGCTCACGTAGTCAGGTTTCACATAATTCAGGATGCGCTGATAATGCGTGATCAGCAGGAACCCCATTTCCGGCGTGGCTAACTTGTTGATTCCGTCAGAGACTACACGCAACGCGTCGATATCGAGCCCCGAATCTGATTCATCCAGAATCGCAAACTTCGGCTCCAACATCGCCATTTGCAGAACTTCCGTTCTCTTCTTCTCGCCACCGGAAAAGCCGTCATTGAGATAGCGGCGCGCAAAGCTAGGATCGACGTTGAATTCGTCCATCTTCGTGTTGAGTTCACGCCGGAATTCACGCATAGGCATTAAGTTGCTGCCGATCAAGCCCCCGTTTGCGTCCTCATCATCCTTCTTGTCCGTGTACCCGCGGACATTCGAGACGGCTGTGCGCAGGAAGTTGGCCACGCTGACACCGGGCACTGCAACGGGATATTGGAATGCAAGAAAGATGCCTGCACGCGCTCGTTCGTCGGCTTCCATATCGAGAATGCTTTCGCCATCCAACAGGATATCACCTTCGGTCACCTCATAGTGTGGATGACCAGCGATAACGTAGGCGAGCGTCGATTTGCCGGAACCATTCGGGCCCATCAGCGCATGGATTTCACCGCTGTGCACGGTAAGGTCGACACCTTTTAGGATTTCGGCGTCTTCTACCGTGGCGTGCAAATTGCGGATTTCAAGTACACTCATCGTTTCGTCACTCCTGGAATTCTTTGGATTCTTTCAGCCTGAACACATTTTCATAGCTAACAAATTCATAGCTAACAAAATATCGCTAACAGAAAGTCAAAAACCGATGATGCCATCCATCTTTGACGCAACTCATAATAACAGTGTTGCCGCTATCCGTACCGCAAGTCCGATCACATGTCGGACAGTTCGGAGACACTCTGGCCCACAACGAAAGTGCAGCGGTGATGTCCGTCGAACATGCACTCGCTCAGGCTGACTTCGGAGCCGAGGACCTCGCGCATGAATTTCTCATCCATATTACAGATGTCGCGATGTTCCTGCGCCAGTTCGTGATAGGGGCAGTTGTAGGTCTGCAGCACGATGATGTCTTCATCGTCAATGCTCATGTCGGCCAGCACGCCCCGGGCAGCGAGCGCATCGACAAGTTGCCCTACTCGCTCGCTCAGCTCTCCTGCCTCCACCGACTGCAAGTATTGCGCCGCAAGGCGACTGCCAACTCGTCCAAGCAACCGTTCCGTGGTCTCTCTGCCGGCCAACTCCATGACTTCTTCGAGCAATGACAACGCTAATTCATCACTATGGCAGGAGAACAATTCCTGCGCTTTTGGTTTCATGGAGTATTCATGGTGCGGTCGCCCCACGCCTGCATGCACGCTCTGCCGTTCGACGTAGCCGCTCGCCTGTAAGGCCTGCAGTTGCTGCCGGACGGCTGTAGTGGTGACGCCTAGGTGCTCTTCCAGGGTCTTGATCGAGGCCGATCCATTACGCTGGAGATACTCCAGTATTTTCCAAGCCGGCGTCTGTTTGTCCACAGGGTCGCTCAGGGCCATATTCATCTCACCTTTAGCATCTCGCATCGTCCGTCACACACGCGTCCGAGTACTGCACTTGATTACAAGAATTCTCCTAAGAACAAAGACGTGATCTCCTCGCGAACACTCCGAGGTTACCACGCCTCGATAATTTTGTCAAATTATTCTGTCTAAAGTTAGAAAAGTATTCTTGCCGGCCTCAGTCCGCCGCGACCGTTGGGGCAGTTTGATTTGTCGGAACGACGACCGGCTGCCGCGTGGACGGTAGCACGAGCGCACAGATGCCGGCCGCAATGGGGAAAAAGGCCAGCACGGTGAGTACGGTTTCCAGCCCGACCACATCTGCCAGTATGCTTGCCAGCCACGCGGACACGGCTCCGATTGCGAACATGAAACCTAGCACCGCACCGCCGATCATGCCTTTCCGGGCGGGAAGCAACTGTTGCGCCATCACCAGTAGGATGCTGTGCGGGATATTCAGTAGTGCGCCGGCCAAGGCCGCGGAGGCCATCAGTAAAGCACCAGAGCCGTTCAGCAACCCGAGTAGAAACGGCACACTGAGTACGGTTGCGAGGAATATGACAATGCGACGGTTGAATTTGTCGCCCAGGTATCCTCCGGTGAAAGTGCCCAGCGCGCCGCCCAACGTGAGTACGCCGATAATCGCGCCATACAACGCCGGTTCGTAGCCGGCATCGCTGAAGTGTTTCGGCAACAGAACCATGTAGCTCTGTGTAACCGATGAACGAAATGCAATGAGAAGGATGAAGGCGGTCGCCACGAACAGCCCGCGATTCCGTTTGGACGCGCCGCCGCCGGATACAGTATGGGCATGCCTTGGCGCCGTGGCGTCTTCAATGGGTGCATGCAGCAAAACGGCCATCACCAAGACTGCCGGAATGGTAGCCAGGGCCATGATCGGCATTCCCACCTGCAGCCCTACCGTCTGTATAGCTAGACCGGCCAAGAATGGTCCCAGCGCCAAACCCGTCTGACCGGACACGAAAAAGATCGACGTGGCCATGGTAGGCAGTCGCCCGCCGGCAGATGACGCATGTACGATTCCTACCGGATGCAGGGCGCCGCTCCCAAGCGCGCCGATAGCCAGAAAAGCCACCATTGCCCAGTATCCGGGCGCAAAGGGAGCCAATGCATAGAACGTCGCCGTCCACAGCAGGCCGACCGCCCCAAGCCACCGGCCTCTGAACCTGTCCGCCAATATGCCGAAGAGTGGCTGCGTGAGGGATGCGGACAGCGAACAGATCATGGCGCCCAGACCGATTTGACTGACGCTCAAATCGTAGAGACCTGCAGCGGAGGTCAAAACCATAGCAATTGAAGCGTTCAGGACATCGATGGCGAAGTGGCCGTAGGATACCGCTAGGAGTTTCTTGGCTTTCACGACTAGCTCGCTATTGGAAAGGTTTGCTTCAGAGAATACGCCGCATATTCGTTTCGTGGTCGGTGATCGTGTCAATTATGCGGGCAAACAGACAGGGAGCGGAAATGTTCCGCTCCCTGTGTCTGCATACAGCCGAATTGCGAATAACGGACAGCTACTGTTCTGCAGGAAGCTGGAGCACTGCATCGATCACGTGAATAACACCATTCGCCGCCGTGATGTCCGGTTCGACTACCTTGGCGTCGTTGACAAAGATCGTATCTCCGTCAATTGTGACTGTGATCGTGCTTCCTTCCAGTGTCTGCAACTTCTCACCGTCGCTCATGTCGGCAGCCGTCACAATGCCTGGCACCACATGATATTCCACGATCCGAGCCAGGTCGCCGGACGGTTCCGCCAGTAGCTCCTCTAGGCGCCCCGGCGGCAAGGCTGCAAACGCAGCGTCGTCGGGAGCGAAGAGTGTGTACGGTCCCTCTCCGTGCAACAAGTCTGTCAGGCCGGCAGCCCCAGTTGCGATTAAGAGGGCGAGATAGTCGTTCGCCTCGACCAACGTGTCGGCGAGGTCGGCGCGAACCACGATAGAAGTCGCAGCTTCCTCCACCTTAGTTGGAGGCTCGGGCAATGCGGCCGTGCCGGCGGCCGGTTCGGCTTCAGGCATTGTTGCCGTACCAGAAGCGACGGGAGCATTGGGTAGAGCCGCAGTGCCGCTCGCCGCAGCTGCCTCCGGTTGAGCCATCACCACCGAAACCGTATTACCTTCATCGACGGAAACCACTTTTGCCGTGGACCCGCCGTTCAGCATCTCCTGCCACGCGCCGCGTACGTTCTTACGGTAGTCCACTTCTTGGTCACCGTAGCGGCATAGGCAGAATGTGCGGACATAGTGACCGTTCTTCAGATCGTACCGCCACCACTTGCAGCGGCTCCCGAAATCACGCTCGAAGGGGTCAGGTAACTCGTTCGGTTCGAACAGAGCCGAACCACCAGCATCATGCATCATCGCGCCATGCATGGGGGTAGCTGCCTGCACGGTGCCACCTAGCGGTACGGTGAGTAACACCATTGCCAATGCCAAAGCCACACTTGCAGCGACGGTTTTGATTGGCATTCGTACCATACATCCTCTCCAGTCTCAGCAACTCTGAAATCGCTGTGCCAGGCGCAACCCCCCGAGTACACCTGTGTAAACTGACGAACAGTGCCATCGACATCGCCTAAATCGTGTCTTATGCGACCGCCGGCTTCCCCCTACCTACTCAGAAGTAACAGGAAGCAAGACGGCGTCGATGACGTGTACGACACCGTTGGCCGTTTCGATATCGGCCCCTACCACGTGTGCATTGTCTACCATAATGCTATCGCCGGTTACAGATACGCGCAGCGGTGCGCCTTCACGAGTCTGAAGTATGACACCGTCGGTCAGATCTGCCGAGTTAACAGCACCTGGTACGACGTGGTGGAGCAACACCTGCGTGAGCAATCCTTCAGGGTCGGCGAGCAGCTCATCAAGCTTACCTTCCGGCAGCGCTGCGAATGCTTCGTCCGTGGGTGCAAACACGGTCTCAGGACCCTCGCGAAATACGATATCCTCGAGACCGGCCGCTTTCACGGCAGTCGCAAACGTAGCGAAACCGCCGGCCCCCATATCTCCACTGTTGGGTGCTTCCGCCTCTGCAGCTACCGAAGCCATTTCCTCTGTTGACGAGGGAATCGCCGCTTGGGCACCCATCGCTTGTTGGAAATCTGACCGAGTGCTTTTGCGGTAGGAGATCTCCTGATCGCCATATCTGGCTGGCTGGACCGTGCGCACGTAATGTCTGCCGTGCAATTCGTACTGCCACCACTCAACACGGTCTCCAAAGTCGCGCACAAACGGATCTGGCAACTCGTTGGGTTGGAACCGAGCATGCCCGCAACCATCATGCTGCATCGACACTGTCGCTGGGCTGGACGCCTGGACGGCATTACCTAGCGGCACAGCAGTCAGGATGAGGACGATGGCCACTGCTGCGCAAGCAGCGATGGCATGGTTTGGCATTCGCATCATTCAGTTACTCCTGTTCTCTACAAACATGATTTGCAATGCCAGGCGTAACCCCCCGAGTACACCTGTCGAAGAACCTCACTTCGTCGACTTGACTACGGTATGGCCGGTGGGTTAGTTGCCCACAGCTCGCGGATGTTCTTGTCGTAGCTGACCTCTACGTCACCGTACTTCTTAGGGCTGTATGTACGAACATAGTGCCCCTTCTTCAGTTCGTATTGCCACCACACCTGACGATCCCCAAAATCGCGTATAAATGGGTTCGGCAGTTGGCTCTGGTTGTAATGCGGATTGGTGCCGTGCATCCATGGCGGTTGCGGCGAGTGATATGGCCTACCAGGTGGAGGGCCGGCCAACCCAGCGGCCTGTGCTGGGGTTGGCATCACCGCGGCAAACATGCCAAACACTAGAGCAAACACAAAGACCAACGCAAGCAACCGATATGACTTACCATTCATGACAGCCTCCTTCTTGAGAATGTGACGGGACGATTTGAGACACTGCACGCAATAGAACATTTGCAAACAATGCACTACGTGACACCACATGCATTACTTGGCACTATGCGAGAAAGGAAATATGCGCACTGTTGTCTCTCGCAAACCTACGAACCACCAACGCCATCGCAACAATGGGACCTGCGGAAGTTGCGTACAACTGGCGTTAGCTTCGACGATTGGATTTGATGCGCGTATTATATCACACCCCGCACACCGCGTGAAACGGCAAATTACGCGTAGTGATCGGACACAGACAGACCATTGACGCCCAAGCAATTGGTTCTTCTCGACATCAGACGTGGACGTACCGGTATGCCGAATGTTACACTGGAACCATGAGTACTAGTTCGGATAGTCATCAAACTACTGACGCTGCACACGAATCGGCTAACCCACAGGATCGCGGCCCAGCCGGTCTTTCGGCAATGGTAAAGGAGCGCGCCCGCGAGTTGGGCTTTGATCTGTGTCGGATTGTGCCCGTCGACACTGCAATGCATATCAACTTCTTCGATTTGTGGCTCAGTCTGGGTCGGGCCGGAGAGATGACCTACCTCGAGGACCACATGGACAAACGCCATAGTCCTGTTAGGCTATCGCCGAAAAATGCTCCTCCGTTTCGCTCCATAATCATCGTAGCCATCAGCTACCACCAGTTCGAGCTGCCCGATTCGATTCGAAACGACCCCAGTCGGGGATTGATTGCGTCGTACGCATGGACTGATGACTACCACGAGATCATTCGGCCATTGCTATACGAAATTGACGCCGCGATCCGTGTTCGGACAGGTCGTACAACGATCGGCAAGTGTCTCGTCGATACCGGCCCTGTATTAGAGCGCGATTGGGCACAGAGAGCGGGTATCGGGTTCACCGGCAAGAATTGCTGTACCATCAACCCTCAATACGGTAGTTGGTTATTCCTGGCCACGATCCTCGTCCCGGAGGCGCTACATTATGACAAGCCAGTGTCTGAGATGGAGGTTCCGACAGACGCTGATGTATCGCCTCAGGCCGTGGCGTCCGGGCTTGCCTACTCGGATCACTTCGGAAGTTGGCAGATACCCGTCGAATCGAATACTGCATTGCATGGGGCCGAAGACGCATCCCGACTTACGGGCACATGTGGTCATTGTTCACGCTGTTTGAACGACTGCCCCACGGGAGCGTTTGTCGGACCCTTTCACCTGGACCCTCAGCGTTGCATATCCTATTGGACCATTGAGGCGCGCAGCCCGATCCCACAGACATTGCGTGCGAGCTTTGCCAACAGGATTTTCGGTTGCGACATATGCCAGGAGGTCTGTCCTTGGAACCGACGTATTCCGGAACGGTCGCCTCTCGTAGATGGTCTGCGTGCAT
>JBJYXA010000141.1:0-3899 GCA_046259705.1 Caldilineaceae bacterium
AATGTTCTGAATCCGGCGAGCGTATTCCGTACCGTAACCTCTGGATTCCCGCTCAGCTGCCTGCGGGAATGACAGTTGTGAAACCCTATCAGGCCGGCACCGGCCGCTCGCTCACGTACTCCCGCCAGCCCGCGGGCCAGCGGAAATGCTCGTTCATGGCGCGGTTGAAGGGCACGTTCAGCACGACGTCCAACAGCTCCTCAGCCTCGGCGTACGAGTGGACCTCCTCGTGGTCCAGTAGGCGCCACAACAGCATGGAACGGTCGCCCGTTTCGATGGCCAGCAGGGTGCGCTCCATGCTCAGCCAGTGGGGCAGGATCTGCTCGACCATGATCTTGTCCGGCAGCGGCTCCACGCGGATGGGCTGGATGCCCTTCTTGCTCACCAGGGCGGGCAGCTCCACGACGACGTCGGCGGGCACGCCGGGCAGCGCGCCGTGGTTGGGCACGTTGACCTGGAACTGGCCCTCGTGGTCGTTGACCAGCCCGTCGATGATGGGCACGTGCTGTTCGTGTGTCTTGGACGCGCCCAGCGCCTCCACCAGGCTCAGCTTCGGGTCCTGCGCCAGCCGTGCGATCTCCTTGACGCGCGCCGTCTGATTGTCCACATACATGGGCCAGGAGAGCTCGGAATTCTGGCCGCCCCAGGGCTCACCGAACCAGTAGCGTTTGGTGGCCAGGTCCGTGTGATACCACCAGCCCACGTAGTTGGCCCAGGTGGTGTCGCCGATGGGCATGAGCCCGAACATCTGGTACATATGCACCGCGGCGCGCGACACGTCGATCTCCCAAGCGCGCTGCAACTCCGGCGTATTCATCTTGCCGGGCGTCATGGGCCGTGAGGCCGCCGTATCCGCCCAATAGGCCGGTCCTTCCTCCTCGATCCAGCGGTCCAGGATGGGATAGGCGTCTTGGCCCTCATAGAAGAAGTGCGTCAACCAGATGTCGTGGTTCAGGCCGGGCGCCTGCCACGTCACCTTGTGCCAGTCCAGCCCGATCATGTCGCAGATCTTGCGATATCCGTAGTGGCCGTGGCAAAGCCCGCACGTCTTGATGTCCGTCTGGCGCGTGATGGCGGTGCAGCCTTCGTAGACCGGATTGCCGGCCTGGATCAACCAAGCGTCGGGGCAGATGCGCTCCATGTCGTGGGCTACGTCGAGCATAAAGCTGATATTGTAATAGGCGTATTCGCCCACGCCCGGACCGCTCCAGCTATAGCCGCGCTCCTGCAGCATGCGGCGGATGTCCACCGTGTAGGAATACGGCACGACCGAGGCCGTGTTAATGACGAAGTCGGCGTCGCGCAGGGCCGCGTCCCGGTCCGTCGTCGACTCAAAGGTGAGCGGCGCGCCCAGTTCGTCTGCGTAACGGCCCGCCAGTTTGTGGATCATGGCCAAGCGGTCGGGGTCCACGTCCATAAAGCTGACCAGGCTGTCTGAAAGGCCCTCAGTCAGGCAGAGGTCCTTCACCAATGCAAGGGAGAAGGTCGCGCTTCCCGCGCCAATCACGGCGATTTTGACCGATGTGCCCATGGTCATCTGCTCCTGTTAGGTAGTCGAAAATTCTGGTTCTAGGACCGGAGATTACATGCCGGCCAAAGTGTCATCCTGAGCGAAACGGAGGATCTGTGCGTCCGGTGAACGAGATGCTGAGCCACAGCGCAGCATGACCTTGCGAGCGCATGTCGCCGGAAGCATATTGAATGAACGCACTGCCGGCGTCCAGCATCGTGTTGCCTTGGCCTAGCCCTTGACCGCTCCCAGCCGGATGCCGTGGATGAAATAGCGCTGTAGAAATGGGTAAACGACAAGAATCGGGATGGTCGCCACCACGATGTTGGCGGCGCGTACCGAACGGTCGGACAGGTTGTAGATGTCCTCTAGATTGATGGACAGCACCTGCAAGTTCATGTCGACCACCACCGTGCGCAAGAAGGTCATGATCGGGTATTTGGCGTTGTCCATGATCAGGATCATGCCGTCGAACCAGGCGTTCCAGTGGAATACGGCCGCAAACAGCGTCAGTGTGGCCAGGGCAGGAATCGACAGAGGCAGGTACACATTCCAAAGGATGCGCCAGTGCGTGGCTCCGTCGATGATGGCGGCCTCCTCCAGCTCCCGGGGAACCGTGCGGAAGAAGTTCATGAGCAGAATCACGTTCCAGATGGGCAGCGCGCCGGGCAGCACCAGCGCCCAAATGCTGTTGAGCAGTCCCAAGCTGCGCACCACGAGAAACCACGGGATCAGACCGCCGTTGAAGAGCATCGCGAAGACAAAAAGCCACATGAATACCGTGCGTCCGTGAAATTCCCTGGGGGACTTGGAGAGCGGGTAGGCGGCGAGGATGGTCACCCCCATGTTGATGCTGGTGCCGACGAGGGTGCGGAACACGGAGATCAGGAAGGCGTGATAGACCGGACCGGCCTCGAGGATCTCTTTGTAGTTCTGCAACGTCAGTCCGACAGGCCACAGCGTGACAAAGCCGCCCATGGACGCGGCGCGATTGCTCAGCGAGACCGACACGATGTGTACCATGGGAAAGAGGCAGGCCAGCCCAAAGACGATGAGAAACAGGTAGATCCCTACGTCGAAGAGTCTGCTGCCGAGGTTTTTTTCACGGATCATGTTGGCACCTACTATTTATCCCTAAAAAATCCGGTAACCGGCGTACTTATCGGCCAGCCGGTAGGCAATCACGATCAATAGGAAGCCCATGGCCGCCTGGAACAGTCCGATGGCCGCGCCCATGCTGTAGCGGGCCGAAATCAGGCCGGCTCGGTAGACATAAGTATCGAGGATGTCACCGGTGGCGTAGACGGCCGGATTGTACAGCGTCAGGATCTGCTCGAATCCCGCCAGGAGCACGTTACCCAGATTGAGGCAGGCGATCAGTACGATCATGGACGAGATGCCCGGCAAGTTGATGTGCCAGATGCGCTGGACGCGGCCCGCGCCGTCGATGGCGGCCGCCTCGTGCAATACCGGGTCGATGCCCGTCAGCGCGGCCAGGTAGATGATCGTGGCCCAGCCGGCCTCCTTCCACAAGTTCGTGACCACTACCACAGGCCGGAACAGGGAGTTGCTGCCCAAGAAGAGATACGGGCCGAGGCCGAAGAATCCCAGACCGCGGTTGATGAGCCCCGTCGTCGACAGCATATCGATGAGAATACCGCCGAGCACGATCCACGAGAGAAAGTGCGGCAGGTAAATGACCGTCTGCACCGTGCGCTTCGCGAACATGAAGCGGACTTCGTTGAGAAACAGGGCCAGCGTGACCGCCACCACCTGAAGGGTGATGATCTTCGAAACGGCGATGATGAACGAATTCGCCAGCACATTCTTGAAGTCGGGATTCGAGAAGATATAGCGGAAATTCTCCAACCCTACCCACGGTGATCCCCGGAACCCGAGCCCGGGATTGTAATTCTGGAATGCAATGCTCACGCCGTACATGGGATAGTAGCTGAAGAGGAGCAGCGGTATGAGCGGAATCAAGATCATGGCATACAGCGGCCATGCCCTGGACATGTAATTCCGGAACTTGGTCCATCGCTCCGCCGCCGGCAGGGCAGCAGGCGCATTTTGCTGTACAGCTTCCAAGATTTCTTCTCCCTTCGCCCTTGGTCACCTACGAGGAAGCTGGAGGTCACTTCCTCGTAGGTGAAAGCCGAATGGGCTTCATCGCTCTTCCATAGGTTGCTAGCGGTAGCTTCCAGGAAGATGAGGTCGCCTACGCTTGGCTGGACCACCACTCGTTGACTTCGCCGGTGATCTTGTCGCCGCCAAGGGCCTTCCACTGCTCTACGTATGCATCGAAATCGTCGAGCGGTTTCTGGCCGGTAATGATGCCGAAGACGGTTTCGTCGCGCAGCTTCTCCAGGTCGACCTGGCGCTCCACCAT
>JBJYXA010000142.1:0-2370 GCA_046259705.1 Caldilineaceae bacterium
CCGGGCGCCTGTGTGCAGGCTCTGGACTTCGTCAACGAGCAGGTCGGCCACAGCCAGTCTGTGATGCAGGATGAGAAGCAGAAGGCCATGGCGGAGCACATGAAAGAAAGCGCCATGACCAGCCACGAGCCTGACGGACAGATGCCAGGCGATATGAATGGCGGCGCTTCTTGGCAAGGGCAGGACGGCATGCACTGCGCCCAGGTACACGCCGTGAAGGCCGGCGAGGGTCTATTCGACATCGGTTACGACTACGGTGTGTCGGCCCAGGCGATGGTAAATGCCAATCCTGATGTCAGTGCACCGAACTACACGATCTACGTAGGCCAGCAGATCTGCATCCCGTAAGTTACTCCGGACCGGGACCGACTAGGCCGGGGAGGCTCAAGCCAAGCTGAACTAGCCGGTCTCGCACTACCACCCTATACCTCAGCGAGGTGGGGCAGCATTCGTAAAGGTGCTGCCCCATCCCCCTTTTCAAACAAGTCGACCCTTCTCGCAGTTGGTTCCGCTGGCCATTTCGTTTCGTGTAAGCCAAAGCCTTCGTATACAATCGAAGGATGCACATCGGCGTACTGACGCACAATTATCCTCGCTATGCTGGCGACTTCAGCGGTACGTTTGTAGAGGCGCTGTGCGAGGAGATGGTCGCCCAAGGCCAACAGGTGACGGTCTGGGCTCCTTATGACGTTGCATACCAGCGCACACAGACAAACGGCGTCGAGCTGCGCCTATATCGGTATGCCTGGCCGGCGCAGATGCACCGTCTTGGCTATATGCGCACTATGCAGTCCGACCTGTCCTTGCGCATGGAGACATATCTGTTCAGCCCGAGTTTTTTCGCCGCGGGCATTCGCACGCTCCTTCGCCACGCGGCTCGACGCCGGCCGGATGTGCTGCATGCGCACTGGCTGTTGCCCAACGGTTTCATCGCCGCCATCGTAAGCCGTCGACTGGGGATTCCACTGGTGGTGTCCGTCCCCGGCTCCGATGCACAGGTGGCCGGCAGCAATCCGTTATTTCGCAGTATGGCGCGCTTCACATTTAAACAGGCTGACCTGTTGACAGCCAACAGCGAGTCCCTGCGCGATAGCGTCGTAGCGTTGGGCGCCGACCCCGCCAAGTTCGACATGATCATCTACGGCACCGACCCCAAAGCACTCACGCCCGATGCGAGCGGCACTGAAGAGTTGCGCGCCGAACTTGCTATTCCCGAGGATGCGGCTGTGCTCTTGTGTGTCGGACGAATGGTGCCCAAAAAGGGGTTCGACTATCTGATTCGTGCACTGGCGTCTCCAGCTTTAAGAGGCCGGAAGCTGGTTGCGGTAATGGTGGGCGACGGGGATGATCGTGAAGCCTGGCAACATCTAGGGCAAAGGCTAGGGCTCTCGACATCGCTGCGCTGGACAGGCAACGTGCCGAAAGATCGGATTTCCATCTACTATAATCTAGCCGATGTCCTCGTGATGCCTTCCGTCAGCCGTCCGGCTGACGGGCTCAACGTGTGTGTGCTCGACGCGATGAGCTGCGGCAAGGCCGTTGTGGGGACGAACGTGGCCGGCAATCCATTGGCCATCGCCGACGGAGAGACTGGCCTCGTCGTGCAGGAAAAGGATGTCGACGGTCTAGCGCGCGCGATTGCACTGCTGATCGATGTACCGGAAGCACGTGTGGCCATGGGGCGCGCCGGCCGGCGACGCATCGAATCCGAACTCGGATGGCCCCATCTCGCCCAGCGCTACATTCAGCATTTTGAACGATTGCAGCGGGTTCACGCGCTTTCTGCTTCGACATTTCGGCCGGCACACGACACTTCGCGACGGCCGTCATGAGTGAACGCTCGGTAAGCTATTCGGAATTCTATGCTGGGCGGGCCGTGCTCATCACCGGCGGCCTCGGCTTCATCGGCTCTAATCTGGCGCGCGCGCTCGTCCACCTGGATGCACGCGTTACACTCGTGGATTCGCTGATACCCGACTACGGCGGCAACCTCCACAACATCGCGGGGGTGGAGGATCGTGTGCGCGTGAACATCGCCGACGTGCGCGATCCCTATTCCATGGACGCGCTGGTGCGAGACCAGGAACTAATCTTTAATCTGGCCGGTCAGGTCAGCCATCTAGATTCTATGCGCGATCCGTTCACCGACCTGGAGATCAACGCGCGCTCCCAGCTATCGATCCTGGAGGCCTGTCGCCATCACAATCCGAGCGTGAAAGTCGTCTATGCAGGTACGCGCCAGCAATATGGGAAACCGCAGTACCTTCCCTTGGACGAACAACACCTGCAGAATCCTACCGACGTCAATGGCGTCAACAAGCTGGCGGGCGAGTGGTACCATATTGTCTATCATAACGCCTATGGACTGCG
>JBJYXA010000143.1:0-2668 GCA_046259705.1 Caldilineaceae bacterium
AAAGTCTCTCATTTCCGCGGGCATAGGAGACGCCGCCCGCCGTGTGTCACAAACAACGAGAACACTCAATAATGAACCAAGACCTCGGTGCCAACATCTGCCCATTGATATAGTGCTGCGGCCTCTTCTGGCGTCATGTTGGTGCAGCCGTGGCTGGTTGGCGTCCCAAAGTTCGCATGCCAGTAGGCGCCGTGAATTGCGTAGTCCCGGTAGTAATACATGACCCAGGGCACGCCAGGTAAATCGTAATCATCACCAGTCATGCGCTGGCTTTCGATCTTGTCGTAGATTGCGAAAGTGCCAGGGATTGTCGGCGTGCTTGCCTTACCCGTGCTCACGTAGGTATGCAAGATGGCCACGTCGCCTTGCCATGCCGTTAGCGTCTGGTCGGTCAAGTTTATCTCGATACGTCGCAACCCGTCAGCGGGGGCGCCCGCTGCTGCCATTGCTTCTGCCGGCGTCGGCGGCTGCTTCACACGTAGGCGCTGGCCTGTCCATACGAAATTGGGATTGGGCAGCCCATTGAGCAGCATAAGGTCGTTGACCGTCATGCCCGTGCCCTGCGCTATCGTCGCCAAGGTTTCCCCAGCGGCAACTACGTAGATCGTGTCGGCGAGGGTCGGTTCGACCGGCGAAGTCTCGCCAAGCGCTTCGACGCGCGCGGACACACGAAGTTTTTGGCCCACATAGATACTGTCGGCGTCGCTCAGCCCATTGAGACGCATGAGGTCGGGCAAGGTCATGCCATACGACTTGGCGATCTGCGAGAGCATATCACCGGGTACGACCATGTGGTAGCCTGCCTCACCGGGCAGTATATCCGAGGTTGCCGGCGGCGCTGCGAGCACGGTATTGCCGTCGTACGGAATGGCAAGTTGTTGCCCGATGAGCACCCTGTCCGGATTCGAAATGCCGTTATAAGCGGCCAATTGCGCCATCGACAGATTGTATTGCTGTGCGATGCGCGCCAAACCCTCGCCGGGCGCCACGACGTGAATACGATCTGCTGCTTGCGCTGCACGGGCTGTGGCAAGGACGAGGACTACGGTCACCGCGATGACGGTCGCTGTGAATAAGAAGCGGCGCATAGATAGCGCCACCATGCGGTTGTGGGATATATCCCAAACCTTGACGAGAGAAACACGCACCATACACCCTCCGCGAAGCCAACTTACACTACTTCACCAACCCAAACCACCCTGCACGAGACCGAAGGACCTCCGTACGGAGTGGTTCCCGATTCTCTTGTTATGACGATTTGTGTCACAGATCGGTACGCAAAGATTCAAGGCAGACCGGATGGCTGCCGCGCAAGGATGGAGAGGGACACGCTGCGTTTCTGCAGTTGTGGCCGAGAGCCAACAGGGGGAGACGATTTGTTGATGCAGGCGAAATCCACCGTGCATCGCGCGATGCACGGTGGATTGAGACGCCAGTTTGTGGTGCCGGTAGAGCTGTCTAGAGCCGAATGACGCCCTTGACGTAGGTCGGGTTGCCGGCCACGATGTTCTTCATGAGGTCCGGATACTCGTCGAGCGTAACCACGTGGGTAACAAGCGGTTGCAAGTCGATAATGCGCCGCTCCATTAGCCGGATAGCGGGCGGGAAGGGATCGCGAATCTGTGATGACGGCGACGAATTGACGACGGTGAAGCCTCCTCCGTGCCACTTGGTTGCGTCAAAGGACGCCCGATCACCCTTAAGCCAGCCAAAGACATTGATACGTCCACCGCGTTTGACGAGATCGGTTGAAAAGTCCAACGCGGCTTGGCTTCCTGTGGTGTCGACTACGGTGTCAAACTCATCCGGCTTCAGTTTCGCCAACAACTCAGTAGCGCCGATGTCTGCCAGATTGTACGTCTCTTGTACACCGATCCGTTGGGCCAGTTCCAGCCTCGACGAGACAACGTCAATGGCGACGACGCGCTGGGCGAAGGAATGGACGAGTCCCTGCAATAGCATGAGGCCCATGAATCCACTGCCGACCACGGCGACGCGATCACCGGCTAGGAGGTGGCAATGGTCCAGACCGGTAACGACACAAGAGACGGGTTCCACGATCCAGTACTCGTCGGCCCATGGTGAATCGGGGATTTTGTAAGCACGATCGGCCGAGATATTGCGCAAAGTTGCGAATCCACCGCCGGCAACCCGATCTCCGATCTCGAATCCGCTCACGCCCGGGCCGACAGCGCTCACGATGCCGACGCCTTCGTGTCCAGGTGGGGCAACGGGATGCATTTTTTCGCCGAGCTTGCATGTTGCAATGTCCCAGGAGCAAATTCCGCACGCCCCTCCCTGTAGCTGGATCTCACCGAAACCTGGCAGGGGCACCTCTACTTCGATGATAGAAATACTGCCGTCTCTTTCGTATCGAACTGTCTTGGCGCTGGTCATGGCTACGACTTCCTTCGAAGGATCTTTGGTTCGCTTGGCGCTATGGGTAGAGGGTAATCATTCGGTGACCGCACCAATGTATCGTGCGCCGAATGCTGAAGAGCATTGTATAGCGCCCGATTCAGCGGAGCAAAGATGGCGGGCCGACGACGAGCCAGCGATCCGCCCGGCTAGACGTTGTGACAAGTATGGTCTCACGGCGTTGCTTGGGTCGCAGATGCCGTTGTTGAGCGCTCATTGCTGGAGCGCGTGAGGACCAGCGACAGGCCGA
>JBJYXA010000143.1:2768-6408 GCA_046259705.1 Caldilineaceae bacterium
GCCAGCCTGCAGGTGACATACTACGCAAGGTTTGCGCAAACAATGGCAGCCGGAGCTATTTCCTACACTCTCCCCGAATCTATTTGTCGCCACTGTTTACACCAAAATCATGAGAGATCCTTCACAGCGGGGCATACTGAGTGGCAATGACATTTTGATGAACTACTCTCCGGGAGGTCAGATCTCTATCCGTATGGTTCAGCGTGTCGGGCATAATTCCGAGATAACTAGACAAGATCAATCGTATGAAAATCATTGACCTTCAGACTTTTGTGGTTGGAAATCCTTGGAAGAACTGGATCTTCCTCAAGCTCTACACAGATGAGGGTATCACCGGTCTGGGAGAGGCGACCACCGGTCTCTCGACAAAGCCGTCGGTGGGTGACTTGGAAGAGCTCCGTCGCCACGTGATCGGTGAGAATCCACTGCACCCGGAGCGGCTATGGTACAAGCTGCACAAAGCCCGCTATTTTGGCCAGACTGTTGGCATGAGCGCGGTGGAACAGGCCTGTTGGGATATCTTGGGCAAGCATCTGAACGCACCTATGTGGCAGATATTTGGCGGAAAGCACCATGAGCGTCTGCGGGTCTACGCCAATGGCTGGTACCAGGGTCCCCGCGATCCCGCTTTCTTTGCAGAGGAAGCAGCCGCCATGGTGGCGCGAGGTTACACTGCCCTCAAGTTTGATCCTTTCGGCGACGCGTACAAGCTGATCGGTAACGACAGCGAACGCTTGTCTATCGAGATCGTGCGCGCCGTGCGCGAGGCAGTGGGCTGGGACGTTGATCTTTGTATCGAGGCGCATGATCGGTTCACAGTTGGCACGGCCATTCGTCTGGGCAGGCAACTCGCAGAATTCAAGCCCATGTGGATCGAGACTCCAGTGCGCAGCTATGACATCGCCGGTCACATCGAGTTGGCGCGCGCCATCAACGTTCCGGTGGTGTTGGGGGAAGCATTCAAGGAACTGCGCCAGTTCGCGGAACTGCTTTCCTACCGTGTGATCGATATCGTACAGCCGGAGCCTGAGGCGCTTGGACCTTCCCTGGCGCGTAAATCATTTGCGGTGGCGCAGGCCTATGGCGCATACGTCGCCTGCCACCAGGCCCAGAGCCCGTTCTGTACGGCTATGAATGCACACCTGCATGCCTCCATACCGAATTTTCTGATCCAGGAAAACTTCGACGATTCGCTGGAGCCGTGGACGTGGGATGTATTGAAGGGCGTTCCGCGTGTGGAGAATGGCTATCTGACGGTTTCAGATGCGCCCGGCTGGGGCGTCGAACTCGACGAGGAAGAAGCCGCAAAGCATCCTTACGGCGAGAAGAACTTCCTGCGGCTGTTCGAAGAGGGTTGGGAGACGCGCAAACCACCGGAAGAAGAATAGGCGCGTCACGAGCAAACCAGATGCAACGCGAAATGACGCGCATGTGGGCCAGCATTCGTGCCTGCGCGGTCGATAGTCACTAAGCAAACATTTGTCAGCCCATTGCTACTGTGGAGAGACGAGATATGAACGAAGCCTTTCGTGGCGTATATACGATTCCGTCGACACCGCTGACGCCGGAACTCGAAATCGACTGGGACGGACTGCGTCGCGTCGTTGACTTCTGTGTAGAGTGCGGCGCGCATGGCATCGTCTGGCCAGTCAACGCCAGTGGATTTGCCACGCTAAGCGATGATGAACGATTGCAGGGCATGCAAGTTGTCGTCGAACAGACGGCCGGCCGTATTCCCGTCGTGCTGGGCACTCAGGGTGTTTCGGCCCCGCATGCTGCCATGTTCAGCCGGCATGCCAATGCGCTAGGTGCGGACGCGGTGATCGCCATGGCTCCTTACATCCAGGCGTTGACCGAAGAAGATGCAATAGTCGAATACTATCGGGCAATTGATGCCGCTGTAGACATACCCATCTTCGTGCAAAACCATGCCCGCGGCAGCGTGCTTTCCGTGAGCACACTTGTGCGCCTGCTGGGAGAAGTGGAGCACGTGGAGTACATCAAGGAGGAAACTTTCCCAGTTACGCACATCATCACGCAGGTGCGCGAGCAGGCCGGCGCCAAAATGAAAGGGATCTTTGGCGGAGCGGGCGGAAGGTATCTGCTGTTGGAGCATCCGCGCGGTGTGGATGGGCAGATGCCCGGCTGCCATATTACGGACGTGGTGGTGCGTCTTTGGAATGCGCTGGAAAGCGGTCACCGGGAAGAGGCGAAACGCATTTTTGGCATGATGGCGCCAATTTTCGCCTTGGAGACGCTGCGCGGCACGTATTACCCTGAGGTTCTCTATCGGCGCGGGGTGATAGATTTTGTGGGATCGCGTTCGGGCGGCGAGTCGCTAATTGACGACTTTGATCGACTTGCACTCGATGAGATTCTGCACGATCTGGTGCCACTCTTTACGTGGGACAAGGGAGGACCAATACGGTATAGCGGTGTTTCCGTAGGCGCAAGCTCGCATTCCATCGCGTCTGTGCCACCAAGCGGGGGCAACGTAGACCCGTATGACCAGCAATAGGCATGCGTGTCGTCCTTCCCGATATGGGACGCCGATTTGCCAGGGGTGAATCTCAATTACTGCTCAGGACCAGACAGTTTGGCCGTATCTGCGCAAGCGTTTCTACGTTGTAACGTTCGAAGCAGTATTTAGAGCCGTGCTGACGCGTGGCCCGACAAAGCAGTTTCCAAAGCGACTCGCACTGCTGAACTCTGCCGCATTGGGCTTGGTTTTCTGTATAGTGTTTGTCATGTACAATTGACAGTGTGCATGGCCTTGGCAGTAAGGTCACTAGGGTTCGCAGTAGTTAGTGGCAACGGCGTTACTGGACATGAATTGACAATCGGGCCATGCGGTTGGGATCGGCGAGTTTTTGTTCATTCGACCAGAATCTACTTGGGAGGGAATTGATATGGTTAGTGCGCTGATTGGTATCATCTTGGTTGGCCTTATCGGTGGCCTGGTGATCTGGATTGTGAGCAAGCTCAACCTGGGCTTGACTGTTGACGGCTTTGGCACAGCATTTATCGCGTCGTTCGTGATCGCGATCATCAGCGGCGTGCTTGCATGGTTGTTTGGGATATTTGGCCTGACTTTTGGTGGCGGTTTGCTGGGTGGTATCGTCAACTTAGTCGTAGCAGCGGTAGTGTTGATCCTTGCCGGCGGTCTGATGCCCGGTGTCCAAGTGGCTGGATTCACCGGCGCAATAGTTGCAGCGATCAGCATTGGCGTCGTGGCCTGGATCATTGATCTGATTCTGCAAACCTTGAATTTGGCATAGCTTAGTCCCTGCGAAACACCGGACGCGCACATGGCGTAGGGGGTACGGCGTTCGTAATCCGTCGCAGACTCAATGCAGTTACGACGGGTGACCACGCCGGGCAAAACTGATGTCGAAGCAGGAACATCTTCCTGGGTGACTGTTCACCTTGGTAGCAAGTTCGTTTTTCAAGGCCTGCATTAGTAGAGGCGGGTGGTAGTTGGCCGTCGTGGGTTTCAACGATGGTTAAGACGAGGGAACGAGTGTAGCATAGCGAACTCGTTCCCTTTTTGTATTGGGGCTACAGACAACACCGAGCTCGTGAACCTTCACGAGTGTCTCAAGCAACTCCAGTCTACAATCGTAATGGGAGAAATTTAGCG
>JBJYXA010000144.1:0-2411 GCA_046259705.1 Caldilineaceae bacterium
TCATTGTGCTGTTTCGTGCGATGGCGCGGCGCCGGAAGCGGCTCCTGCGGTGGCTGCTCGGCCTGCAGCTGGCCGAGCACGGCTTCGTTCTCGCGATCGCAGCTACTGGGCATCGTTGACATCGGCCCGCAGCCGCTTGAGCTCCTCGGCCTCCTCGCCCCGCAGCGCCTCAGCCCTGGGCGGCGCTGATGCCTGTCCATACCGCTCGCGCCAGCGCTCGATTTGACTGCGCGGTGCACCCCCAGGCTGCGCGACACGTCCGCGACGCCCCGGCCCTGCTCCTTAACGAGCTTGACCGCCTCGCGCTTGAACTGCTCGGTGTACTGTCGTCTGCTTTGCTTCGCCATGCTTCACCTCGCTGTTGATCGGCATTATGCCGCTTGGCAAGGTGTCCGTTTTCATTGATCCACCTGTAGGTGGATCACTTTTCTTGGCCGCTACTGGCTCACTTCTGGTGTCCATTGACACTCGGGGTTCTTGGTGCGGTTGCGTGCGACGAGATGCTCTATCCGGCGCGAAATACGCCTGTTTCTTCTGCCATTGCTGACACGTCCCAACTTTTTTACAGTCTTAAAGATCTTATGGAATCTTTTATGTATTTGTTTTAGAAAATAAAAAACGCTCCGCCCCGTGCTCGTTCAGGCGGGAGCTAGAAAAGTGTCACTGTTCAGGTGCAGTCGGCATCGTGCGGAGGAGTTTACGCCAGTTCAGAAACAAGCGGTTACGAAATGGCATAAGCTTTGCTTTAACGGCGATAGCCGATCACCGGTCTGGCACCGGGGAGGCTGCTTGCCACACGCAGCGCCTTACGGCATTGACTGGATGGCCGTTATGGCAATGGCGTGAGCTAGCCCTACTAACTGGCAACATTACGGAGCAAGATCATGCGAAGTCCATTGCGAAGCACCGCGCTGATTGGCGCACTCGGCGCGCTCGCTGTGCTCGCCACCACAGCACAGGCGAACACAATCAGTGTCGTCGATTTAAGCGGCAACCCTATTGGAATTGGAGGAGGCCCAAACTTCAAGCAATTCACCGCTACGTGCTCGCCTCCCAACGACGTCTGTATCCAAGGTTTTCTAGGCGATCCAGCCGCCCTAGATCCCGCGATCACATCGAACAGTCTGGATGGAAGCACCACTGGATACAAGGGAGTCGGTTCGAGCGACGCTAAAGAACTTGGTTTCCTCAACGACCTGCTCAAGGACCTAGGTGAACCTGAGGTCACATACTACAACAAGGTCGATCAGCCACTGAGCGAGTTCACGACCAATCGGCTGTATTTCTTGATCAAGAAGAGCGCGTGGACGGCGTTCTTCAAGAATACTTCAGGAGGCTCGGTGACGGTTTCATTTGATCCTGACACGTTCAGCCACTATGCCGAAATGGGGAGCGTTGTGCCAATCCCAGCAGCGGCTTGGCTGTTCGGCTCGGCACTGCTCGGTATGGTAGGGATCGGTTACCGTCGGAGGGCCTCAGCCAGAACTTAAGTCAGCAGCGATCCCGTTGCGAGGCAAAGATGGGTGGGCCAAGCGCCCACCCTTTAATATTTGCGGCCGTAGGGAGCGGCTGCTGAATTGCCGGCATGGTTGCCCGGCGCAGCATCAGTGGCTGATCTTGTCCTCTAGTTCAGCGGTACGTCGACGGGGGCGCTTAAGGATTTCACCGCCCTCGACGCCGGTAGCCGAACTACCGAAATCTCGTGACAAAGGGACGATCCTTATGTGGTGTGCGTGCTGCTCGCTCTCCAGGAACCCGCAAGCGACGAAATTTTTCAACCTATGGCATCACGCAGTCTCGTCTTCTGTACAGTATTGGTCGTCCTGTCGCTTACGGCCCGCAGTAAACAGGACCGCGTCGAAAGTTATTTTTGCCGCAGTCAGAAACTCTGCCAGCAGGATAACTCGCCGAAATCGTCCAGTGCGCCGTGCAAGGCGCGCTCTCTCCGTAGGTGGAATTGCCAACGCGGTCACGATCGCCGGAATACACAGGACGCAACGGAACGGCCGAAGCCTCTGGTATATAGCCGCTTACGGCACCCTAAGCGACAACATGTTGTTCGGAAGGCATCGTCTCATGCCGCGAGCCCCAAGGTTCCGAACAGGCAACGCATCTCGCGCTGCAGGTTGACATAGTGTTGGTCCACGGGAGCGATGTGTTTGGGTGGACGTCCGAGGCGTGGTTTGCCCAGGCCGGCGAGCACGGGTTTGATCACCCGTTCGCGCAGGACCAACAGGCCGGCGAGGATGCGGACACCGCGCGGTCGGACGCGATAGCGTCGGCTGTGATCGATGCGCTCTACAAGCCCTTTGCCGCGCAGTTTCGCAAGATCATAGCTGGCGTGGCGCGCGGCGTAGTTCGGCGGCGTGTCGGAGAGCTGCGGACGCACCTGATCGGCCAGCTCGGGTAAG
>JBJYXA010000145.1:0-4205 GCA_046259705.1 Caldilineaceae bacterium
CCTCCAGAAGAAAGTCGAATCGACTTCGGGTCCCTCGGGGGCTTATTCCGACAGGCGAGAGCACCTCCCTCTTCGCGATGAAGTAATCGCGGAATGATTCGAGCGCGTCACGCTCCATAGCTTCGGAAAACAGTCGATTGGGAAGCTGTGAGTCCACGCTGACCAGTTCGCCATTTTGCGGATGTACCACAAGGCGCAGATCGTACTGCGTCTTGCGTCGCTCATTGGCACTCCTGGATAAGTACACGCGTGTCTCGGGCAGCAGCAATTCTCGCATTCGACCGGGGTCGGCACAATGAGCGCGAACGGCTTCATCCTGGCCGGCAAGGCGCGCTGTTACAACAAAACGATTCGGTCTCGAAATGAATCGTGCGGGTAGAAGTTCAAATGGGAAGCGCATAGGGACAGTCTGGTCCGGCGGAGTGACTGCGGTCGGTTGACGGCTGACCGTCAACTGGTAGCGGAATGCGCATGCGATGTCCACTGGTCGAGTGCGTGGTCCAAGTCGCCGACAGACGTGAACCATCGTACTGTCTTCAGGAACGTCGCTAAATCGGGCGTGAGACTGCGCAGTTCATTCAGTTTAGGTCCAATTGGGCTCGTGCTCGCTGCGCTGGTGCCGTAGCTGCCATGGAAAGCAAAATAGGCCTGGTTGAGGACGCGCAGCGGGTAGCCGTGTGCCACAAACAGCTGCCTGCGCTCTTCCATGTATTGCTCGGCCTCATCCACGCGGCCATCTGCCAGCAATCTATCGACGGTAAGCCTCGTTTCGCGCATCTCCGCACGGAAGTCGAAGCGCGCCTCTCTCTCCATCAGCGCCTCCCACATGGGAATACGCGGTCGCTCCGAGTCTTCGCTGGCATCTTCGCCGACATCAAGGGTCGGTTCGGACTCGAGGCCAGCGTAGAACCGCTCTTCGGCTTGTGCGCCGATCTCATTTCCCACGATCTCCGCCACCGACTCGTTCAAGGTAGTCATGTCCTGGCTCTTGAAGTAGCTCCACCCCAACGGGTAAAACGCCAGGTAATTGTGGGTCCACTCGTGCGCGACCGTGCTCAATATCCATCCGAGGCTCGCACGGTCGACCACCATTGTCGGAAAAGCGCCCAGCCCTCCAATGTTGGTGATATACGAACGTACCCGGTCGTCATCGATTTGCGCTTCCGCCTGCTCAATTTCGCCCAGCGTCATGTCGGGCGCCAGCATTCTGCTGTCCTCGGTTAGGATCCTGTCTCGCGGGCTGATGATGAGCTTCTTCGGAGGCTCCGTGAAGGTGAACTGAACCGGTGGAAAGGGAAATCCTAGAAGGGTGAATCGCTGTTTGTCCAGTTCGGCGCTCACCTGGCGCTCGATGGTCTGTTCCACTGCGATGCGAGTTTGGCTCTGCACGGCTCGAAGATCACCGAGTTCGGTCTGGAGTGACAGCATTTCGCCGTCCTCCTGACTTTCGCCCACGCTTAATAGGCCGGTTATCTGATCTTCCAGCTCTCCGATTCGGTCTGCGCGCGATATGTATGCGACGACGCTCTGCGCTGCCTCGCCGGTATCAAACGTATCCCCTGGCTGTGCGAAGGCAGCCGTCAGCTTCTCGCCTAGCGCGCCAGCCTCCCATCCCAGCAAATCAAATCCGTGGCCGGCCACCGCCAGCATATAGGTCCTGGCACGCGTCTCGCGCGCGTCGACTGTGCCGCCGCCTGCCAATACCAGAACCGCCGCGATGGCGACAACACGCAGAACCACGCCGGCACGTACCCAGCGCCAGAGCAGAAAGCCATGGCCGGTTCCAACCCTGTTATCGAGTTGAAGAAGTTCAGAACTCGTTTGGTTGACGCTCATCGCTTCGGCTAGAATGGTCTCCATATTCCGTGGCGTCTGAAACTTCGACGCCGTATCAGCGTACCATCAGTATATGACAATCGACATTGAAGCAGGAATGGTTCCGCAGTGGCCTAAGCGGCTGAACAGCGCGCCGCGAGAAGAATCAGGGTAGATCAGTTCGGCCATGGACGAAGTAAAGGGTTCTCAAGACGGTGAATTTTGGCAGTGGATAGTATCCATGCCCAAGGCAGAAATTCACATTCATCTCGAGGGCACCGTAAGTCCCGAAACGCTGCTCACGCTCGCTGACCGCTACGGTCGCTTGCATGATCTGCCGGGAAACGATGTCGCCGCCATCAGACGGTGGATGGCGTTTACCGACTTCGATGACTTTATCGACAAGTACCTGTTCATCGTCAACCTGCTGCGCACCGAAGACGACTTTCAAATGCTGGTAGATGCATGTGGGCAAGACATGGCTAGGCAAGGGATACGGTACCGCGAAGTGACCGTCACGCCTTTCTTGCATACGGCGTCGCGACATGATCCGATCTCGTTCGATGTAATGCTGTCTGGTCTTGAGGCGGGGCGCACAGCCGCGAAAGAGAAGTACGGTGTAGAGATTCGCTGGATTTTCGATGTGCCGCGCAATGCGAGCTTCGTCGACGACGATCCGGCAGACTATGATCCAAGTCCGGCGAACGAGACGCTCGCATATGCTCTACGCGCGATCGATTGCGGGTGCGTCGGGTTCGGATTGGGCGGCAGCGAGGTAAACGCACCACCAGAGCCGTTTGGACACGCGTTTACCCGTGCAAAGGAGGCCGGCCTGCGTTCCGTGCCGCATGCCGGTGAAACTATGGGACCGAACAGTATATGGGGCGCCCTTCGTGTTCTTCAGGCCGACCGTATCGGACACGGCGTGCGTTCGGTTGAGGACCCTGAACTGCTCGTCTACCTGAAGGAGAGGCGGATTCCGCTGGAGGTCAACGTCACAAGCAATATCTGTCTGCATGTATATCCCTCGGTAGAATCCCATCCATTCGTATATTTGGACCGCATGGGCCTGTTGCTCACCATCAATAGCGATGATCCCCCGCTCTTCGATACCTCCTTGGTCCAAGAGTACTATCTCCTTCATGACGTCCTTAAGTACGACAAGCCAAACATAGCGAGAATCGCGCGCAATGCAATCGAAGTCGCCGCCGTCGAAGTCGATGTTCGGCAGACACTGCTCGACGAATTTGACCGCTGGGCGAATTTGTTTGTTCCTCACGCATAGGCCGGACGGGCTCATACAATAGTATCACCCTCCAACAGCCGCCCTCAGGTGGCCGGAAAGGAACTTCAGAGTGGACTACGGTAAGCTGTTACAACGGGCATGGACCATCGTTTCTGGGAATCCCTACCTACTCCTATTAGGTGTTCTAGTCGCGCTGACTACGTCGGGCGGCTCCAGCCCCAACTTCAACTATAGCTTTTCTTCGAACGAAATGGATCAGTATTTTGGCAGCTCTGGGCTCGGTCGATTCGAGCCCTGGATGGGCTTTGCCGTGGCAGCCGTCGCCGGCCTCATCTGCCTCTCGCTCTTGGTGTTCTTGGTACTTTGGTTGCTGCAGCAAGTTGCGCGTGGCGGGCTTATCGCGGGCGTGGATACGATAGAACAGCAACAAACGGCTTCCCTCAGCCAGGCATGGCGCGTCGGTTGGAGCCGAAAATGGACGCTGGTTGGAATCGGGCTCGTCATTTTGATTCCAGCCATTATCCTCATCGCCATCGGCGTGAGCAGCGCCCTACTATTCTTTGGCGCCGCTTTGGCCAGCGGCGATTGGCTTTCGCCAGCCGTGCTTTTCGGAGGCGGCATGCTCGGCTTCCTGGGCACGCTATGCATCTTAGTGCCGGTCGGCTTTTTCCTGGGGCTCTTGGCTGAGTTTGCCTATCGTGCGGCAATGCTCGAGGGTACGGGTGTGTGGGAGTCCTACGTGCGCGGCTGGCATGTGCTATTCGACAACATCGGACCCGTACTGGTGTTCGTTCTTATACGAGTCGGGGTCGGCATCGTGCTGCTAGCGCCCATGTTCGTCGCTGGTCTATGCTGTCTGCTATGGCCGATCCTGCTGATCGTGCAGGGCGCGGTTACCACCTACTTCTCTGCCGTGTGGACGCTGGCCTGGCGAGAATTCACGGCCGGACCACCGAGCGAGCTTCCCGAGCCAGCCATAGAGGCCGCCTAGTGCGAAAACGGCAAAGATACTCGGTTTCTGTCCCCATCCAGCTACATCTCGTCTGAGCGTGGTGAGCTCGAAGAAATCGAGTATCTCATCTGCAGACGAACTAGCTAACGCCAACGCAGCGCGCGCAGGTAACCGCGCAGCCGGTCCCAGTGT
>JBJYXA010000146.1:0-3691 GCA_046259705.1 Caldilineaceae bacterium
GCGCAAGGTTTAGGAAACCTCTGCTCTCTCCACTGAGCTAAGGGGGCGCGCTAACGTGCATAGCGCCGCTTGGGGCACGTACGTTGGCTGGCATTATAACCCAGCCACAAACCAGTGACCAAGCCTTGGCTGCCAGTGCACACTGCCCGCGGCTAGCGCGCCCCCAGCGTATCAGGTAGAATGAGCTCCACTTGAACCCGCCCTCACCGGCGTTCCCGGCCGGTCGCCAATCCAGCGGAGGACATGTGTCCGTCGAAGAACTCCAACAGTTCACCGCCACCGTCGGCGGCAATATTGAACAGGTCATCGTCGGCAAGAGCGACGTTGTCGAAACGCTCATCATCGCGCTGCTGTGCGAGGGCCACGTGCTCCTGGAAGACGTACCGGGAGTCGGGAAAACCATGCTCGCCCGCTCCCTAGCACTCAGCCTCGACGCCGAGTTCCGGCGCCTACAGTGCACGCCTGACCTCTTGCCAAGCGACATCACCGGCATCAGCGTCTTCAACCAAGAGACGCGCCAGTTCCAGTTCATGCCCGGTCCCGCCTTCACCCATATACTGCTCGCGGACGAGATCAATCGCGCCACACCACGCGCCCAGGCGGCTCTGCTCGAGTGCATGGGTGAGCGCCAGGTTACCGTAGACGGCGTAACGCGCGCGCTGCCGCGCCCGTTTCTTGTACTCGCCACACAGAATCCCATCGAGTACGAGGGTACCTTTCCCCTGCCAGAGGCACAGCTCGACCGCTTTCTCTTCAAGATCAGCCTTGGATATCTGAGCGCCGATCAAGAGGGACAGATGCTGCAGAACCTGGGCCACCAGCATCCCATCGAAACGCTGACCAGCGTGGCCGTAGGGGCCGACATTCCACGGCTTGCCGAAGAGGTGTGGCAGGTTCATGTCGACGACAGCGTGCGATCCTACATCGTCGCCCTCGTCCAGGCCACACGCAATCACCCTGACCTAACCCTTGGCGCCAGTCCGCGCGGTGGATTAGCGCTGTATCGCGGCTCCCAAGCAAGGGCGGCCATCCAGGGTCGCAACTATGTGATACCGGACGATGTCCAGGCACTGGCCGCGCTCGCGCTGCCCCATCGCTGCATCGTCAAACCGGAGAGCGCCTTGCGCGGTCGCAGCGCGGCTACCATCATCGCCGAGATCGTGGAGCAGACGCCGCTCGATCTCGGTCAGGTCGAAGAGGATGAGTAATAAAACTGGGCGGAAACCGGTGCGACCGAGGAAGATCGGGCTGGCATAGGCCATATGCACGCCATATTCTGGTCGCTCCTGATACTCTTTCTCATCGCCACGCTATTCCGGCTGGATTGGGTTTACTATCTCGTCTACGTCGTTGGCGGCATCTGGATCTTCAGCCACTGGTGGATTCGCCGCAGTTTCCGCAAGCTGAGTATTCACCGCAAAATGGTCCACAACGCATTCGTAGGCGAGAAGCTGCCCGTACACCTCATCATCGAAAATCACAGTTGGCTTCCCTTTCCCTGGCTCCTGGTCGAGGAACGGGTCCCGCTGGACCTGAAGGACGCGCTGGAATACCGAAACGTCCTCGCTGTGGGCGGCCGCTCCGTGGTTGACCACCAGTACTTGCTGTACTGCAAGCGCCGCGGCTACTACGCCGTCGGTCCCTTAAACCTGAGCACCGGTGACCTCTTTGGCTTCACTGGCGCCAATTGGGAGGAGGATCGTCCCACCTACGTCACCGTCTACCCGCAGGTCGTGCCGCTTCACGAACTCGGATTGCCCAGTCGCTCTCCATTTGGCGTGTTGCCGGCGCGACAACGGCTGTTCGAAGACCCCAACCGCATGACGGGCGTACGTGAATACATGTCCGGGGACAGCCAGCGTCGCATCCACTGGAAAGCCAGCGCGCACGAAGACACGCTACTCGTCAAAAAGTTCCAGCCCGCCATTGCCCTCAACGTTGCCATCGTACTCGACCTGAACAGCCGAAACTACCCCATTAGCAGCGCGATTGGCAGCAGCGAATGGGGCATCATCGTCGCCGCTTCGTTGGCCAGCTATGTATCCGAGCAGCGGCAGCCCGTGGGAATGATCACGAACGGGCTGGATGCCCCCACCAATGAGATGACCATGCCCATTCCTTCCCGGCAGGGCCAAGGCCATCTCATCACGATACTCACTGCCCTGGCGAGGGTACAGATGCACGATGTCGATGCGTCGCTGTCGGAATGGCTTCCACGACAGATCGCGGAGCTGGAATGGGGCACTACGCTCATCGTAGTCACTCCCCACCTTACCATCGACGATGTTTGGGTATTGCACAACGCTTACCGCCGCGGCTCTAGGGTACTGGCCATGGTGTGCGCTACGCAGCCCGACCTGGATGCGGTACGCGCACAGGCAGAGAAACTGAACGTTTTCGTGCATCAGACGATTTGGGAAAGGGACCTGCACAGACTGTCTCAGGCGGGGCAGAAAACGTTCAGGGAGTCGACCCTTGGCTGATCAAATGCCGCAAAACGGTGATTTCGACGAACAAAAAACGGCTGGCGAAGAATTGGGCGCCGAGCCCAGCGACGGTGCTGGTAGGCCGACTACCCGACCCGACGAATTGGAAGACACCGACTGGCTTCGATCGCTGTGGCGACCCGTCCTCATTACGATACTGGCCGGATGTCTCGTCGTGGCGTTCATGGCCTTTGCGCGTCGACTTGTACCGGAGCTGCCCGCCAGATACACACAGCTCATGGTCGTAATGGGGCTGTTGTCGGGGGCAATTGCCTGCGCGTCAACTACGTACTTGTCACAGCCAGGACAGCGCGGCAGCCGGAATGCCGGGTATCGTGCTGCCGAACTCACCTTTATTGTCGTGCTCACTCGGGTCAGCACCTGGGCAGTCACGGGAACTTGGCCAGGTTTCGAGCTTGTGCTTCACCCTGTGACCTCCCTCTTGGACGGCTATTTCATCGTCGGACTCATCGCGGTACTGCTGGCCTGGGTCATGGCGGCGGCCATGACCGAAGACATGATCGGAATGGGCCTGCGGCCGGATGATATCTACATGACGCGCTCATTCAGGGACAAATGGCAGGACACGGCCCGCCCCGTCTACACCGATCGCCCTGCGATACTGCAACGCTTCACCGCGCGCTGGGTGGTGGGCGGCGTATTCCTGGTGGTCCTGGCGGCCGGGTCACGATTTGCCGCGCCGGAGCCAGGCTACTTCATGCCCATCATTGGTCAAAACATCGACCGCTCCGTCATTCTGGCCGTGATCATCTATTTCCTCGTGGGTCTGGCGCTTATCAGCCAGGGACAACTTGCGCTTCTGCGCGCGCGATGGACCCTGCAGAAGACGCCGAGCGCGCCCGGTATCCTGCGCAACTGGCCCTTCTATGCGGCTGCACTCATCGCCGTAGTTGGCGTACTGGCCGCGCTGCTGCCGCTGGGCGGAACCTTCCACCTGGCCAGGATTTTGACGGCCATCATCGATTTCACGTACTGGCTCGTTCTACAGATCTTCGGCACGATCTTGGGCTTATTCCTGCTGCTCGCGTCACTCCTGACGGGCGATGAGCAGCCGCAGACGATGCCAACACCGGCACCACCGCCCATGCTAACACCCGAACCGCCTCCTGAGCCCCCCATGGAGCTTCCTCCTTGGACAGGGGGTACTATCTTCTGGATCCTCGCGGCCCTGCTGCTTGGCTATG
>JBJYXA010000147.1:0-2624 GCA_046259705.1 Caldilineaceae bacterium
CAGCGCATTCACGCTGTGACCGTCGAGCGTATGGTCGCAGCCAGCAGTACGCTGGGCGCTGCCAGCGGGCGCAGCGATCTGCAAATATCTGTCGGGGATACGCCGGCCTGCAGCATGTTGGATGATTTGGGGCCCGTGGACGAGATTCGACCGGGCAACTTCGTCTTTTACGACTTGACCCAACTGGCCATCGGCGCCTGCGCGGTACACGACATTGCTGTCGCCGTGGCTTGTCCGGTCGTGGGCATCTACCCGGAGCGACGTGAGTTTGTTCTGTATGGCGGCGCTGTACATCTTTCTAAGGATGCGCTTGCCCTCGGGGCAGAAGGCGCCAGCTTCGGGCGGATTGTTCCCCTGACCGCGCGTGGGTGGGGGCAGCCGTTTCCGGAGACCTACCTGCGCTCCGTCTCGCAGGAGCATGGGATTGCCCGGGTTGCCGACTCTGTCTGGCCCGAGGTCAACGGGGCATTGCAGCTGGGCGGTCTGGTGGCGGTTCTCCCGGTTCATTCCTGTCTTACCGCGAATCTGCTCAAGCGCTATCTGACGTTGCAGGGCCACGTAATCGAGATGGCGCCGATTCCCCGTTAATCGTTCTAAGCTGGCCAGACAAGTCGTGTTCTCGTCGAACCTTAAGCGTAGCTTTTGTGCAATTGAAGCTCATATCGGCGGAAAATCGCCAAAAATGAACGCCGTACTTTAACAATCTGCTCAGATGTGTTTGTCTCATGACCATACTCAAGAGAGGCAAGGGTCATGAGCGAACAGAAAACATCACCGAAAGACAGTCCGAACCGACTGACGCAACATGCCATGCTGGCGCTCTGGGGGCTGTACGCCCAACAGATCGGCTTGGTGCAAGCGCTTGAGCAAGTCAAGCTGAGTCAAAAGAGTCGCGACCATGCACCGCAGACCAAGGTGATCGAGTTTCTGGTTGCGATTCTGGCTGGCTTGCCCCACCTCCAGGATTTGAGTCGTGCAGCGCACCCGCTGGTGCGAGATCAAGCCGTGGCGGAAGCGTGGGGGCAGTCCGCCTGGGCCGACTACAGCGGCGTCAGTCGCACATTGAAGAGCCTGACTGACGATGAAGCCAACGCCATCATGGACGCCTTGGACAGAGTGGGCCAACCCTTCATCGACCAGGAGTGTGAGCGAGCCCTGGCCTTGAGCGGGCGGCTGGTGCTGGATGCAGATCTGACCGGCCGTCCCGTCTCCAGCACGAGCACGACCTATCCGGATACCGCCTTCGGCTACATGGGCGATAGTGTGAGACTCGGCTACCAGGCAGCGTTGGTCAGTCTGCATAGTCCGACGTATGGTCGTCTATGGCTGACCAGCCAACTCCATCCGGGCGACACCGTGAGCGCCACCCAAGCGCAAGCGCTGGTCATGGCAGCCGAAGCACGTACTGGCTATCGCCCGCAACGGCGGACCGACCTGATTGCGAAACGCTTGGCTGATGCCGAGGCCGTCCTGGACAGTGCAGAAGAGCGCTGCGAGACAAGCTACCAGCAGTGGCGTGATGCAAACGACAATCTGCATGACACAGGACTTCTCCTGAGAGAATGGGCGAATGCAAAGCGCACGCTGGAAGCGGAATACAGGCGTAGCGGTCGACAACCAACGGCGCACTGCAAACTCACTCGTGCTCGCCGCAAGGCGGCCATGTACGAGAAGCGTTTGCCTCGTCAGGAAAAGACAGCTGCTGTGGCGCAACGGCGCTTGGCCCGCCACGAACGTCAAATGGCACAGGCCAAAACCGAAGTAGAGCGATTGCGTCAGCACCATCAACAACTGCTGGCCGATAATCAGAGCAATCCCTGCCCGATCCGGGCTCTGTTTCGCATCGATGGCGGCTTTGCCAGCCAGGAGAACATCGCCTGGATCATTGAGATGGGCTACGACATCGACACCAAGGCACGCAGCACCGGCGTCCGAGACGGTCTGATTGACGCCCTCACACCGGAGACGGTCTGGAAGCAAGTCGGCGGCAACGCCACGCTCACTGCATCGCGCAACACAACGGCCAATGGCTATTTCACCTACCCGGTTGATTTGGCCCTGGCCCGTTATCAGACCGGCAAGACCGTCCGGCATGCGGTATTCGTTCACTACGGCGATGAAGATGCCACCTGCGACCTTGATGCTTGGTTTCATCGCTACAACGGTCGCCAACTCATCGAGGCCGGCATCAAGGAGGGCAAAAGCGTCTTCCAGATGCACCATTTCAAGGTCAGATCGCCTCAGGCGCTACTGCTTCAGGAGCACTTCGCCTCTTTTGCCGCCAATTTCGTGCGCTTTGCCGCTCTCTGGTTGACAGAGCAACAGACCCATCCGCCGCCGTTCGACACCGGTTCTGTCAAACAGATGGTCCAGATTTGTGCACATACATCCGCTTGGGTCAAGCGCTTCGGTGATGTTTGGTTGTTAACGTTCACTGAGCAGAGTCGCTTCGCAGGCTATTCCCTGCAAATCGGCATCGGTTCCTTTCAATTGCCGCTGCCGCTATTTCGGGACGTTCATTTTTGCCACTTTTGAGCCAATTGGGGCTCTGATTGCACAAAACTTACGTTAGCAACGGATACGACTTTCGTTCTTGAACGCTCACCAACGAGAGGGCAAAGAAG
>JBJYXA010000148.1:0-8284 GCA_046259705.1 Caldilineaceae bacterium
AATTCTTTAGATTCATAGGAGTGAGCAGCGTGAAGACATATAGTCCAAGCGCCGAAGAAGCAAAACAAAGCCGCGAATGGTGGGTCGTGGACGCCGAAGGAAAAACGCTAGGCCGGCTCGCGTCGGAGATTGCACAGGTGTTGCGCGGGAAGCACAAGCCTACCTTTAGCCCGAACGTAGACGGTGGCGATTTCGTTATCGTGACTAACTGCGAGAAGATTGAGGTGACGGGCGATAAGCTAGACAGTGTCCGATACTACCGTCACTCACGGTATCCTGGTGGTCTCAAGAGTCGCACTATGCGCGAGCAACTCGACTTGCATCCCGACCGTGTTCTTTATGAGGCGGTAAAGGGTATGATGCCGAAAACAAAGCTGGGTCGCGCCCAAATGAAGAAGCTTCGCATCTACGCTGGTGGCGAACATCCTCATCAGGCGCAGCAGCCCAAAGCATTGGAACTGTAGGGAGCATAATTAATGGCAGAGTATACTGAAGCCATCGGACGACGCAAGACGGCAACGGCGAGGGTGCGGCTCTATTCGGGCACCGGCGAGATCGTGGTGAACGAACTGCCCATGAATGAATATTTTGGGCGTGCGTTGGACCAGATGATCCTGCGCCAGCCACTGGCTTTGACGGGTACCGAAAACAGCTATAACGTCAGCGTCCGCGTCCGCGGCGGTGGCGAAGGCGGTCAAGCTGCTGCAGTACGTCTTGGCATCGCACGTGCGCTTTGCGCGATAGACGAGAACTTGCGTACGTCGCTCAAGGCGGCCGGCTTCCTAACGCGCGACTCGCGCGCCAAGGAGCGCAAGAAACCTGGCCTGAAGCGAGCACGCAAGGCGCCGCAGTACACCAAGCGCTAGAAACGCCTTCTGTGTGTGCATCACGGTTATGCCGCGAGGCGCCACGATCGAGTTAGTATCCTTGGGCGCGGCTTAAGGTCGCACTTGAACGGATGACAGAATCTCAAGACCTCCGGGACCGTAGACTGTACGGCATCTCGGGGGTTTTGTAATTGGAGACCGTATACATGCTTGTGGCGCGTACCGGGATCCTTCACGTTCCGGACCTTGATTTCTCCGCGAGCGAGGCCGTCGTCGACCAACTACGCGGCGCCGGACTCCGACCGTTTGTCGTGCTGGAGCAAAGCGCTGAGAGCCAGCGTAACTGGATCGCGGATCTCTTGTGTCGCTGGTGTGATGAGGAGGAGATAGACCTCGTCCTAACCATCGGCGGAACCCAACCTGCGCCCGGACCCAGTTCGAACGAAATTGTCCCCGAAGCGACCTCCGAGGTCATCGAGCGTCCGATGCCAGGCCTCTCCGAAGCCATGCGCGCCTACGCCGGTGAGGAGAATGCCCTGGCATTGCTCGAGCGCGTTCAGGCGGGCATACGCGCCCGAACGCTGGTAGTGAATTTGCCTGCCGGCGCTGGTCCCGCCACCCTATTCATGGAAGCAATTGTCGACGTAATTGCGCCGCTGATCGGCCACCTGCGCGAAGATGCCAGCGCTCCGTCATTACGGCATGATCTCAAACGATCATTCGGAGGCGAAGAACATGGGGAGACAGTGCGCGGCAGTGCTGCAGAACTATCCGGCGAGGAGACGAACGCAGGCCGGCAGACAGCAGGTCCAAGAGCATCGTCTCATGGGCTCAACGCTGCCGATTTCGCTCAGTTCCTCAACCGTTCAGAGAAGGGGGCAGCCGAAGACGACTAAAACGTGAACTGCTACGTCTTCGGCTGCGTGCGGCAAGTGTGCAGGCGTTATTGAGTACTGATAATACGTGACCATCTTACCCAAATAGCAGGGCAAGACACCGAAGGTTGAGGTCGACGCTACACGGCCCCTTCGAGCTCGTGCCGCCGATCTTCGATGGCGGCCAACAATTCATCATACGAAGTAGCGAATTTCTCCACGCCTTCCTTCTCGAGTTGGTCGGTGACCGCCTGAATTGATATCCCCAGCCCCTCTAGCTGCGCCATCGCCTTCTTTGCTTCGTCCACACCGGTATCCACGGTCCGTTTGACCACTCCGGATTCCCGGAACGCTTCCAGCGTCTGTGGGGGCATTGTATTCACTGTGTGCGGGCCGATAAGCGTGTCCACGTATAGCAGCGTAGGATAAGCCGGGTTCTTTGTACTGGTGCTGGCCCACAGCGGACGTTGTAACTGTGCGCCGTCCTTTTGCAGTGTCTGCCAGCGCTCACCCACAAACGTGTTCTGGAATGCCCGATAGGCCAGTTTGGCGTTGGCGACAGCGATCTTGCCCTTTAGCGCTTCCGCATCAGGTGTACCGATCTCATCCAGCGCCTCGTCTACGTTGGTGTCGACGCGGCTAACGAAGAAACTTGCGACCGACGCCACGTGTCCCAGTGGCTGGCCGGCTTTTTGTCGCGCCTCCAGGCCGCTGAGGTAAGCCTCCATTACTTCCGCATAGCGCTCCAGGGCAAAGATAAGGGTCACGTTGATGTTCAGGCCGTCGGCGACCAGCGTCTGTATGGCTGGCACGCCTTCACGCGTAGCCGGTACCTTAATCATTAAATTCGGGCGGTTCACTGCAGCGTGCAAGCGGCGCGCCTCTGATATCGTCTTCTGTGTGTCGTTCGCCAGGTCTGGTGCTACCTCAAGGCTGACGAAACCATCCTGTCCGCCGGACTCGTCATAGACGGGGCGTAGCACATCTGAGGCGTCCTGGATGTCCGCTATCGCTAATTCTTCAAACACTGCAACGGGCGGCTTGTCCGTCTTCGCCAAGCGCCGCAAGTCCTGTTCATACGCGTCGCCCTTTGCGATAGCGTGTTGAAAAATCGTCGGGTTGGATGTGACGCCGCGCACGCCGTCATTGACGAGGTCCTTCAATTTGCCCGACTGCAACATGCCGCGATCAATATAGTCGAGCCAGATACTCTGGCCCAGAGAATGTAGATCGTTAATTCGACTCATGGAAGTATCTCCTTATTCCGTGTGCACTTCTGAGCCCCGCGCTTCATCGCGAGATCAAACTCTCTCTAGTGTACCACGAATGTATTCCAGCTTCTCTCCAGGGTTTGTAGCTTGCCTTACCGCCATCGGCAAAAGGCTGCGGCATTATTGGCGTGATATGATTTCGAATGGATGGCTGCCGTAATCGGTAGACGCCAAATTGCAACAATGCGACATGTGACGAATATCAAGGAGCATACGATGGGCAAGCCGGTAGTAGTGACAGACGGAAACTTCCAGGAGACGGTTCTCGATTCAGAGACGCCGATATTGGTTGATTTCTGGGCAGAGTGGTGCGGTCCCTGCAAGATGATCGCGCCTGTGCTGGAAGAGATTGCTGATGAGATGGATGGCCAGCTGACGATTGGCAAACTTGACGTAGATGCCAATATGAATACGGCGATGGCATATGGCGTCTCCAGCATCCCCACGTTGCTTCTTTTCAAGGATGGTGAGGCAGTGGAACGGGTAATCGGCATGCGACAGAAGAAGCAATTGCTCGGAGAGATCCAGCCACACATTTCCTAGGGTATGTCAGGTGGGCGCCGCCGATTTTCTCGCCCGGGTAACATAGCTTGGCATACAGACGGTCGCTGGCCCCAGCCGAATAGAACGCAGAATTACAAGTGGCGGACCGTTACCTTAGGGTGATGTTCCGCCACTTTTGTTTGTGATGCCACGCGCAAATGGTATAATCCCAACAATAGTCAGCCTGCGGGTTCGCCACGCCACCGTTGTACTGCCGCACAATTATTGCGCCGATAGCTATTTTCACCCTATCACCACCACATGACCACCCAGTGAAAGTTGAGGTTGCTCAATGACCGAGTTGACTAAGGTCGTGCTTTCTGAGCAGGACATGCCAACGCATTGGTATAACATTAACGCTGATCTTCCCACCGCCGGCGTTGAGATCCCGCCGCCGCTTCATCCCGTGACCCATCAACCTGTCGGACCCGACGATCTTGCGCCAATTTACCCCATGGGTTTGATCGCTCAGGAAGTCAGCACAGACCAGTATATCGAAATTCCGGACGAGGTTCAGGACATCCTGAAGCTTTGGCGTCCCACGCCTCTCTACCGCGCCCATCGCTGGGAAAAGATGCTGGATACGCCGGCGAAGATCTACTACAAATACGAAGGAGTTAGCCCGTCCGGCAGCCACAAGCCGAACACCGCGGTCGCACAGGCGTACTATGCAAAACAAGAGGGTGTCAAACGCATTACCACCGAGACCGGCGCGGGCCAGTGGGGGAGTGCGCTCGCTTTCGCCTGTGAAGTGTTTGACATGGAATGTAAGGTCTGGATGGTCCGCATCAGCTATGACCAGAAGCCCTATCGGCGCGTCATGATGCAGACTTGGGGTGCGGAAGTGGTACCCAGCCCCAGCACAGAGACGGCGGCAGGACGAGCGATCCTGGAAGCGGATCCGGACAGCACCGGCAGCCTCGGTATCGCCATCTCCGAAGCTGTCGAAGACGCCGTATCGCGCGATGATTCCAAGTATTCGCTGGGCAGCGTCCTGAATTTCGTACTGCTACACCAAACTGTGATTGGTCAAGAGGTAATCAAGCAGCTGGAGGTGTTCGAAGCCGATTGGCCGGACATCGTCATTGGCTGCGTGGGTGGTGGAAGCAACTTTGGCGGGTTCGCCTTCCCGATGCTGAAAGAGAATATCAATGGCAACCGCAATACGCGGTTTATTGCCGTTGAGCCAGCTGCTGCGCCCAGCATAACCCGCGGCGTGTACGCTTATGACTACGGTGATACGGCCAAGATGGCTCCCATAATCAAGATGTATACCTTGGGGCATGACTTCATTCCGCCGCCTATCCACTCTGGTGGTCTACGTTACCATGGTATGTCGGCGCAAATCAGTGGTCTGGTCAATGCAGGCCTCGTCGAGGCGCGCAGTTTGCACCAGACTGAGACATTCAAAGCTGGCGTGGAGTTCTCACGAGCGGAAGGCATCCTGCCCGCACCGGAGCCGACGCATGCGATTCTGGCGGCAAAGCAGGAGGCATTGGCGTGTAAGGAGAGCGGAGAGGCCAAGACGATCGTCTTCAATCTCTGTGGCCACGGGCATTTCGATCTCGCCGCATACGAGAACTACAATTCCGGCAATATGGTGGACTACGAACATCCGGAGGAAGCCATTCAAGCGAGCCTCGCCGAACTTCCGGATGTGAACTAGGCTCTGCCGGCGATGCGTCGGCGGTAAGCGGCGAGTAATAGCGGGCCGGACATGCTGTGCGTGTCCGGCCCGTTGATGTTCACTGGATGCGGTGTGCCTGGACTGGACGCCTACATGCGTATCAGTTTGCGAATCAGGAAGAGGACGACCAGTACCGCGCCATCGAGTACGATCGTAAACAAAAAGGCGCTGGTCAGCCCCTGCAACGTAGGCAATGCCCACGCGACCGCCTGTGCGACGGGGCCGAGCGGAAGGCCCAACAACAAATAGATTGCAATGCCCACGATACTATATAGAACCACCGGCTTTAGCGGCTCACGGTCACTTGCGCTGGGCATCATGGCGTTAGCAATTGTGAACAACAAGTAGGCCCACAGCAGTCCATCACGAACTCGAGCCGCGTCCCGGAATGTCTGCAGACCTCCTCGCCAATCACCGGCCGATGCCGCCTCCGTCAGGCGATCTGCACCGAACACGAAATGTGAGATTCCTCCGATGAGCAGTGTTCCTGCAATGAGCGGAGCCATCCCTACCAAAGCGTCGACAATAGCCCCGCCGCTCTCCACGCTAACGCTGCCCAAGCCAATCTGCTTTCCTTGCCGTTTCGGCCATACGCGGAACTTACCCGTTTTCAGCCCGCATATCTTGGCCATTCCCCAATGAGCCGCCTCGTGTATAAAGACGCCCGGGAGGAATACAAGAAAGAGCGCAATAGTCGGCGCATCCTTCGATCTCGTGCCGAAATACACTGGAATCTGGATGTGTATGCTGATTTGGCGGCTGAGCCAAGCCAGGATGAAGAGAGATGCTACGAAGCTCAGGGGGATGGTTACGGAAGCGGAAAGCTCAGGCATAGCGACGGTGGGCAGGCCGCTTTGGCCTCATGGCTTCGCTTCCAAATTGTAGGTCAAGCTCTCAATCAGCCAACAACCGTCGACGCGACGAAACTGCCACCTGTCTCCGGCCGGCGACACCTCGTCGCCAATATGGGTAGTTGATGTCACAGTGGCTTGGTCATTGTCTACGGCTATCTCCAAGTCCGACGGTTGCACCGCGGAGGGCGCGCCGGGGAACACGGTGCGCACATATCGATGCCGAATTGCGTCTCTGCCGTCCCAAGTCTGGTCGTCGTCGAGATTGTCAGGGGTGTTCTTAGCGTCGACGACCTTCCCGTCGTCTGCCCAAAGGTGCATGAGTGCGTCGATATCCTGGCTCACCACAGACTCACCCTCTGCATTGAGCACCGCCCTGATTGCGTCCTCGTCACCTACGCCATCCTCGATCCCAAGCGAACACGATCCCAGGGCAACGTCTGACACAATGGGCGTAGGAGGCGACGCCGATTGACAACCGAACAAAACGGCACACATCAACGTCAGCGACAATAGCCTCGCGCTGCCTCGGCGACAGTCAGGACACAACCGGCGCCATTGTCGGGTGTTATTTGGGATCACGACGGCTCACCAGGTGTATACGCCTTGGTAAAGAGCTGGCGGACAAAATCACGTTGTACATCAAGTGTCTCCTCAACGGATCCGAAGTTGCCTGAGGTCAGTTTGAAAAGCACGATTCCGTCTTGAAGATTGCGCTGTCGGTCAGGAAATAGGTAGAAGTAGAATACAATGTGCTCCGCTGGCGCTGATTCACCGGGAAACTGCTTCTTGGCATGCATCCACAGTCCATGGATTTCACCGCCTCCATCCAGCGGTACTGCGGCTGAACTGAGATCATAAGTCCAACCATCTGCGTCATAGCAGATGTCCGGCGCATGAAACGGTTTGGAACTCCTCCCACCGATCATGCTTAACCAAACATAATGACCCTTATCGTCGTGATAGAGACGCTGCGTATATTGCTCAGGGTCCAGCAGAATCATGACCTCCTGATTGGTCTGCACTACTTCTTCACCCTGCCAATGTCCTAACGAGAGCGGTACATCCGTAAGCTGAGCATCTAGATCAAACCGAGCGTTCGCGACCACTTCGGTTTCGCGATCCGTTCGTTGCCAGTAGTCAAGATCGGCGACATAGGTTAGCTCATCGGCCTTCTGCGGACCGCCGAAGAGTGTCGGCGCGAACCGGTCGCCGTATACAAAGACCAGTCCAATGGCCAAGACTGCAACCACAAACAGGCTACGCGAACGGACGTTCATGGTTGTGAACTAGATCACTTCACTGCGTAACGTACTGCAGTGAAACAACCTACTGATCGGCAACAGGAGCCCAAGCGATATGACAAAGAAGATTGGGCCTGAATAATTGTGATAGAAAGTGAAAGCAGCGTCCGAACCGAACGCATCGGCAACGAAGAGCAGCGAAGCCACGCGTAGTATGTTACCGATCATGGCAAGCGGAACCGCCATAAGGACGAGTGAGAGACGCCCCAATAGTGGGCCGTCGAGCAGATATGCTGCAAGCGCAGCCAGCGCAGTCAATGAGATGATCGAGTTTATCCCGCTACATTGGGCGCCTATCACAAGATCAGTATTGGGAAGCGATACAGCATTACCGTTGACGGTTAATTCCAATCCAAGAAAGCTAGCCATGCCCGTCGAGCAAACACCTGTAAATATAGCGAGTGGATAAGTTGTCCGTTCTATGATCGGCACCGGCACCATGAAGACAAGATATCCTATGGGAAATACGAGCTTCCGCACTATTTGCGTACCAGCTATCGTCCAGACTAGCCCGGCAATCAAGCCGATCATGGCGAACGCCGCAGCATAGTAGGCCTTGTTGTTCAGGAAGTAAAGATACAGGGCCAGACTAACGCCTAACAGATACAGCCCCTCGTTGCTTCCCGTTACCGTTGCCGAACGCAACGCCGGATCGTGGCGGAATCGCTGATACGCCAGGAACAACGATACAGGAACGATCAAGACGCCATGGCTATAGTAATCATTCCCCATCCACTCGTTCCACAACCATCGCCACACGGGCCATGTAAGCAGTAGAAAGGCTACGAGAGCGAGCGAAGGTAGGAGAAGCGAGCGGGCAGTTTGTCGACTCATATTCTGTAACGCGAACGCATCATGCGCATTAGCCGCCACATCTGTGCGTGTCGCAGGTGCGCTCCGTTCAGGCGCAGGATACCATGCAGGGG
>JBJYXA010000149.1:0-6108 GCA_046259705.1 Caldilineaceae bacterium
GCACGTCCCAGATAGCGCCGATCCAAGGGCTGTCAATGGGCTCCAGCGCAAGCGCCACCTCTTGGCCGCGACAGAACGCGTCATGTGTTTCGAGCAGTACCAGTACCTGATTTTCGGCTGCGGTATCGGCGACGGACTGCAAGCCTTCCGTCACCCAACTGATAGCTTGCTGCAGCGACGAGCCTGGAGCTACGTCACCGCCAAAGGTGCGGACCATAGGCGCGTTCAGCTTGGCGGCCAGCTCGATGCCGCGCTTCAACTCTTCCTGATTGTGAACGCGCTCGGCCTCGTCCGCAGAGGTAAAGCGGGTAGAGAGACCCAGTGCGACGATGTCGACGCCGGTCGCCAGACAGATGTTGCGGAGTTCGCTGACTTGCTCCGCAGGAAGTGTAGTAGGGATGGTTTCGCCGTCCAGCACGCGCACTTCCAGCGCAGCGTAACCGTTTGTGGCGGCCTGCTCGGCGGCGCGTTTGAAGCTCCAGTCGGGACAGCCCAGCGTGCTCCAAGCAAGTGGATATTCCGTAATCATGGTTCTAGCTCCTGTTCGCGCTTGTCTGGACGCCTTACTCAACGGTCATTCTGAGCGCAGTGAAGAATCCTGCGCCGACAGCGCAGAGACCCTTCGCAACACTCCGGGTGACACGCCGGTCGTGATGTCCTTGAGGTTGTGGGTACGCCAATGTTGACTGATTGAGATCATGATCGGGCCCTGGGTGTGACCGAAATGGGGCCGTTAGGGCTTGTGATGCGGCGAGAGAAGATACCATGTCCATTATAGGGCCAGAGGAGGGCTGAACAAAGCGCAGGGGCCAACTGTTTTTCCGAGAGGATCTGAAAACGGTGACGTACTTGGATGGGTCGCAAACATAATTCCTCGCTAGCATGCGCTATACTGGCTGTTAGTGCGCTGTAGGTACAGAAGGGAGGAACCGCAAAAGGTGCGCAAGATATTTCGCGCGGGCAACAGGCAAACGGGAGCTGGAGCGATTCGCCCTGGACGTGGCGCGCAGGGCAATTGACCTGAGCGGAATGACTCAATGGTCTGAAGACCACGGCGAACCGCTCCACGGTTGACTCGTACGCCACCAGTGTTGAAATTGACAAATGGCTGTGGCATCGGTACATTGCGGATGTCGCCCACGGCTGTTCCGAACGCAGGGCCGTCTGGAGGAACTGCGACATCACCACGCTGCCAACCACCACAGCTGCACCACCAGAAAAGAGACCAGCCATGCAACCCGAATTGATCGTCGATTACGCGTGTGACACTGGTGAGGGGCCACTTTGGCACCCTGACGAAAAGAAAGTCTATTGGGTGGATATTCCGCCCGGCCGACTGTTCCGGTACGACCCCGCCAGCGGAGAGCATGAGAAGGTTCTGGAGGGCGACGCTATCGGCGGCTTCACTATCCAGGACGACGGTGCGCTGCTGCTATTTATGGCGCGCGGCGCGGTAAAATTGTGGCGCGACGGCGAACTGACGACCATCGTCGAAGAGATTCCGTACGAGCGCGAGACGCGCTTCAACGACGTGTTTGCCGACCCCGAAGGGCGCGTTTATTGTGGCACCATGCCCGCGCCCGATCACCTGGGCCGGCTCTATCGCCTCGACCCGGACCGAACCCTGACGGTGATGCTCGAGGATATCGGCACGTCCAACGGGATGGGGTTCACGCCCGATGGCAAGCAGATGTATTACACCGATACGCGGGCGCGTAAGATCTATTTATTCGACTACGATCGGTCCAGCGGCGACCTGGCCAACCAGCGCGTCTTTGTCGACGTGACGGGCGAGGCGGGCGGACCTGATGGAATGACAGTGGACGCGGACGGGTACGTGTGGTCCGCGCGTTGGGACGGGTCGTGTCTGGTCCGTTATGCGCCGGACGGACGCGAGGTGCAAAGGGTAGAGTTCCCCGCCAAGAAGGTATCGTGCGTCACGTTCGGCGGAGAGGACTACACGGACATGTACGTGACCACCGCGGGTGGCTACAACAAGGCGGAGAACGGGCCAGGCGCAGGTGCGCTGTTCCGAGTCAATCTGGGCATTCAGGGCGTACCCGAGTTTCGGTCGAAGATACGCTAAGACGGGGGCCTGCAACAAGCTGCTGGCAGGAGATGGGAGTAAGCATGCAGATTCGTTTGGCTTACGGTGAATCGGGCCTGGAGGTCAACCTGCCCGAGAATGTGGAAATCATCCAGGCGCCGTTCGTGCCGGGTGTGGAAGACGAATCAGAAGCGCTGCGGGCGGCCCTGCGCAATCCGATTGCGTCGGCCCCGCTCACTGACAAGGTCAAGGCCGGCGACAAGGTGGTGGTCGTTCACAGCGATATCACGCGCGCTACGCCCAACGACCGCATTCTGCCTATTGTGCTTGCGGAGTTGGAAGGGGCAGGCGTGGCGAGGCAAGACATTGCGCTGCTGAACGCATTGGGCACACACCGGCCGCAAACGGAAGTAGAACTGCGCACCATGCTCGGCGATGCAGTTGTGGACAACTACAAGTGCCTGCAACACGACCTTCACGACGACGACAATTTGGTGTCGCTGGGCACGACATCACTCGGCCATCCGGTGCGCGTCAACCGAATCTATATGGAAGCCGACGTGAAGATCTTGACGGGTTTCATCGAGCCACATTTCTTTGCCGGCTTCAGCGGCGGCCCCAAGGCCGTACTTCCGGCCATCGCCGGCCCCGAAAGCGTCCTCTCCAACCACGGATACAGCATGATCGGCCACGAAAAGGCGCGCTGGGGCGTTACCAACGGCAATCCGCTATGGGAAGAGATGCTGGAGGTCGCGCTGCGCACGCAACCGACGTTTCTACTGAATGTGACGCTCAATTCCTCTGGAGAGATCACGGGTGTATTTGCCGGCGACCTGGTGGCTGCTCATAGCGCAGGTTGCGAATTTGTGCGCGAACATGCCATGGTCCCCGTGGCGGAAGCCTATGACATTGCGGTAACGACCAACAGCGGGTATCCGCTGGACCAGAACTTGTACCAGTGTGTGAAGGGAATGAGTGCGGCTCGCCAGATCGTGCACACAGGTGGCGCCATTGTACTGGCCGGCGAGTGCCGCGACGGCATCCCGGATCACGGCCAGTACGCGCAGCTCCTGCGGGATGGCGGTTCACCGGATGGGGTACTGCACATGGTGAGCCGGGCGGGGTTCTCCGCGCAGGACCAGTGGCAGGTACAGATACAGGCAATGCTGCAGAACGACGCGGATATATACGTGTACAGTGACGGGCTGAGCGACGAGCAGATCAGCGCCGCGCTATTCAACCCATGCTGGGACGTGGCTGAGACGGTCCACGCTTTGGTGAAGCGTTATGGGCCGGATGCCCGGATCTGTGTGATGCCTGAGGGTCCGCAGACGATCGCGTACTTGAACGGCAATGGGACGCAGACCGGCGCGGATGTTGCAGATTCTCGTTGACCTACAAGCCGCGGTTTGGAAAGAACGGAGTTTCTCGCTGGACATGAAAGACGAAATGCTAAGTATTGCGGGCTGTCTTGGTCTGAGCTGAGTAACTCCGTTTTGGTCGCTTGGATTTACGTGTGCAGGGCAGGGTACCAGTGCAATGCGTTGGTGCGATAGATTTTGTCGAGGATGGACTGGGATAGTCCAAGGCCCGTCGTCGTAATCGCCTTGATCTGCAGCGGCTCCTCCGTTTCAAAGTAGGCAAAGTGAATGGCATACGTAGCGCGCAGCTCTTGCAGAGTTGCGCGCCGTTCTTCTTCGGGCATTGCCGACGGGCGCATCGACATGACGATGTCGGTGCCGAACAAGATGCGGTTCTGGTAGGCGTCAAAAAACTCGGCTACCTTGTGGCTGTCCTGCATGGCCATGTCGCCCAATCGCGCGGAGGTATCGACGGCAAAGTTGGGGTATCGGTCCAGTCGGGCGGCCACCTCGTCCACGTCGTATTCCAGACTGCCCAGGTGTGCGCCGACGATGCGCAGGTCGGGATAGCGCTCCACGACGCGGTCGCGCGCGTCGATCAGTTCGCCGTGGGACGGGTATTCAGGATGGTTATACATATGCCATTGGGGATGGGTGCTGTAGTAGCCGTAGTGAGGGCTGCGTTCGTCTAGCGGCTGCCAGCAGGCCAGCGGTTCGGCCATATGCATGAGCAGGGTATGGTCGTTCTCGTCCAGATATTCAAAGATGGGCTCGAAGATGGGATCGTCGATGAGCAGGAAGGATCCATCGGCCTTTCGGACGGACATGCCCACGTTTTTCCATATCTTGCAGCCGGCGGCGCCCTGTGCGAAATCGGCTTCAAGGGAGGCGAGGACGCGGTCGGTCCATGCGGTTTGGCTGTCATCGTCGAAGCGCGGCAGGTCAAACGTAGTGATCCACGAAAAATAATCCGGTTCCTGCTCTGCCATGGCGGAATAGAGCGCACGTTGGGCGCGCCAGTCATCGTCATAACCGGCGACGAAACAGATATTGACCAGGTGCACATCGACATCGTGCAGAAGCTGCAGGAAATCGGCGTCGTCGTCCGCATAGTGGATGTGGGCGTCAATCAGACGTGTCATCAGAGTCTTCTCCATAAGTCTATTCGATGGGACGCAATCATCATTAGGGCGTAGTCGTGCGCAAGCCTGCCTGCAATATGTAGGGCCAGAACTCCTCTGCCGTCATTTCCTCGTCCGCCACCATGATCAATCCATCGTGAAACCGATTGCTATACTGTTGAACCACATTGCCAAGTCTCCACGGGGTAGCGTAACGCAGCGCGCGCAGAAATGGAGCGACAGATGACCGAACCGGTTGGGTGACGACCTCCTGCACGATGTATACGGACAATGCATCGTCCACCGTATCTGCCCAACGGCCGAGGACTTCCGGCGCGGTGAGTTGCTGTGCAAGTTGGAGCGCCAGGTCCTCGTGTTGGCTTTGCGCATGTACGGCGACGCAGTTGGCGAAGGCGAAATTTCCCGTGCGCGATGGGCCGCGTGGCAATTCGGAAACGCCATATGAGAAAGGAAGATGGCTGGACGCGAGAAAGGGAAGTATCCAGTCCCCGGCAAACATCAGCCCTACATCACCGGTAGCGAAGGCTTCCCCGCTCCACGAGGTTTCAAGTTGCTCGGGCGAAACTGCTATGCCGTTGGCAAATAAACTCGCCATGTAGTCTGCGGCCAGCCGTCCCGCCCCGGCGGAAAAGACATCGCTTCCGTCCTCTTGCATGCCCAGTTCGCCACCGGCCTGCAGATAGAAGAGCGCCCACGTCAGCGGCGTCGGGTCGAGCACGAGGCCGACGGTTCCTGTATCGGAAATCGTGAGCGAAGCCGCCGCAGTGGCCAGATTTTCCCAGTTCCAGTCCGACGACGGTGGCTCTACGCCGGCGTCAGCAAACAGGTCGGCGTTGTAGATGAGCGCCATCGTGTGCACCGAATGCGGGAAGCAGTATGTCTTGCCGTCCACCTGGATGCCCTGGGCGGCCGCGCTCAACAACTGGCTCTGGTCGATCCACTCGGGCGCAATCGGAGTGACGTCACCAGCGGCTACGAGATCGGGCAGCATGGAGCCGGTGACCAGATAGACATCCGGCGGGCGCTTGGAGGCGAGCGCATCGGCCAGGTCGGCATCGTAGTTAGCTGACAGGGTGACCGTTATTCCGACAGAGGGATTGAGCTGATTGAGAGAGGTGAGGATATCGCGCAGGGCTTCGTCCCGTTCGGGCGTTCCTTGCGGTGCAAACAGAAGCAGCGCAGGGTCTTTCTCTGCCTGCGCTGCCTGATTATCGGAATTGTCGCGTGTACGCCACGAGAATGGGCCGGCACAGGCCGACAACAGGACGATTGCCAGCAGGGTCGCAGCCGAAACCACGACAAGGCTTCGAAACGAAGCGAAGTCGCCTGCGGCGGACGAATCAAGTCGCACCGCACGCGGCCAGGAGACAGTTGCTATGCGCGCGCAGTAGCCGGTCCTGCCCAGGATCGCGCCGATGCCTTGGGATAGCGTTTGGCCTAGTCGGCGGATTCCTCCACGTAGGCGTCGTACTCGGCCGCGGTGATCAACGCCGCCAGTTCCTGCTCCAGTGCATCCGTGGGCTGAATCTTGAAGAACCATGCTTCGTATGGCGACTCA
>JBJYXA010000150.1:0-4652 GCA_046259705.1 Caldilineaceae bacterium
GGCTGCACGATGCCCGACGGCACCGTGTATACATTTGACTTCGACGCGAGCGGTGACGGGGTGCAGTCCACCGGACAACTGCCGGTGACTGGGTACGCTCGAAAGGGGACGGTCGTCGAAGCGGCCGACCTGCGCGAGGGGCCCGACATCGGTTCGTCGGTTTCCGGCGCTGCGAACCCAGGCGACGAGCTGGTCGTGGTCGGCGCGGACGCGGACCAATTCGCGTATCTGCTCGACAGCGGACAGTGGATTCCCCAGGATAGGGTCGAACTGGGAGGTCAGGAATCGATGCCGGTTCTCACGGCAGAGGATATGCCAGATGGATTTGTCCCCGCCGACGAACTGGATACATTTTCGCTTGAGATGGGCTTCCAACTCGGCGATCCTAATGTGGGTGTTTTCGCCTTCGTCGAAGATGAAGGCTTCCAGTACTGGATGATCTACGGCTTTACAAATGGACGCCTCAGCCAGATGGAGATGGATTCAATAGACGCCGACCTTCAAGACGGGGATCTAGTCGCGGAGTCATTTCTTGGCTCGCTGTCGGGCGCGAATCTGGAGCACGAGATTCTGGAGATCAACGATCTCGGCGACAGCGCCGCTGGGATCGAGGCCAGCGGAGATCTCAACGGTGCACCCGCACAGATTGGTGTGGTTGTGTTCCGTTTGCTTGACATTTGGGCAATGGTGTTTTCGGTGGGTATTAGTGCGGGCCTGCAGCCGCCCAAACAGCAGGTGGCGACAGAAGATCTCGCTGCGACGCTGGCTCAAAAGCTGGAGGACTACAATTCGCAGATGAATCCGCCGGTGGTTGTCTGGCCGCTACAGGATAGGGTTGGAGAGGGCGCCGCGTCCGCCGAGCCGCAGAGGGCTGAGACCTTCGTCGACCAGGGCATCGCGCTGCTCGAATCCGGGTACAACGCCCGGGCGATCGCGAAGTTCGACGACGCCATCGAACTGGACTCGGAGTACGCAGACGCCTATGTTCAGCGCGGTATGGCCTACGCCAGCTTCGACGAGTCTGAGTCGAATGACTACGAACAGGCCATTTCCGACTTGGAGAAAGCCCTCGAACTCGGCGTGAACAGCGCAGAGGCCTATTACTATCTGGGACTCGCCATTTTCGGTGCAAGAGGGGCCGACAGGCAGGCGCTTGCGAACTTCGAAAAGGCGCTGGAACTCAAGCCGGACTATGCGGATGCTTACTACTATCGCGGGCTTGTGTTCGCCAACTTCGACGACCTAGACCGGGCCATCGAGGATTTGGACAGGGCCATTGCACTCGATCCCTCCCTCGAACATGCCTTCTATTGGCGTGGACGCATACACGCCGATATGCTCGAGGACTATGATCAGGCGATCAAGGACTACGACGAGGCCGTCAAGCTGAATCCGGAGTACGTTGCCGCCTACAGCGACCGAGGTCAGGTCTACGCCATTCTGGAGGAATACGACAACGCGCTCGATGACTTTGACGCGGCGCTCCGCCTGGAGCCGGACCATATTTACGCTCTCCAGGGCCGGGCAATGGCCAGCAAAGAGCTAGGTGATTATGGCGCGGTCGCGCGCGACTGCAGCGCGGCGCTCGAAGCGTCCGGCGGCTATTTGATGCCCATCCAGCTCTGTCTCTCCATGATGACAACAATAAGCGAGCGCGATTTCGGCGATGCCGCGGCTGCCGTCGAGAGCTACGACCAAGCCATAGAGATGGACCCTCAGCTTGCGATGGCCTACCTGCTGCGAGGCTTTGCCAAGTGGGCGCTTGGCGACGTCGAGGGTGCGGTGCATGACATGGAAACGGCCCTGTCCATCGATCCGATGCTGTACATCCACATCCTGATCCCCGTGTGGGACCAGGCTTTCGACAATCCATCGGATCCCGCGGTTGTGATCGAGGAACTCAAGGCAGCCCGCGAGTACCTCGAGCCAGGGTCTTCCTTATCATACAGTATCGAAAGCACGCTGGAGACGCTCGAAGCGGGTGAGTAGACCGAAGACACATCCTGTACTGTGTCAATCACTATGAGAAGAATCCCGAAATGCCCTTGTAGAGGAATAACACACCAAACACGAGCGACACTGTAATCACGATCGTGTCGCTATATTTTTCTAACCAGTCTGAAGTCGCTGTGAGCACAGCGTCGGAACGTTCTGGCAACAGCACGCGCAGAGCGATAGGGATCAGCATGAGCGACTGGGTCAGAATCACGAACAAGAGAAAGGTGATAATGTCTGCTGTCTGTCCCAAGCCTGCATCGCCGATTTCACCGATCGCGCCCAGCGTGAATACCCACAACTTGGGGGATATGAGAATCAGACCGGCCCCCAATGTAAGCGCCGCTAGCGGCGACATGTCGTCTGTCATGGTGAGCCAGGCGGGCGGCGGCGCGTCTGGATCCTCATTGTCGATCCATGTCTTCCAAGCGGCCGTAAGCAAGAGTATGCCCAGCACGGTCAACAGCGTGGAGACAATCCATCCCGAACCTTCAGCATCTTGTGATGCGCCGGCGCCTCCGATGAAGATGAAGCCGAAGAGAACGCCCTGCACGATGCGCACGGCTATCATGCCGCCGGTAAAGGCAAGCGCTTTGGCGACCGGACGTTCGTCGCTAGTGAGCATGAGGACAATCAGGATAATTTGGATCGGTACGATCGCACTACCGATGATGATTGGCAATAGTGTCACGAGTACGGATGCCATTTTGTCCCACGTCCTTGCCCGGTTGTCTGGCCGGCTTGCAATGCATTTACGGGTGCGCGCTACCGGGCATCCTACTATCCCTACGAGTCAGGGTGCAAACATGCATACATGCCGCTGTTTTTGCCCGCAGGTGGCGATTTCGTAGCCGAGCTGATGAAGGCGCTTCGCATAAGCCGCTGCGCATGAGCCGATATGCACAATAAGCCAGAACGCAATGATCGGACACCGCACAGGGATTCAGTCGACAGGTATGGGTGGTCTGCCGCGCCGCCTAGGACGTCTGCAGATGCAAAGACGATCTGCAGGCCGGTATCATAAAGAGCTGGGCTTGCTGGTCCCGGTCATTGTAGGAGCGGTCTTTGGAGATTTACGTCTGACGTATGTCTCCGTGGCTGCGCTCGAGGTAGGTGCAATCATGTACATCGCTTCGCTTGTCCTATTGGCTGTCTCCCTGTGAGCAATGGGTCAAGCAATGCCATCGTTCGCAACAGCCAAGAGCCCCATCAGCACCCAGAGAGGTTGCGCTATTCTCGGGTCACGGTCCTAGGCCAAAGTAGACACAACGCCTGCGTACAAGTCGGCGAGCCGCCTTGCGGTGGCATCCACGCTGTATCGCTGTCCGATCTCCGCGGAGGCGTCGGCCATGCTCGACATCCGCGCCTCGTCGTCCAGCATCAACAGCAGTTGTTCGGCCAGCGCGTCTGTGCCGGAGGCCACGACCCCATTCTGACCCGGCAGCACGACGCCATCCAATGCCGGGTCCGCAATGACGGCAGCCGGTAGACCAGAGGCAGCCGCTTCCAGCGCCACCATGGGGTGTACTTCGCTCTGCGACGTCGACACCCACACCGTGGCGGAGCGATATACCTCCGGCATCACCTCGTACGCGACGGCGCCGGTGAAATGCAGCCTGGACTCCAGCCCGTTTTGCCTGCTCTTCTCGCGGATCTCTTCGCCCAGCGGGCCGACGCCGGCCATGACCAGGTGCACGTCGCCGCGTTGCTCGCTCACTTTGCGGAAGACTTCGTAGACCCCGTCAGGACGTTTTTCGACATTGAGGCGTCCTACAAAGAGCAGCACGGGCGCGTCGTACGGTATTCCAAACTTCCGCTGTAAATAGTCTGACTTGCCGGGACAGAAGCGGTCTGTTCGGATTCCATTAGGAATGACAGTGACGGGCGGGATGATGTCCAGTTCGGCCAGGTAATTCGCGGCCTTCTTGGACGGCGCCACCACGGCTGCCGTCTGGTTGCACACCATGCGGTCGTAGTGCTCCAGCGCGTTGCTCAGCCATGCCGCGTCCTGGCCCACGAAGGGCCATAGATAGTGCGCATAGTCTTTGGTCATGGTGTGATAGGTATAGACGATGGGCAGGTCGCGACGCTTGGAGACCTGCCAGACCAGCGCGCCCACCATAGTCGACGTGTGCAGATGCACGACGTCATAATGATGTGCCCGAAACTCGTCCAGTACGCCGATGTTGACAGGCATGCTCCAATAGACAGGCTGCTCGGTCGGCATGCGCATGGACTGCAGCCGGAAATAACGGACGCCCTCCTCCTCATCCTGTCGAACCCAAGGGGTGAAGACCGTGACCGAGTGCCCCAAGCGCACCAGCGCCTGCGAGACCAGCCGCGTGCTTGTCTCCACGCCGCTGGCCTCCATGCCCTCGATGAAGAAGGCGATCTGCAGTTTGCCTGATTCGCTCATGGATTGCCCCCTCGGTTGGCGCCACAACTTGATTCGCAATCGCAGGTGACATTATGCACGGGGGCATGGTTCGCGGGCAACAAGCGGGGACGACAGGGGTAGACGAGTCTACCGTCCCGGCAGCTTGGCTTCGTGACGCGAGAAATGGATTGCTGCCTGTGTAGGAGTGACAATTGTAGCCGCTGGCGGCACTGCGTACGAGTATGGTTGCTGAAATGTGCGCCAATCCTGTGCTTGTCGT
>JBJYXA010000151.1:0-2550 GCA_046259705.1 Caldilineaceae bacterium
TTAAGTTGAAGCCTTATAACCTAGTCAGAAGTCAGCAAGATACAATTTCTACTACATCTACTCACTTAAATCTGGAAAGCACTTGCCAGCGCGGGATGATGATCGTGACCTCATTTAGACAGGTTTCAAGCAAAAAGCGCGAGTTGAATGATGGACCTTATTCGGACAACAGCGGGAAATCTGCCGGAATTTCATTGCTGAACAACCAGATATCTGCCCACTCGCCAAGGTCAAGGCCGGAAACTTCCTCAGCCGTGGCGATGAAGTCTTCGGTAGTCACAGGTACATCTTTGTAGCGTTGATAGAATGTGGGTAGAATTTCGAAAAAGATCTCGTCGCCCACCTCCATGCGCAGGGTGTGCAAGGCCAATGCCCCACCCGTATAGGACGTCCAGTAGAGCCACTCGAGCGGTTGGTCCACTGGCGGAATTACCTGGCCTTCGCCCACAGTCTCGATGCCAAAAGTTTGTGCCATGTATAGAGGATAGTTTATTTGGTCTTCATACTGTTCGACGATCACGTCGTTGTAGGCGTCGACACCTTGTGATTCCTCCATCCACAACGCTTCGCTATAGCGGGCAAAGCCTTCGTGCAACCAAACGTCACCCCACTCACCTACCGTAAGCGAATTGCCAAACCACTGGTGCGCCAATTCATGCACCATGATGAACTCGTCAGTGGGGTCCGTGCCCATGGTGGCTAAAGATTGCGTCTCAAGCCCGGAATTTGAAGGCCAGCCTGGCATAGTGACAACGCCATAGGCCTCATAGGGATACTCTCCGTAGAGACTAGCGAGGAAGTCCAACATCTCCCCTGTTCGATCGTAACTAGCGATGATCGTGGGGTCCAGATCAGGCGTAAAGTAGTTGCGAATCGGCACGCCATCCGGTGACTGACTTTCGACAAGATCAAACTCACCGATCATGACGCCCGTGACCTGGGTCGCCATTGGCTCAGCCATCTCCCAAACATAGGTATTGGTGTTTTCGTCAGCAGCGATTACTTCTTGCAGAATGCCCGTGGCGAGAGCTATCTTGGGTGCATCTACAGTAATACGATAGGTGTAGGTAGCCTTATCGCTGGGATGATTGTTGGACGGGAACCAAACCATACCGCCGTCGGGTTGGCTCACGGCCCCAATGTATCCGTCTGCCCATTCAATCCAGCCCGTATTTAGCTCAGATGCAAGCAACGGAGGACGCATAAAATACAAGGCAGGATCAGCATATGGTTGCGGCTTGCCTGCATAGGCAACGACTACCGCGAAGTTTGCGCCGTCAGCAATGGGGGTCGCGGGGCTTACAGTCAACTCTTGCCCATCGCGTGTAAACGTGGCGGCAACACCATCGACGGTGATGTCACTGATTTCTAGCCCCAAGAAGTCCAGGTGAAAGTTCGGTAGCTCGCTCGTTGCAAGGGCGTCGATGGTCGTGACCCCAGAGATTTGCAGAATGTCGTCGGGGTCTACGGTAATGTCGATGGTGTAATTTTGAGTATCGTAGCCGGGGTTGCCCTCCAGCGGGAAGTACGCGTCGCCCAGCCCAACCGCGCTATCTTCACTTTCGGAACCGCTACTTTCGCTAGGCGTCTGGTGGACGGTTTCCGGTTCAAACGCATCAATGGTCGGCTTAATTACGCTTTCGCGCAGCGCATCTGCCATGAATGGTAGAGATGCCAGGATAAGCGAATAGGTTGCGTCTTCATCGCTGGCAATGGCGATCTGTCGGTAGAATGGCACACCGCTGTTGGAGGTCGCTGTACCGTAGATCGACCATGTGCGACCATTTGCCGTGTACTCTTCGATCAGCGCGCTCTCCAGGTCCGCGACCCCTACTGGGCGCAAGGCGGCTGCGATATCTTCAATGGGTGGTGTTGCGACAGAAATTCTGATATTTGTCGCGCCATCTGATGCCACATAGATACCTGGCCCGATGGGAGCCCAACCCTCTGGAGCCACAGCCGTGAAACCGATCTCAGGATCAGTCACCGGCACCAACGTGATGCTCGCGGCATAACGTTCGCCGGCATGTTCCCCAAGGGTCGCCACTGCGGCTTGCAAGAGGGGATCTTCACCGTTGAGGCGAGCTCGTTCTGTCTCCAAAGTCACGGGTACACGTATGTCCGGCTCCACGCCAATCCCTTCAAGGACTTGCGTATCTGTTCCCGGAAAAACAGCACCTTGCCAGGGATATTGGAAGAGAATGCCACCGGGCAAGCTCACACGCTTAATTGGCCCGCCGGCCCCATTGGTGGCGTATTGTCCCATGACAGTGGCGCGTCCAGTTGACTGGAGCAAGGCAGTGAAGAACTCGCACGAACTGGCGCATGACGGATCGACCAGGACGATCACCTCGCCGTCATAGTATGCCTCTGGATCGGGCGCGCTGAGCGACCAATCATTCTTAAACTCGGGTATCCATTCTCCGGTCTCATCATCATAGCGAACCTCGTCCATCCAGTGATAGGACAAGGGTTCTTCTTCACTAAATAAGTAGGAGGCCATGGTCAAGTATTGTGCATCCCAGCCCCCGCCGTTGCTGCGCATGTCGA
>JBJYXA010000151.1:2650-4483 GCA_046259705.1 Caldilineaceae bacterium
ACGGATGGCAGACGTTCTTCCACAGTTTCGCCGTTGACGCTGATGATTTCTGTGCCAAAGACCACGCCCGCCTCGTCCAGCGGACTGCCGGGCGCAATTTCCGTAACGACAAAGCGTCCGTCGGTAAGTTCCACAACATTCGCACCGAGGTTGGCGGCAATGGGCGCTTCTTGGATGGCTACGCCTGGGCCTGTAGCCTGGACATGAGCATCACGGATTGATTGGGCCAAATCCTTCAGCGTCGCGCTATACAATGCCACATCCTGGTTGGCCTCCGCCTCTTCAATGCGGGGTAGATAAGTCGCGCGAATCTCCTCCCAATCAAGCTGGCGCAGCTCCGTAAATGCATACTCGTCGATTAGCACATCGATCAACGCATTGTAGCTGTCCAGTATTCCCAGGTCAGCAAAATTGGGGTAAGCGACCTCTGCCGGTTCAAGGATGTCCATACGTCCCTGTCGCGCGCGGTCAAAGGTGACCTCGCCGCCCGCATTCAGACGTGCCACGGTGTAGCCTTGGGGAATGTTGACGATCGGATCGTCTTCGGTGAAGAGCAGTCCGTCATCGCCAACGCCAGCGGGGAATCCCTGCTGCTCATCGCCAGCATAGAGCAAGAAGGAACCTTGTTGGATTTCACCTTCGCTGTCGACCAGGTAGGAATTGAGATAGCCCCACTGGTCCATCTGCTCTAGAAAGGAACCGCCGTTGATATTTGAGACCAGCGCGAGGCGGAAGATCTGCACGCCTGTATCCTCTTCACCGTCGTTGTCCAGATCGACCGGCGCAGCTTGAGGCGCGAGAGGAAGTGGAACTGTATATTCGACGGGTGGTGGCGCCAGGGGCGTGGTGAGATAGCCCAGGATCTGGCCTGTAATGGGCGCGAATTGGGAATAGTCACGCTGGGTTTGGGGCGACATGTCGACCAGTGCCACGACCGGTTCTTGCCCAGTAATCACAATCTCACTATTTTTGTAGTCGGTGATGCCGCTGATCGTGATGGGGCCGCCCTCGTCGTTGACGATTTCAGCGTCCGCGGTCCGTTGCAGGCTAACATTGGTCGTGGCGCGCGCTTGTGCCACGGTCGTTGTGAGTAACAACAAGGCAATCAGGGCAAGTACTATGTTTAGCGGTGAAACTGACAGTCTTCTTTTGATCGTCACGCGCTGGTTCTCCTTACTGTACGTGGTTCAATAGTGTGGATACGAATTGTCGGGGAGTGGTCCGGCGAAGTCCGAGTGCGCAGCATGAATACGACTCTTTTCGTTCATTACACTGCATGATCGGCTCCGCCTAATAGAGCACGAACGGTCGAAAAAGCGCTTCATGTGTCGCCGTATGTAGTCTGCTTGCCAGCAGCTCGCTCATTGCACGGCCGTCGCCGAGGCAGTAGACAGCAAGTTCGGCAACCTGGTGATGGACGTGACCAAGAGCAATACGCTCTTCCGCACAGCTGTCCTTCCGACTCGTTCTTGGTTTGCTCGCCAAAGTTGTTGTCTACCTTATATGGTGCTTGTATAGTGCGTTTGATTCGCTCACAAGGTCCAGTCTGCAAAGAAAGCGTCAAAGTTGGGTATGTTCAAGCATCCACTCATGGTGTGTAACCTATCCTATGACGCGTTGCATTCACCGTAATGATGTAGACATTTCTGACTGCTGTCTTCGCCAAAGCATAGCGGATGGCAAAGATAAGGCATCTACAACGTCGTGTTTCATCTTGCTTGCCATGCGACTCGCGGTTAGTGTAAGAATGTTTCTGTAAGAGTGAATAGAAATAGGTCATGGTGTATCCTCTGGTCCGCTGAAGAATCCAGAAATAGGAGCACAACCATGACC
>JBJYXA010000152.1:0-15970 GCA_046259705.1 Caldilineaceae bacterium
ACGAGGGAACGAGTGTAGCATAGCGAACTCGTTCCCTTTTTTGTATTGGGGCTACAGACAACACCGAGCTCATGAACCTGCACGAGTGTCTCAAGCAACTCCAGTCTACAATCGTAATGGGAGAAATTTCGCGATGAGCCTACCACGCTTAGCTCGAGCAGTCGCACTCTTAGCGGGTACTGCGGCTATTATGATTGGATGTGTACCTGTTCAGGCGCCTGCGCCGGCCACTGACGAGCAGACCATGGCTCAATCACCAGCTGAGAACGTCATTGCAGCCACATTTATCTGCCCTGACGGCACCGCGCTCGATACGATCTTCGACAACGACGCGCACACGGTCACGCTGGATCTACCCGACGGCACGGTAACGCTTCCGCAGACGGTGTCCGGTTCGGGAGCGCGATACAGTGACGACGTGACTACGTTTTGGAACAAGGGCGACGAGGCGATGGTCGAAGTCAACGGCGAAATCGTCTATCAAAACTGCGTCGCTGAGTAACCGACGGAATCCATGCAACAGTCTGAATCTGGAGATAGGGGTCCGCAGCGATGCGGCCCCTATTTTCTTATTGCCGGCGTGGTACAATGTACGTCGCACATCAACATCTGAGTTAGTCGCATTTCACATAGGAGTGGCCGCCATGAATGCGTACGTCTTGGGATCCTACGAGCCGACCTGGGAATCGCTCAAACAGTACCGCATCCCTGACTGGTATAAGGACGCGAAGTTTGGCATCTTCATTCATTGGGGCGTCTATGCTGTTCCTGCTTTCGGCAACGAATGGTACCCGCGCAACATGTACCAGGTGGGCAGCCCCGAGTATCTGCATCATCTTGAGACCTACGGGCCTCACACCGAGTTTGGCTATAAGGACTTCATTCCCCGATTCAAGGCGGAGCACTATGACCCGGTTGCCTGGGCGCAGCTCTTCAGGGCGGCTGGTGCGCGTTACGTTGTACCGGTGGCAGAGCACCACGACGGATTCGCCATGTACGACTCTGCGCTAACACAATGGTGTGCAGCCAAGATGGGACCCAAACGAGATGTGATGGGGGAACTTGCAGACGCCGTGCGCGACGAAGGAATGGTCTTCGGCCTGTCCAGTCACCGCGCCGAACACTGGTTTTTCATGAACGGCGGCATGACCTTTCCCTCCGATGTGCGAGACTCGCAGTACGCAGATTTCTATGGCCCCGCTATGCCTGGCCCACAACACCACTCGCCAGGGTGGCGCAGCCTGGACTGGCAGCCGCGGCCGCACGCGGCGTTTATGGATGACTGGCTGGCGCGCCTTGTGGAACTTATCGACAAGTATCGCCCGCAGCTCATCTGGTTCGATTGGTGGATCGAACAGATTGTGTTTGCACCGTATCTGCAGAAGTTGGCCGCCTACTATTACAATCGTGGCACAGAGTGGGACCAGGGCGTCGCAATCAACTTCAAGCATGAAGCGTTTCCCGCAGGCACAGCGGTCTATGACATAGAGCGCGGCCAGCTCAGCGCTTCTGCGCGTTATCTGTGGCAGAATGACACGTCGATTTCGAGGAATTCTTGGGGTTATGTAGAGAATCAGGACTATAAACAGGCGGGGGATCTGATTCAGGATCTTATCGATGTGGCAAGCAAGAACGGCGCACTGCTGCTGAACGTTGGTCCAAGACCCGACGGCACAATCCCGGAGCCGGAGCAGGAAGTACTGCGCGCGATCGGGCGCTGGCTCGACGTGAACGGCGACGCGATCTACGGCACAAGGCCGTGGCGTAGTTTTGGCGAGGGTCCCACGGTGATTCCGGAAGGATACTTTAGCGATACCCGGCGAGGCGAGTTTACCGGGAAGGACTATCGCTTCACAGCAAAGGGAGAGACGTTATACGCGATTGCACTTGCCTGGCCGGGGAAAGAGGCAACCATCATATCGCTTGCAAAGGATTCACGTCTCTGCCCGGAAGAGATCGAACGCGTCAGAATGCTGGGGATAGATGACACGTTAAGTTGGGTGCGCGACGAATCAGGCCTCCACATCACACTCCCTGATCAGCCGCCATGTGAGCACGCGTTTGTCTTGGAGATATCGCTGATATAATACCGGCCTACATCACCGGTCATGCGTGGCTATGGCAGGGGGGAGTAGCACGTGAAGCATCAGCAGGCGACATGGACTTGAGACCGAACACGGACGCCATCGGCGGCGGTCGTCGTATTATCAGCATCCTATTTTGCGATGTGCGAGGCTCTACCGCGGTTGCGGGTCAGCTCGACCCTGAAGAGTGGGCCGAAATCATGAATGGCGCCTTCGATCAGATTGTGCAGCCTATCTACCGATACGAAGGTACGGTGGTGCGTCTGCTAGGGGATGCCGTGCTGGCGTTTTTCGGCGCGCCGATCGCACGAGAGGACGACCCGCAACGAGCTGTGCTCGCCGGACTGGAGATCCAGGAGGCGATGCAGGTATATGGCGCAACCGTACGGCGCGATTGGGGTGTGAACTTCAGTGTGCGTTGCGGTATCAATACAGGACTAGTCGTCGTAGGCGCCGTGGGAGGCAGCCAATACAGCGAGTATACAGCCATGGGTGATGCAGTGAATCTAGCCGCCCGCATGGAGCAGACAGCACAGACTGGCTCCGTTCAGATCTCGGACGCGACCTACCGGCTAGTTGCACCGCTTTTTGAAGTTGAGGACTTGGGTAGAATCCCGGTTAAGGGTAAAGAAGAGCCACAACACGCGTACCGGGTGATTAAGCGCCGCACAGAGCCTGGCTCTCTGCGCGGCATTCCGGGCGTCGAACCACCAATGGTCGGCCGCGCAGTGGAATTCGCCACACTCGTCAGTGCAATTGAACGCTTGCAGCGAGGCAGCGGCGGTGTCACCTTCATCATTGGGGAGGCCGGATTGGGGAAGAGCCGGCTAATCCGTGAACTGGAGAAGTACAGTCATGGCATTTATCCGCGTACTCGCTGGTTCCAGACCGGAAGTTTCTCTTATGAGAAGGCGCAACCATACGGCAAGATTCAGCGACTGGTGCGCGATGTTTGTGGCATTACGGGTGATGAGATGCCTGAAGTTCAGCGGGGCAGAATCGCCGCCATGTTGGGCGGATTGAATCTTCCAGACCCCATACAGACCCAGCAAGCTCTAGAGGTGTTGCTGGGCGTTGCCGACACGACATCCACTGGAACCAAATTGGAGGGAGAGACTTTCAAGGGCAGCTTGTACGCATCTATGGTACCGCTTTGGCGGCAAATGGCTGTGGAATGCCCTCTGGTGGTGGTTTTCGACGACATGCAGTGGGCGGACGCCGCATCAGCCGCCCTCATGGAGTATGTTCTCGGCGAAATTGGACCCGTTCCTATCCTGATGATTTGCGCTATGAGGCCGAGCGAAGACCCCGCAGGCACGTCCGTGATGGGGATTGCCGCGGGCAACTTCGAGCCGAACTTCAGGACGATTCAACTGGGTCCGCTCTCCCTCTCCGAGAACGAACAATTGATAAACGCTCTTCTACCAGGTGATGTCGCGTCAGATTCGATGCGTCGCGAGATTCTGGAGAAAGCCGCCGGCAATCCACTATTCGTGGAGGAGGTCGTGCGCGTGCTGCACGAGGAACAATCGGCCAAGCCTGGCGGCGTTGCGAGCATCTCGACCATGCCACGCGCGGTGGGTATGCTTCAGGTTCCCGACAACCTGCAGACGTTGTTGACCGCACGCGTCGACCAGTTGGCGCCTGATGTGCGGGACACGTTGCTTCTTGCGTCTGTGCTCGGGCCGGCTATCAATTTCCGTCTACTCACCCGCATATCGGTGCGCGACGAGGAAATCCTGGCGGAGCATATGGCTATACTGGAGCAGCTAGGCTTGATCCGCAAAGTGGCCGACGCGCCAGAACCGGAGTATTACTTTGTCCATATTCTATTGCAGGAGACCGCTTACCGCATGATCCTGCGCCGCCAGCGCCGCCAGTACCACCTGCGCGTGGCGGAATCGTTGGAGCAAATGGCGCCTGACGATCTAGAACAACATGCCGTAGTCTTGGCACATCACTTCGACCAGGCGTCGGACATCGAGCGCGCAAGCCGCTACTACGAGATGGCAGGCAAAAAAGCCCTTCGTCTCTATTCACTCAAGGAGGCGATTGGTCATTTCAGCAGAGCACTTGAGCTGGTGAAACTGAAGGAACCTGCTCAGGTCACTGAAGAGTGTACCATGCTCTTCATCTGTAAGGGACGGGCGCTCGAACTGGACAACCAATTTGACGCCGCCCTTGAGAACTACAATGAGATGGAGGAAGTAGCGCACAGGTTTGGAGATCGCCGTCTTGAACTCGCCGCTATGGTAGCGCGGCTACCGCTCTATTCGGTGCCGACGCCGCTGTTCAATCCTCAGATTGGCCGCGAGCAGGGCGAGGAGGCGCTGCGACTGGCCCGTGAATTGGACGACCAAGAAGCGGAGGCCAGATTGCTGTGGAGCTTATCTAATGCGCATGCGTTGGCCAATGACCTAGAACCAGCCACAGAATATGGTGAACGCTCGCTGGAGTTGGCTACGAAACTCAATCTGCGCGATCAGATGGCGCGGACGCTGACAGATCTAGGCGTATTCTGCTACGGCGTCGGCGGAAGACTCGATAAGGCCAGCGCCGTACTCAAACAGGCGAGTGAGATTTCGCGTGAACTCAATGACCTCCCCATGCTGGGGGACGATTTGGCCTCGCTGGCGTTGGTCTCGGTGTTCGCCGGCGAATTTGAACAGGCCCTGGCTTATTCCGCAGAGGCACAGGAGGTGAGCGAATCAATTAATAATCTCTGGGGCCAGTCGTACAGCCGCTACAAGGTTGGCGTTGTCTATTGGGAGCGGGGGCATCCAGATCGCGCCATAGAAACGATCACGACTTGCATCCGCTTGGGGGAGCAGGCTGGGTTTCTGGCTTCACAGGTTGAACCACGCGCAGACCTGGCCGCGATCTATAAGGGGCTCGGCGCGTATGAGCTTGCACAGGAAGAACTGGATAAGGCGATGGTCGTACCCACCTCGCTGCATCTCCCCGACCACGCTTATCTACTCTCCATGCAGACATACGTGCGCATCGGAGCCGGCGATTTGGCGAGCGCCGAACAGATGCTCGATACACACAGGCAGAGCCATGCCGACAAATCCTGGCCTTCATATCGCGGCCCGTTACTGGAGGCTGAGATAGCGCTCGCCATTGCCCTGGAAGACTACGAACAGGCTGTGGTATTGAGCAGCGAACTCCTGAATATGTTGCGCAAATCCAGCATGCGCCTGTGGCTGCCGCATGCATTGTATTTGCATGGTCGTGCGCTGGTCGCGTTAGGTAGAACGGACGAGGCCCGCTCAAGCCTGATAGAGGCGCGAACCGAGGCGCAGGCCAGGGGCTCACGATGGACGTTGTGGCAGATTTTGGCTGCCCTGGCCGATACTGCAGCCGATAGGGTCGAGACTGCCGAGTTTATTAATCAGGCGCGCGCTATCGTGGACGACATCGCCCATCACGTGAGCAATCCATCTCTGCGCGAATCATTTCTCAACTGTCCGGACGTGTCTGACTTGCGGACAACCATATCCGAGACGTAGTTCCTAGTTTCGCCACTCGTTACGACCCCAGCAACTGTTCTGCCAGATCGAGGAAATCGTGTGCGACGAGTTCCCACGAGCTCTCCGGCTCGAGGTCGGTTGTCTGCCCGTGACCATATTCCTGTGGCCGGCAAACAAAGGCAGTGCGCAAGCCGACCGCCTTGGCGCCTCGCAAGTCCGAGTTGTGCGCTGCGACCATCATTACCTCGTGCGGTTGCAGGCCCAGTAGCGACACGGCCATGCCGTAGACTTCGGCATCGGGTTTGTAATGGTGGGCTAATTCGGCGGACAGAATGCAATCCCAACGCAAATCTGTGTGTTTGGCTAGGTTAGTGAGTAGCGCCATGTTGCCGTTGGAAAGGGTGGCCACGGTGAAGCTGCGGCGAAGTCTTGCCAGTCCGACGCGTGCATCCGGCCACGGGTCGAGCCGATGCCAAACACGATTCAGGTCGTCCTTTTCGGGCTCGCTCAAGCCCGTAATCTCGAATTGTGATAGCAGATCTTCCAGGATCAGCCGATGTAGCTCGTCAATGGTCATCCACGGGAGTTCGCCGGTACGAACTCGTTGCATGGCCGGCTGGTAACCGGCGCGCCAGGCTAAGGCAAATGCTGGCCAATCGACAACGAGCCCCTTGCGCTGTGCGAGCGCTTCCCCTTCCCGGATGATGGTACGTCGCCAATCCGTGACGGTCCCGAAGACGTCAAACGTCAATGCCTGTACGCCAGAAAGTTCCACAGGTCAGGATTCATCCTTATATGCAGCTGGTGAGGTCCAGGCAGGCGGAGAGCGACAGAAAGAAGGTGCTGCCGCGTCGGCAACACCTTTGGCAACTGAAACCGCACTAATGTCATGGCGTAGGGGCAGGCAGACCCTTGCTCTCCATCTCTTTCACATAAGCCTTCCAGCCAGGGCACCATGACGTATGCCAGCGCCAGAAGCGCGCAATCAACGAACTGGGGTTCTGCTGGGCTTTGGCGCGCAATGCGCACGTGTTGCAGCCACTTTCGATTCTTACACCTGTCTCCGGCTCTTCTGACATGGCGGTCTCCTTCACGAAGTGGAATCGGCTGAAATTAAGTTCGGCAGCAACAAGAGAATGCCGATGATCGTTCAACGATGCACAGATGACCACACCAAACGACCGCACACAGACATCCAAACATAACACGATACACGCATGGTACGGACATCATTCCAGCGACCGTGCTCCAATGCCGTGGAAGGTTCTCGACGGGCGGGTGGCTACGTCATCGCATGGCCATTGGAATGTACACGTAGTCATCCCACATGACCGCACTGGCGTTGACCTGGCCGGCCACAGTGTGCACCGTCAATTGATTGGAGTAAGGATCTTGCTTCTCATTTGTACCGATGGCGATGAAATCAGCCACACTTGCTTCGCCTAACGTGATCGTGATATTGGGGGAAAGATGCGTTCCCGCACAGCCGGCGCCATGTGAACCAGCTAGGTACACTGTATAGGATCCGGCCGGAATATCCTTGTAGTTGCTGACCTTGCTGTAGTTGTACATCGTCATGCCGAAGAAGGTGCTGCCGTCCAAGTTGCATACGGTGTACTCAGATTCTTTGTCGATGGCATACGGTGCGAAGTGCACGAAGCGAACTCTGGAACCGCTCGCCGGGGGCGCCATCTCTACTGCAAGAACGTCGACGTGAAACCAGATATCGGAGGCGCCACCCGCGTAGGCCAACAAGATCGCGGGGTCGGAAAAGCTGCTTGCAGACGCCGGGGGAATGTCGATGGTTTGCATATATGCGCCGGCGGACCAATAAAGAGGCTGCACCACAATTTCGTACGAACCGGCATCGAGTGGATCGGCGGAAACCTGATCACCGTAGGCCACACCGCTGGCGACTTCCGTTCCATCGATGGACACGTCTACTCTGCTTCGCTCCAACTCATCGCCAGGATCCGGAAAAGTCGTGAACGGAGAGAAGTGCCCAAAGATCACATCATACGGCGCCTGGCCCGCGGCGGAGACGGGCGAGCCATTCACCATCATGCCTGCGAACACGAGAGTCAATGCCGCTATGCTCATAACGGCGATTCGAACGACGGTTCCAATTCTCGAATGATTCACGGCTGTCCTCCTTTGGCGGTGCCCGTTGATAAAGCAGGCGGGTGCGAGAATGATGGTGTTGCGAAAATCACGATCAAACAATTGGCAGTTGGGTTACACATGCAGGGTCTTGCGCGTATTATGTCTGATTATAGCACGCCTGCGCACAATATGTGGTGCACCGTAATAGCATCCCGCTTCACGGTATCCTATTTTCCTCGATGTAGTCCCACACGATTCGATAGCCCAGGCCAGGTTCCTGTGGGAGATGTACATACCCTTTGTCGTCCATAGCATCTGCGATGGTTTCTAAATAGGGCGCAGGCCTGTCGTATTCTATGCCCGGGGCCAGTAGCCCGCGCTCGTAATATTCGCAGCTGTCCTCGCTGGTCGCCCCTAACACCTGCAGGTTAGCGAAACCGCTCATATGAATTTCGCAACGTACGCCAAAGGCTTCACAGATCGCAGCCATCTTCTTGCTCCCGGTAATACCCCCGCGCAACACATCGATGCGGCTACGGTCCGATGCGCCGCGCCGTATCCAGTCCGCCCTGCTATAGATGCTACCCGCCGCGATCTCCGGTCCAAGAATGGGAATGCGCAGTTCGTGCGACAGTTTTTCGTAAGCGCCCACCCAGTATTCGTTCATAGGATGCTCGTACCAATAGAAATTCAGGTCTTCCAGCGCGCGACCTACCTTGACGGCTTCGTCGTAGGTGCGGTAGGTGCCCCAGGGGTCGAAGCTGAGAACCATGTCGTCACCGACGGCTGCGCGCACTTCAGTGCACACTTCGATGTCCTGGTCGATGTGTGACGGCCGGCCAGGATCGGGCTGTTGCGTGACCGGATCCCAGAAATAGTAGGGATGGATTTTGTAATGTTTGTAACCTTCGCGTTTGCAGGCGAGTGCGTGCTCCGCATATGTCTGCACAGAGCCCAAATTGGGATACGTGCTGGCGTATGCTTTGACTTTGTCCCGGCAGCCGCCAAGTAGTTTGTATAACGGTATGCCAAAGGCTCGCGCCTGAAGGTCCCACAGCGCCATGTCGACGACGCTGAGGAGATTCTCAGGTAAATTGGCCACCCAGAACCAATGCCAGAAGCGTTCGCGATCGAATGGGTCCTGGCCTAGGAGCAACTGCTTGATACGACCCTGCAACTGTGTTCGGTCGTCGACGGGCAGCCCGTCTGCATCCCCGTGGCCGTGGCCCCCGAAATAGTAGCCTTCGGCGCCTTCGTCGGTGATGATTCTGGTGAGCGTTTGCAGCGCGTCACGCTCGTCCAACCATTTTCCATTTCGGAAATCGCGGCGGCGCACGCGGAATGGGATCACCTGCAGATCGACGATCTTCATTTTTCGCCTGCCTTTCAAGGTGCGGAAAATGCCCGAGAGTACTGGTCGGATGGAGTTTGTCTGATCTATGCCATTGTAGCCGATGTGGCAGGTAGTCAGTGCATAAGCTATGCTTGATGCTGAACAAGAAAAACAGCGGTAGGCATGCGAAGACCGGAAGAAACGCCCATGCAAAGGGTACATCTAGACACGGATATCGGAGGAGATATTGACGATCTATGTGCGCTTGCTATGCTATTGCGGTGGCCGGATGTCGAGATCACCGGTATTACTACGGTCGCGGAGGCGAGCGGGAGACGGGCCGGCTATGTGCGAACGGCGCTGGCGCTCGAGGACCGCGAGGATATTCCAGTAGCGGCAGGCGCCGACGTAGCAGACGGGTATTACCGCTATCCTGAACTCGGTTATCCGGAGGAAGAACGATACTGGTCGCAACCAACAACACCTGCGCCCAACGAGCCGGGAGATGCACTCGACCTGCTCGAATGCAGCATCAGTTTGGGCGCGTCCATCATCGCCATCGGCCCTTTCACGAATCTGCGTCTTCTCGAAGAACGCCACCCGGGCATTCTGGTACAATCAGAACTCACGCTCATGGGCGGGTATGTCTACCCGATCCGGTCCGGCTACCCAAAATGGGACAACGAGGATGACTGGAACATCCAGGTGGATACGACGTCGGCATATCACGTATTGCTACACGCGCGCCCGACGCTTGTCCCACTCACGGTGACGGTGGAGACGGCGTTGCGCCGCGCGTATTTGGAGGAATTGCGGCAAGCTGGCGAGCTTGGCAATCTCATCGCGCGCCAAGCGGAGGCGTTCGCCATTGACGAAGCGAACGAGTCTCGCTTCGGTGAGACATGTCCCGGGCTGCCGCTGGACATTATTAACTTCCAACACGATAGTTTGGCGTGTGCTATCGCGCTGGGCTGGCGCGAAGGTGTGTCTATGGAAGAAGTCGGCCTGCGCGTAGAGCTTCGTGACGGTATTCTCATCGAGAGCGCCGTCAAAGAGCGGACGAATGGTAGCCATCGTTTTGTTAGCCCAGAAGTTGACAGAAAAAGCACAGCGCCGGATACGACCGTACGCTTGGTCACGCGCATTGATGGACCGCGCTTCGACGAGTTCTGGTTACGCCAGGTCACAGCAATGTGATTTGTCGCAGCACAGACGGCCGTCGCCGGCTCAATTCAGCCAAGAACACAAATAACTGAGGGGGTCACTGATGATCATTATCGGCGGTACAATCGAGTTTGCGACGGACAACGAGGAAATGTTGTTCAACCAGCTTCGGCAAATGATAGCCGATTCACAGGCAGAGACCGGCTGTCTTGCCTATGAGTTTTCCCGGGATCTGTCGGCGCCGAATATTCTCCATCTTTATGAGGTGTGGGAATCGGCGGAAGCGTTGAAAATCCATGGCGAGTCGGCGCACATGACAGCCTTCAAGGAAAAAGCATTTCCTAGCTTTGTCGATACAGACATCAAGCGCTACGACGCAGAGTTGTCCGTATAGTCCCAGCCGCACCGGTGTAGGACGAATATGGGAGTCTCTGGGCGCATGAAGGTCCTAAGCATTACGAGGGCCAACGAACCTCAGGCCCGTGCCAATAGACTCCATATTCACCACGTGCGGATGGAGGGGACATAGGCCAATGCCGGTCAACGATCCACTGGCGACAGTCGAGGTGCGCTGGTTTTTCGACGGCGCCGCCGCGTCCCACACGGCGCTTGCGGAGTGGTTCGAGAACGCCACGCTACCGGCCCAATCTGGCAACGCGCCGTCCCTGAAGTGGAGGGATCGGACGGATACCTACCTATTATTGCCCTCCAGCGATGATATGGGCATAAAGCTGCGAGAGGGCCAGCTACAGATAAAGGGCCGGGTTTCGTCTCTTGGCGCGCAGAGTTTCAGTGGCCGGCATGAGGGCGTGTTAGAGCGCTGGGTGAAGTGGTCGTATGCGGAGCTGCCTGCTTCGTATTATGCCCTGTTTGGCGCGGACCTCGGCGCAGAACTGGCTACCGTTGCGGTGCGCAAACGGCGTGCGCTGCGCAAGATGCTTTTGGATGTGGAATCGGGTACAGTTACCCGAGTAAGCACAGACGCGGTCATTGACCGTGGACTAGGCTTTGAACTCACCGACCTGGAAGTCGCTGGCCGAAAGTACTGTACAGTGGGGTTCGAAGCATATCCCCAGGACGCTGCCATCGAGGCACTTGCTTTAGACACGGTATGTATTCTTGTCGATCAGTTAGAGGGCATCCAACTTACCGCAAGAAACTCATGCTCGTATCCGGCCTGGCTGCGTCGCCTGGCGACGATTTGATATTGGCTGCCCCAGCGAACACTCGAAAAACGTCGTTTGACAGGTTTATCGCCGACTCGCACACTCTGCGCAACTGTTGGCGTCCGGGTATTCTGCCATGGAAGACAGCGTCTTGTTCCTGAACTATTCGATCACGCAATGCATCCGTTGTATCTGTCGCAAGCGGAGAACACGGTCTCCGGCTGCGTCGGGTCATCGCCTGAGTTGCACTTGATGCGCTCGCAGCCAAAGCCTCACCGTCTCCGCCGAAGATGGCGTCGGTTCAGTGAGGCGACAGTTGGGTCTCCCCCAGTAGAATTCTCTAGCTCGCCTAATCCCTAAGCGTCACCGAACTACATCGGTGGCGTTTCTTATTTGGATCTGCGGCTCGGACAGGTCAGCCCAGAGCCATGGAAGCGGCACCACTCCCCCTCCCGATCATTTTCCCCACCAATTATGCTGGAAAGACCGGCATCCTCGGCGTTGGCGCCCGGATTGCCAAGCACACAAGGAGGAAACTTGAAACCGTCTGCTAACGAAGACGTACGTAATTCGAATGGTCCGGTCCCACCCGGTGTACTGGTAACGACCTCGTGGCTGGCGGCGCATCTAGACGATGCGAACTTGCGCATCCTCGATGTACGACAACCCGCGCACTATGTGCGAGGCCACATAGCGGGTGCGCGCAATGCACCGCTGGAAATCTGGTCTTGTACGGTTGATGGCGTGGAGGGTATGGTGCTGCCTTCAGACGCTTACGCAGGAATGATGTCGCGGTTGGGCGTGACCCAAGATACACCAGTGGTAGTGTACGACGACACATGGGGGATGGCCGCGGCCCGGCCGTTCTGGAGCCTTGAAAATTACGGCCACCGCGCTGTTGCCGTCCTAGACGGAGGGTGGGATCTCTGGCGCACAGAGGGCTTGCCGCTTGAGGCGGGTACTGCCGCCATCGTGCCATCCCATTTCGCGCCACAATCCGATCCCGATCGTATCGCAAGGTACACGTGGCTGAACGAGAGGCTGGAACGTGGTTATGCCGACGATGTTGCCTTGGTAGTGGTTGATGTTCGGTCTCCCGCCGAATACGCCGGTGGCCATCTGCCCGGCGCGCAGCATATTCACGGTTTGGACGAACTCACGAATCCGGACGACGTGACGCGCGGGCAGATTCACGCCCAGGACGCCTTGTCGAGCTTGCTGAGCCGTCTTGGAATCGAAAACGATGACACCGTCGTGTTCTATGACCGCACAAGCAATCTGTGGGCGGCACGCGCCTACTGGGCGCTCAAGTATTACCGGCATGGCGCCGTGCGTCTATACAACGGCGGCATAACGCGATGGATTGCCCAAAGTCAGGAATTGAGCACAGACGCTGTTACCGCCGAACCTACGGAGTACGTGGCCGGTGAAATCGATGATTCTTTGCGTGCTACGACTGAGTATGTGGTGGAGCACCTGGAGGATTCGGATGCGGTAATGTGCGACACGCGCAGTCCCGACGAATTCGCCGGCACCGATATGCGTGCGGCCAGAGGCGGTCATGTGCCCGGGGCCATCAATATTGAGTGGGTAAACGCAGTCAGCGAAGATGGCACATTCAAGGATGCTGAGGCCCTCTATGACCTCTATACCAAGGCTGGCTTTGACCCGGGCAAGGAGATCATCACCTGTTAGCAGACGGGTGTACGCGGCGCACATACGTGGTTCGTGCTGAGCGAGTTGCCGGGTTATCCGGGCGTGCGCAATCATGATGGCTCTTGGGAGGAATACGGCAACCAGGAGGACACGCCTATTCAATCCTGAGGGTCGGTATCGGGATAATCATGTAGAAAAGAGAACATTCTGCGGACAGCCTCACCGCCGGGGTTGTCCGCAGCGCGCAGAGGACTCCACTATGTCTGAGCCGAATGCTGGTCCCCTTCACCGCGTGCTATACTTTTCACTGCAACAGGGAGGGATTCAAGAATAGGCATCCGTCCCGCGCGCCAACAGTCAAAATCACTCACAATCGAGTCGAGGAAGCTATGCCCGATTATCTACGCCCCCTCACCTTTCAACCGTTCCCGCTGGGTTCGGTCCGACCCCTTGGCTGGCTACACAATCAGCTCAGGCTCCAGGCCGATAGTCTCAGTGGACACCTCGACGAATTCTGGCCCGACATCAAAGATAGCCGTTGGTTTGGCGGCGAACAAGAAGGCTGGGAGCGCGCCCCTTACTGGCTGGATGGGGTGATCCCCTTGGCGTATCTATTGGAAGATGAGGCGCTCATCCAAAAGATCACACGCCATGTCGATTATATCCTTGTGCATCAGGACGAGGACGGCTGGCTCGGACCTCGCCAATCCTTCATTCACGAAACCGAGCAGACCGCGTTCGATATTTGGTCGCTTTTTCTGGCGCTCAAAATGCTGATCCAGGTCCACGATGTGACGGGCGACGTACGCATAGTGGAGGCGGTTGAGCGGTGTTTGCGCATGATCGACCGCCATATCGACCGCTGGCCATTGTTCAACTGGGGCCAATTCCGCTGGTTTGAAGTGCTCATTCCCCTCTATTGGCTCTATGAACAGAGGGGAGAGCCGTGGCTACTTGATCTCGCGGTCAAGCTGAACGCTCAAGGATTCAATTGGGCCGAATTCTTTGAGCGCTGGCCCATCACGGAACCAACGGCAATGGGGCGCTGGAATTACATGGGGCATGTCGTCAACAACGCTATGGCGCTCAAGGCACACCCATTGTGGTGGCGTGTTAGCGGCGACGACGGCGACCAATCCGCAGTGTACGACATGATGGCCAAGCTGGACCGATATCACGGCATGGCCACGGGTGTTTTCACCGGCGATGAATGCTTAGCCGGGATCGACCCTGCGCAGGGCACCGAGCTTTGTGCGGTGGTCGAGTACATGTATTCGTTGGAGCATCTGTTGGCGCTGCTTGGTGACCCGGCATTTGGGGATCGGTTGGAACAGATCGCATTCAACGCGCTGCCGGCCACCTTTTCGCCCGACATGTGGGGACATCAGTACGACCAACAGGTGAACCAGATTGAGTGTAGCCTGAAGCCGCGCAACTGGAATACCAATGGCCCCGAATCCAACCTGTATGGATTGGAGCCGAACTATGGCTGCTGCACGGCCAACCTCAGCCAGGGCTGGCCCAAGTTCGCCGCACACCTATGGATGCGCACCGATGACGACGGATTGGCAGCCGTAGCTTACGCGCCCAGCGAAGTATCACTTTCTGTACGAGGACAGCAGGTTCGTGTGCGCCTGGAGACGGATTATCCTTTCGACGACAAACTCCAATTCACGGTGCACACGGACAAACCGGTCTTTTTCCCGCTTCTCCTGCGCATCCCCGCTTGGGCCGATGGAGCTCAAGTCGAAGCCGGCGAGCAGGTTGAAGCAGCTCTGCCCGGCAAGTTCCAACGCGTAGAGCGCACCTGGCGCGACGGCGACGTAGTGAGTCTGACTTTGCCCATGCAGCCGCGGATCCGAACGCGACCGCATCAAACGGTCGCTATTTCGCGGGGACCGCTGCTGTATGCGCTGAGGATGGGCGAGGAATGGCGGCGCATCAACGAAGACAAGCCCTACCGCGAACTGCCCCATGGCGACTGGGAAGTATACGCTAGTACACCGTGGAATTATGCCCTGTCGGTCGACTGCGCCAATCCGCAGCAATCGATCGTGTTCGAAAAAGGTGAGATGCCCGAACTGCCCTTTGCCCCGGATCGCGCGCCGATCACTGCCCGCGTGCTGGGGCGACGTGTATCGGAGTGGCAGGAGTTGAACAATTCTGCCTGCCAATGGAAGGGCGGCAAGGCGACCTCGTCGGAACCACTGGAAGAGCTGACGCTCATTCCTTACGGCTGCACGAATCTGCGTATCGCGGAGTTTCCTGTGCTGGAGCCATGACGGCTAGCGCTATCCAACGTTTTCCCATCCCAATGCACTGCTCGGTATTGCATTCCGTATCACTGGCTGTTGTGCTACAGGTATGGTGGTGAGTTGGATATCGATATTCAAAGGGGTAGGAAATATGGCGTCGAAAACCGGAATCCCTTTGAATGGTGCGCTGTTGGAACGTGTGGATGTGGTGGCAAGTGAGACTGGCTTATCACGCAGCAAACCCTTCGCATTGGCCATGCGAAGGCATCTCGATCGCTGCGAGCATCTTCGAATTCCAGGCGCGCGCTGAACGAAGTGTACGCGCCGCTGACTGCCCACCATCGCGCTCGACACAGACTGCGGCAGGAAGGTTCATGCTAGTGGAATAGGGAGACATCTTCTGGATCGATCTGGGTGAGCTGGCGGGGGCCGAGCCAGGCTCCGGACCTCCCCACGACGTGGTTCAGAATAGCCTATTTAATCAGAGCCGAATCAATACCGCCGTCGTGTGTGTCGTGACGTCGAAGCTGCGACTAGCAGCGGCTCCTGGTAATGCGCGTATGGGGCTCGGCGGGGCCGTGTTGTCAAGGGAAACAGTCGTCAACGAATCGCAACTCTACACGGTTGACAAAGAGCACTGGTGGAGCGGATTGGAATAATATCCCGTGTTCGCATAGATCAGGTGTTGGGTGGCGTCCGGCTGGTTATCGAACCGCCGGAGCCCTACATCCGCACC
>JBJYXA010000153.1:0-2086 GCA_046259705.1 Caldilineaceae bacterium
GTCTGCTCATTGTCGGCGGCATCCTGCTGTTGCCCGGTAAGTGAGGCCGAGGCCCCTTCATCTGTGTTGGAGGGAGGGGCGATCGGCCAGGTAAAGACTTGGGCTTAAGACGCGTTGCAGACTCCCCACCCTAGCGACTGAGCGGCTCCTACCGGCCAACAGCGGACCAGCCACTGCAAAAAACGAAAAACTCCGCCGCAGCGGCCCCTCATTAGGGACGCGTCAGATTTACGACTTGCGCCACAGCAATATGACGACCCCACTGGCGAGAAGTGCGAGCGAGGCTGGTTCGGGGATGCTCGGTGGTTCGGGGTTGTCGTCAGGAATCGGGCGAACAGCTTGCACGACATTGGGACTGAACTCCAGATCGAACAAATCCGCGTATTCCCATGTCGGATCGATAAAAATCAGCGGATCGATGAACGCGCTCATTATTCCCCAGCCACCCCACAACTGTAGGGACGCGTCGCTGCCACGCATTGACGTCGCAGATTTGGCAACGCCATGCGCAGCGCCATTAACTTGAAATACCGGCAAGGGCGCATTTGGCGCTATCCAAACCTCAAAGGTCGTATCGATAAAAAAGTCTTTTGAATCGCTTTTGCTAGCGCAGGCGTCAAGGGAGTGCAAGCAGTCCCCAGTTGGATAGAAACCGAGGTCATGCCATTCTCTAAAAAGTCGGCTTTCATTGCCTGTCGTCGGAGATATGGCCCACACTTCCATTCCAGCGCTAGCCACCGCCGTTCCTAATTGCGACTGACTCGCGAAAAGATGTCCAGACGCTTGCACGCGCAGTGGCATACGGAGGTACTGGTCGATTGGTATTGTCTGCTTTGGCACGAGCGCAAAATTGTAATAGAACGTGCCATCCGCCCATGATCCACCTTCCCAATGCGCCGGAGGCCAAATATTGAGAATCGCTGTCCCCGTTCGGTTGGCCAAGAACATCGCAGCCGCCTTTGCTTGAGGACCGATCGGATTGACTTCCACGGTGTATTCGCCGTAGAGCGAGCCGATGTCCGGTGATTCTCTCCCAACCCCAGCACCTATTTCCACGAGTTTGTCACTGACCTCCTTCTCGTTAGGGTCACTTCCAATGGAATACGGCGTCTTGACCATGCCGGTTGCATAGAGTTCTGCAGGGTCAAGCGGTTCACCGATGTAGACACCCGCTACCCCTTGACTCATGAGAAGCAGAATTATCCCTGGTAACGCTGTGAGCGCAATCCTCATGGTGTATCTCCTCTTGCTGAGCCTCTTTTGGTGCCTGGCGCCTGGGCCCTAATACCGCTGCGCACCACAACGTTAATCGCTCGTGGCGGTGCGCTGCTGCCAGGCGTCTAAACGCGCAGCCGCGCCGCCCCTAAGGAGAGCGGCTGCCGTTTCACGAGCATATGCTGCGCCAAGCCGTCTCCCTATCCTGTCCAAGCGTATCGAAACGAATCCTTTATCAGTGCAATAAGAGACTTTCCTTGACGCGATATCAGATCAAAATGGTGGCGCTAAAGGTCTATCGGGCCTGCGGGCCGACAGAGCCGTAAAGAATATTGACACCTTCCTCGCGACATGATGCGGCAAGCCGGCCGCGACCACGATGGCGACCGTCCGTTATCAATGACTTGGAAAGTCTCGGCCTGACCCGCCATGGAGGGTCACTGGGCGATGGAGCCGATGTATGGGGCTGTGCGTACCTTGCGCGCGTCCACTCAAGTGTAAAAAATCCTGACACTTGTCCAGGTGGAAGTCCGTTCCTATCCGCGAGGCGTCCAGAGGGAACAAGCGCAATATCAGAGGGTTAGGAAACATCTCGCCCGAACGCTGCCATTGCCCCGTCCGGCGCAAACAGAAAAAATATATTAAACCGATACTTACGGCTCGCGGCTGAGTGAAAAATATCCTGACACTTTGTTCACTTGACTTCCGTGGCGGTTGGCTAGCTTAGCGGCCCAGAATAGGCAGACGGACATTCGGGCGGGCGGCGGGATCCTGGAAGCGATGAGGGCTGAGGGCGACGCTGCAGCAGCGTCTCCTTTGGGCGGGACCTGCCGTGGGACGCCAGCAGGAGCCGCGTCAGCAAAGGACCGGA
>JBJYXA010000154.1:0-3960 GCA_046259705.1 Caldilineaceae bacterium
AATATCGGCTCACTTGGCAACCACCCGACGGTCTGCAACGCGAGCCGACCGACGAATGGCGGCACGGCAGCGCACTCACGGCGCGTCCTACGTCGCACCCGTGCGACGGTCCGACCGCAAACCGTCGCACCCCTGAGACGGTCGGCATTGGACCGACCGTTGACCGTCGCACTCGTGAGACGGTCGCAACAAACAATCAAACACTTAGCGACATGTCCTAGACCGCGACCGTCGCACCTCAGGGACACCATGTATTTACCATGCGGAGGGCGCTATCCTGCCGCCGCATCAGCAGAGGTGAGACAGCCGCAGGGGTACGAGATAGAGGCGGGAGCGGTCGATGTTGGTCGAGTTCAGCGGCGTCGGCGCGCACTCTCGCACTTACTTGCCGACTGTTGCGATGAGATCTCTATCGGGACCGAACGTAAATGGGGTTGTTGTAGGTGCCGGGACCAAACATCTGTTGACGCTGAAGCTCCATCTGACGCTGAAGTTGAAGCTGTTGCATTTGCATGTTGTGGTTGAGCTGCTGTTGCTGAAGTTGCAATGAGTGGTTCATCGACTGAATCGCGGCGTTGTAAGCGGGCGCCTGCTGCTGCCGGTATGCTACCGTTGACTGATATCCGGCACCTGCTCCAGCGACGCCAGCAGCGATTCCTTCGCCAAGCTTGTCGAGATCGCGCTTCTGCTTCTGCATGTGCCAACGGACGCAGTAATCTACATCCGCACCCGTCGTGTCGGCTTTGCCGTCATGGTTGGCGTCGGCGCAGTACTGCTTTGCAGCTTCCATGGAGACACAGCCCGAGAACATCGCCATAGCGATAGCAGCAATGATGAACTTAATCATAGGGGTCACCTGTCGGTTGCGTATCACGTTGCGCACCGGAAAGACTACGCAACAAGCGCGGCATTCGCTTGACCGAAACAGCCAAATGTCTTGACCAAGTTTGCCAAAAAGGCGCCACGCTCATCGGCGGGTGCCCTGTGTTCGCTGGCCCTGATTCGCGCTTTGGCGCCCGAGCACTAACTACCAAACTGGAAATCCCGAGGGCAATCGCCTGCAAAAAGTGCAATGCCAACAACGGCTTGCCGAACGTAGCAGGCGGTATAGACGGCGAGGAAACGGCACATGGCAGCGAAGCGCGACAGCAGCGGTCGGTTTCAGGTCGGGACTGTGGGAGGACCAGGCCGACCGAGGCGGCAGACCGAAGCCGCCTACATGCAGGCGATGATGGACGAGGTCTCGCTCGATACTTGGCGCGACGTGGTCCGCGCGGCGGTCACTGCGGCGAAGTCAGGCGACCATCGGGCGCGGTCATGGTTGGCGAAGTATTTGGTCGGCGAGCCGAAGACCGAAGCACCCGCGCCGATGCAGGTCATCGTGGAGCAACTGTTGCAGGTTGACCCAGCGTTAGACCGCGCGGCGGCGACGCTAGCGCAGCCAGTACTGCGCGCGATGCAGTACCCAGTGCTTGCCGACGAAGACGAGACGCAACGGCGCGTTGAGGCCGACGCGGCAGCGGCTATCCGAGCCGCCGAGTGCGAGGCGCAGGGATAGTATGAGAGTGACGCTCGGGTCCTCTTGGGCAACGCCCCATAGGCGCCTCCCCTACCGGTTTGCAACTCATTGTGCGGGCGGGGATTACCACTTCAGATACACAGATAGCCCGACCAGCCCACCCGCGAGAAACCACAGGGGGGTTATGATCGAACGGACGCCCCGCTGCAGTGTGTGCAGTTGACTCAAGAGTTCCGAGCTGAACTCGGCCTGGGTAAGCGGGCGGTTGACGTTGCCTTCCGGGTTATCATCCCCAACGGTCGCGTCTCCCATCATCGTCTTGTACGCCCTGAATTCGGCCAGTTCGACTGGCTGCGTCTCCGTCGTGTCAATGTAGTACTGGCTGTCCCCGATGGGTCCAATCCAATACCAAAGCTTGGCGTTGATAGTGACCTCAAACGCGTCGCCAGATCTCTCGAATATCGCGGCGATTCGGTCAAAAGCCTCTGAAGGAACGGCAAACCAAGCGGTTACGCCTCCAGGGTAGCCGCGCTCCCACCTTGGCTCATAATACTTCATGTTACTACGCTGCCGACACTCGCCGAAATTCATCTCTTCAGCTTCGTGGATCGATATTTTGATGACCTCTACCAAGTTCTCTGTCAGGCGACTTTCGGCCTGCTTGTCCTCTGGCACCCCCAAAACAAATCGCGCGTCGCATCGTTCAGGCGCGCGGGCATCTGCGGTGAGTGTCCGCAGTACGTCGACATAACGGAGGTCTGTCGCGGCTTCAAAATCTGCGAGTCTCTCCTCATCGTCAGGCCAAAACATTGGATCGCGCGGCGTCCATGCGCCGTCGCGTCCGCGCTGGTCCAACCGGACACCACGGTGGAGTGTGACGTTCGTCAGGGTCAGCGGGATTTGAGTCCAGCCGTAATACAAATCGCGGAAGCTCATACTTGCCTCGCTACGCGATGAACGCGTGCGACCGCATTGAAATTAGCCACGTCGCAAGGCCGGACGAAGGCGGGCCCAGGTTGCGGGAAGCCGGGCATCGGGCTCCATGCGTGGGCTGCGGTTGTACAGGTGACCAGCATCGGCCTCTTCTTCCGCGAGCGACCGGCATGCACGCTAGAGCAGACAAGAGGCGCAGTCTCATCGCATGTCCTGCAGACCCTCGCCGTCAGTTCGCCGGCTTCCTGCTGCTGGAGCGGACCACCTCGCCGGCGTGCAATCCTGGGCAAACACTTTCACTCACACACGATCTTTCCATGCACATTGCCATTGCCATCAAGGACGTAGATCTGATTGAGCATCAGAACAAACTTGGTCGAGCCGTCACGAGTCGTCCAGACAGGAGCATCACCATTCGGCGTATAACCAAATTCGACGTCAACGGGAGTTCCGTATGTGCCGGAGCTATCTTTCGACGTTACCGTCGTCGCACTAAAGACGAGCGTGTTATCGGCGTCAATCTGTTTGCAAAGAAAGGTACTATCGTCAGCGAGCGCAGAGATGCTGAGCGCAAGACACGCGAGCGGGAGAAACAGGCGTGACTTATTCATCTCGCCTCCATTTCAAGGGATCAGCCAAGGCAATGCAGCGACCTCACCCCGTCAACCCGGCGCAGCGAGCGATTGGAGGCACTATCAGGCTGCGATCTGTAGATCACTGCGAGTATCGTCTACATGACAAGCATGGCGTGCTGCGCGGCACAACGCCGACGGCAGCGTCTACGCGTCGGACTAGCAGGGCGAGGGACGCTTGCCGTCATCGTGGCACCGCACGCTGGAAGCGATCCCGCCTGCTCTGAGCTGACTTCGGTCTGTTGTTCTAGACGCTCGTCCAAGAACTGGTCGTCAAAGACGCTCAGGCGGCGACGTTAAGGTCAACGCGCATTACGTCTTCGCCGACGCAGGGCATCTTGCGCAGCGCAGACGACAGCGACCACGTTTTGTCTAAAACGGCAACCTTACATTCTCGGCTCGCATACGCCAAAGCTCTGCTGGATGCCAAGAAGCAACGATGCAACCTCAACATACTCAGAACCGTCGTTGTAGACCTTGAGGAAGGTGCCACCGCGCCCGCGTAACTGGAAAGTCGTGAATATACCGCTGGGCGCGAAGTTCATTGGATAGGTTTCGCAGCCATCGCTGTTGCAACGGGCGTAGGTACTCTCGTTGAGATCGAGGCGCACAGACACCAGTGCTGGGTGCTGCTCACATCCGTCTGGGCCGCACACATAACGAACCGAAGGGGTGCACACCCAGTCGCTTGCTCGGTCAGCAAGAGGCTGAATCACGAGGGCCGTAAGTTGCTCAAGGCCCTCTGGCGACGAATCTTGAGATGCTGCTGACCCGGCCACTAGTAGCCCGGCTAACGCAGCTCCAAATTGAACGACCGTGAGTTTCATGGGATCGGCTGCCCCTACGGTGCCATTATCGGTACGACCGCTCCGACGC
>JBJYXA010000155.1:0-10870 GCA_046259705.1 Caldilineaceae bacterium
ACAGCAACACGTGGATCATCTTCGGGCCAAGCGTCAGACCCGGCGTCGCCGATGACCATGCGCTCGATTGACTTGTTCCGGCTGCTGGCCGCCGGACTCTTGATCTCATCGATTCTGTTTGGCGGTCTCTGGTGGCGCAGTCGAGCGACGAACTAGCAGCGCTTGATCTGGCCTGCGTTGTTGCCTGCCACGGTCTCCGTCAGATGTCGCAGTACCTGCCCGCCCGCATAAAGTTTCATGCCTGAACTTCCCGAAGTCGAGACGTATGTGCGTGAACTTGCGCCTGTGCTCCTCGGCAGGCGCGTTACGGCCGTCCGCGTCAAATGGCCGCGCACAATTGCTGCGCCCGCGTCAGAGGTATTCGAACAGTCTCTCGTCGGAAGCACCTTTTCCGAATTCGGCCGGCGCGGAAAATACATGCTGTTCGGTCTGCAGGACGGACGCTTCCTTGTCGTTCACTTGCGCATGACGGGCAAGCTAGAAGTAGTTCCCCAGGCCACGGCTCCGGGCAAACACATACACGTCATCATGGACCTGGATAACGGCGCCAGCGTACATTTTCAAGACACGCGCAAGTTTGGTCGCATGTGGTTAACAGACAATGTAGATTCCGTGCTCGCGAAGCTAGGCCCGGAACCGCTTGGCGAGGCGTTCACACCAGACTACCTTGCAGAAAGACTGGCCTCACGGAAGGCTAGCATCAAGGCGTTGCTGCTGGATCAGGGGATCGTGGCGGGCGTGGGCAACATCTATGCCGACGAGGCACTCTACCGGGCACGGATCCATCCATCGCGTCCCGGTGGCTCGCTGTCGCACCAGGAAATCGCGCAACTCCATGCGGCGGTTGTGGCCCTGCTTGCCCGTGCGATTGAACTGCAGGGAAGTAGCTTAGGGACGAACAGTCTGCAAAACTACTCGAGGCCGGGTGGGCAACCTGGAGGTTTTCAGGAAGAGCATTGGGTGTTCCGCAGAACGGGCAAACCCTGTATGAATTGCGGCCACCCCATCGAGCGGCTGGTCATTGCACAACGTAGCACCCATTTCTGCCCGGTATGCCAGCCTGCCAACCCAGATCAAGCCTAGTGGATCCGACTCGAACGCGGCCCGCCGAGAGCTACGAAGCCTCAGGCGCCTGAAGGTCAGGGAGCGGAGAGGAGGAGGGCTTTGGATTACGAGCCTCGTCCAATTCTTGTAGTAACTCCTGCTCGCGTTCCTTCGCTGCTTTATCACCCTCGGCCAGAGCCCAGTCCAGCCGGGACTGGTATTTTTCATCAAAGGAAGTGCCGCGCGCCGGCGCAAAGAGATAGAGAAATAGCGTACTGGCGCCTGCTCCTACGATAGCGCCCACGAGTGCGCTAGTCCACTTGTTCATACTCTCCTCCATCGCCACTGGCCAAATCTAATGCCGTGCAACGTGTGCCGGGGCTGATTATACGCTGCCTATCCACGGCTATCCAATCCGGTGCCATCGTGGGACATGGGCACGAGCCACCGTTCGGACTAGGTTCTGCGTGCATCGTATCTGCATGGGCAGAAAAAGGACCGGCCTCAGCCGGTCCTTCGTGTAGCTTGCGTTATTCTGTGTGGCTCGCATCTGCGTTGAGGCGAGGAGGCGCATTAGCCTGCCGTAGCGTCGATAATCGTGACGTCCTGCGGTTCGTCACTGTATTGGCTGATCCCGTTGGGCTGCTCCACAGGCAGGAACAGACCTACCAGCACGTACACCAGGACACCCATGCCGATACTGCCGATGCTGAACGCCGCCCAGACCAAACGTACCAGGTTGGCGTCTATACCAAGCTTCTGGCCGATACCGCCACAGACACCCATGAAGATCTTGTCCGTACTGCTTCGCTTGAGCGGGAAACTCTGTCGCATATTGCGCAGGCTGGACTTCACGTCTACCTTCGACGGCATGCGTCTATTCACTCCGCTCTTGATCCTCTGCGTCGTGTCATCGACATTCCACTTCAGGTCCCGGCCTGTGTAGCGCAGGATCAGGTATCCAGCGCCAATCAACAGGGCAGGCCAGAACAGGACTCGGAATATGCCGCCGACGAGATGCCAGACCCAGGGCAGTATGCCTATATTTGCCAGCAACCACAGTCCGCCGAGGGTGATTAGGATAAAGGCAATGCGCGCCAGGTTGTTTTCATTCAGCGCAATAGCAGCAGGTTGCTGCTCTCCGTCCTCTACAGTCCCTACCGGCAACAGGATCCAAAGCGCGATATAAGCCAGAACGCCGCCGCCACCCGTAACCAGCGTCAGGACGACCCACGCAATTCGCACCAGCGAAGGATCCCAACCGAGGAAATCGGCCATGCCCCCACACACGCCCCCGATCAGTTTGTCGGTTGGGCTGCGGAACAGCATCCGCTTCGGCGACTCAGATGCCGTATCCTCGGGCGCTGTACCTCCATCACGTTCGCCGTTGCTCATCTTGACGATCTCATCCATTTTAACTAGTCCTCCTGGACGTACTTTTCTACTTCACGGCCGCCTATCAATGCGTTCGCAGCTGTCTCAAATGGTATTTCAGCGCTAGGGAACGCAAATTGCACCGTGTTTCACCGCCCTATTCACTAACCATTACGGAGGGTGCGCGGAAAAGTTTCGCAGTTCGACCTTCGCTTTCAATCCTATGCTACAATTGCCCTATGCGCACGCATACTCCGGCCTATTCCGCAGAGGCCGCGCTAAACGCGCAGATGTAGAAACTCACATCTGAATGGACTCGCACTCATGCTTGTCGAACTGACCGACCACGTATCACATCGTCCCTATCCTCTCCCCAACGGACCGTGGTTCATGCATCAGAGCTGGCTCGACCTGTTGTTCGCGCACTGGCCTGTGTCCGCGCAAGAGTTGCGGCCGCATATTCCAGATGATCTAGAGATAGATACGTACAACGGAACCGCATGGTTTAGCCTGGTAATGTTCCGGATGTCGGGAGTACGGCCGCGGCGTTTGCCGTCCATACCCGGCCTATCGAGCTTTCCGGAAGTCAATCTGCGCACCTATGTTTTCCCGCGCAACGCGGGCGTGCGTCAGCCGGGCGTATGGTTCTTCAGTCTGGACGCGCACAATCGCGCCGCCGTCGCCGTGGCTCGCCGCGTTTACCATCTCCCTTATTTCCATGCGGATATGTCGCTTACTGACACACAGCTATCCATTCTTTATAAGAGCGAGCGCACTCACAAGCACGCGCCGCCCGCTACACTGAGCGCTGAATACTACCCGGTGGACGGAATTGAGTACACGCTGCCCGGGACACTTGACCACTGGGTTTCGGAAAGATACTGTCTATACACCACGGATCGTCAGGGACGCCTGTTACAGGCGCAGGTGCACCATCTGCCCTGGCCACTACAGAAAGCCGATTGTCAGTTCCACACGAACACCATGATCGAAGCGGCGGGATTGCCACTTCCCGTCGCAGCGCCGCTCCTGCATTTCGCTCGCCGGCTGGATGTCTTGATCTGGCCTATGCATCGGGTAGAACAGTGAGCGACTCCAAAGATATGCTGCAGCACGAAACGCTGCAGGGCGCGCCGGAATGTTACCGGCTTGGTGTAGCCGTGAAATTGCTTGGGGCGCCGTTGCGCTCGCATGACAGCCGTCGCTGGCAAAATGGGCCGCATCTCAGCGTCAGCCTTGCCTATGTTCGCGATATCCTGGAGTATCTTCACGAACAAGGCATACACTTCTACCGCCTCTCCTCGCAACTGGCGCCGTATGCCACGCATCCACAGATGCCTCAGTTTCACGGTCAGATCGAGCAGTGCCAGTCCGAGCTTGCGGCCATCGGCGATCTAGCGAGGTTATACAACGTCCGACTCAGCCTTCATCCTGCGCAATACGTACGAATAAGCAGTCCGGATCCACAGCGGGTGAGCCGTACGCTACGCGAGCTTGCCCATGCGGCAGCGCTACTCGACGCCATGGGCGCAAACGACGACGCTGTGATTGTCGTACATGTTGGCGGCGCTTACGGTGACCCTTCGGCTGCGCGTGAGCGCTTTGTCCGCGCATACGAGTCAATGGCGGCAAGCATACGAGGTCGGCTCGCGCTAGAAAACGACGACCGCGTGTTCACCGTGCAAGACGCCCTGTGGATCCATCGACGCACCGGGGTGCGATTGGTCCTGGATATCCTGCACCACCGATGCACCGGACCTGCTGATGTGTCGCTCGTTGAGGCGCTATCGGTAACGCTCGCCACATGGCCGCCGCATCAAAAGCCCAAGATTCACTTCAGCAGCCCGCGTACCGAACTGCGACGGCTGTATCGGGACGGCGAATGGCGCGTCCACATGCCGCTGCCGAACCAGCATAGTGACTTCATCAATCCTTTTGAGTTTGTCGAATTGCTCAGGGACGCGCGCGAGCAGCGCCTACGCCCTTTCGACATCATGCTCGAAGCCAAGGCCAAGGACCTTGCTCTCCTAAGGCTAAGGCAACTTGTCGAACGCTTTGCCCCGGAATTCGCCGGGGCCGTGAATTAGGCGGCTCGACTGCGTTCTCTGCTAGCTGAGCGGATCTGCCCGCGCATCTTTGGTAATCTCTGGGCGTACTCGCATCCCTCGTTGCCCCGTTTCCAGGCGGGCCGTCACCACCTGTGAATCGTGCTGGAAGACCAAGAGTGCATCCCGCTGCAGGGCCTCCGCCCGCAGGCGGCGCTTGCTCTCGATGCTGGTCATCGGATAGATGTCGAAGCTAGGAACCCACGCCAGCCGATCCATATGGACGGCCCAGCTGCAAGCATCGCCGAGGAATAGCAGACTCTCACCGGCCGATTCCACCCAGACGACCTGTATCGCATCGGTGTGTCCTGGTGCGACATCGGTGCGGACGGCGCTGCCAAATTGCTGTGGTCCGTCGACGATATCCAGCTGGCCGCATTGGGCGAGGGGCTGCCAGTTTTCCGGCAAGTAAGTCGCTGCGGTTCGCTCGTTTGGATACTCAGCAGCCGCCAGGTCGAGACGTTGCACGACATAGCGGGCATTGGGGAACGTGGGCACTATACCCTTCGCTGGATTCTCGTGATTTCGCCAGCGTGTTGCCCCACCCGCATGATCGCTGTGAAGTTGAGTCAGGATCACGATATCGATCTCATCGGGGACAAAACCCGCGCGGGCGATATCCGCGACCATACGTTCCCGCCGTTCGTCCAGTCCCAAAATCGAACGCTGCTTGGGCGATAGCTTATCCCCAATACCCGTGTCTACCAGGATTAACCCTTGGTCGGATTCGATAAGGAGGCTGCGCGTATCCGCAGGGATCAGGTTGGACTCATCTGGTTCCACAATCCGTTGCCACAGTACGCGAGGAACAAGGCCAAAGAATCCGCCTCCGTCCATCACATGCTGTCCGTCACTTACGATATGGCAGCGAACGCTGCCGACTTCCAACTTATAGGTCACGTCGCACTTGCCCGTCTGGTGTCTTTGCTCACCGCGTGATCACGGTGCCGATTCTACCACGAGTGTATAGACAGATATGCAGGACAAATCCCGCCGAACAACGCGCTCCTTTGCCGTGGCCCAGATTCCACCCTAAAATAGGCGCTCACAGAATGGTTCGTCTGGGTAGGATATTTGTCTAGGACACCAACTGATATGAGCGACGAGTTTTTTCCTGAGCTGGCTTCTGAAAACCGCATACCGCGCATGCGACTGGTGCAGGGCGTACTGTTCGAGCTAGAACACGCACTTGCCTACCGCTCCAGTCCGCTCGAACAACTCATGACGCAAGGTGCGCGCAATGCGGAAAGCTACATGCGTGCAAGAGGAATGAAGCTGCCCGACGAATTCTGGAAAAACATCGTCGAGGCGCGGCTTTTCGCCTACGAGAAATCAGAAGAGGAAGTCGAAGAACATATCGCCGACGATGCTATGAGTTTCTTGTTGCAGTTCTTTGGCTATCCAGCCAGCGAAATGGACCCGGACGTGCTCCGCCAAGCGGTCGACGTTTTCTACGCACCGGAAATGACCGCTTGGCGTCTTTATCCGCATGCTATCGAAACCCTGGAGACACTGAACGAGGAAGGGTATCGGCTCGGCATAGTCGCCAATGCCAGTTGCGACCGAGTGTTGCAGCGCACGGTGGACTATCTCGGACTGCGGCCGTATTTAGACCTTTGCATCACAAGCGCCGGCGTGGAGTACCGCAAGCCGGACAAGGCGATCTTTGAACTCGTCGTAGACCAATGGGATGTTATGCCGTACGAGCTGGTCATCGTGGGCCCGAGCCTCAAACACGATGTTGCCGCGGCTATTGAGTTGGGCGCACAGGCCGTAATGACACGGATTCAACCGGAAGGTCCGTCTAGCCTGTACGACGATCCCGGCATAGCGGTCTCAGCGGACGCGGTAATCGATAGCCTGGCGGAATTGCCGGCACTCGTAGCAGACTGGGCAACCGTATGACGCGCGAAATCACGCCCGTGCCCGTTACGGTCTCGCGACGCTATCCGGACGCGCCCATGGTGGGCGTGGCCGCGGTCGTCGTTGATGAGGCAGGGCGATGCTTGCTTGTGAAACGCGGCCGCCCGCCTCTCGCCGGTTCCTGGGGCGTTCCAGGTGGACTGCTTGATCTGGGAGAACGGCTGGCGGCCGGCGCGCATCGCGAGGTGCTGGAGGAGACCGGAATAGAGGCCGATATCCGCGATGTCGTGGGCACATTTGAGCCAATACAGCTCGACGACCAGGATCGTATCGAATACCATTACGTAGTCATCGACTTTTGGGCGCGCTATGTCGCAGGAGATGCCCGAGCCGAAGATGACGCGGATGACGTCGCTTGGGTCTCCATGGACGAACTAGAGCGTTACGCGCTGACTCCGGAAACGCGAAGCGTGGTACTGGCGGCATATGAAGCGTGGAAAGCGGATGGGGAGAGACCTGGCAGCACAGGTGTATAGCACCGTCTGCATGTACGTGGAGCCACCCATAGGCGGCTACCCTACGCGCCTATTCGAACACGCCCGATCGCGCACGCATACACGCAAGTTGCATCGATTCCTAACAACGCGCATACTACTCGTAACCGGTACCGGCACAGTCTGTCGTCAGCAGAACTCGTGCACATCACCAGCGCAGTCACGGCATTCCGGCCCTACCTCAGGATAGCGCAACCATTATGGATACATCTTCGTCATCACGGCACGCCGCAGACATTCCCTCCAGTGCGCTTGGAGCAGACGATCCCGCGCGCCTCCTGCCTCAGCTCAATCAGAGGCTGCTTCAGGTCTCCGCCCAGCTCAATCAGATCCACGAAGAGGTGGATAGGCTCTCGGCCACATTGGATGACGACAGCGCACAGATCTCAGCGCTCGTGGGGCACCTGACAGACACACAAAGTACCGCCCTCCTGCAGCGGCGCCTCGCCGAGTTCACCGAAGAAATGAGTTCGGAACACGAACAACTGAATTTCCTCAGCCTTAAGCTGACGGAACTGGCGACGCAGGATCAGCTTGTGCGGATGGCGAGCACCATGGCGACGCAAGGACAAGTGTCGGAATTGCTCAATATCGTCCAGAGCCTGGTGCGTACCCAGGAAATGGCCAATCGTCTCAGCGAGACACGCGAAGAGCACGTGGAATCGCTGCTTGGCACGCTGCAAGAGATCGTGACGCATCGCCAGCAACGGATCGAGCGCGGTGAACAACGCGATCAGGAGGAAGTCGAAGTAATCCGCCGCACAGCTCGGGGCGAATTCGCGGCAGACCTTTTGCCCGCGCTTGACGGCGTCGAGATCGCGCTAGACCGCGCCCGGACGATCGTAGCGCGTCAGCGCCAGGACTTGGCCGCGCTATCTCGCAGGCCCGTAAGCGGGCGGGTTCCCGAGGGAGAGACACCGCCGTCCGGGCTGTTCGACAAGTTGCGATCTCGCGTGACCGCTGAAGAGCTTGCCATGCCGGCTGACCAAGGCATCATGGCGGCGCAGTCCATGGCCGCCACGCTTAGCGCAACCGAAGCGTGGCTCAACCACCTCGTCTTGGTGCGCGACCGTTTCGTCGCTCTTCTCGCACTGGAAGGTATCGAGCAATTGCCGGCGCTCAACGAGAAATTCGACCCGCGATTCCACATGGCAATCGATTCGGAGGTGCGCACCGACGTACCTCCGAATACTGTCGTACGCGTGTTGCGCAAAGGCTACCGGCAGGACAAACGGGTATTGCGTTTTTCCGAAGTCGTGATTGCTCAGACTCCGGACGCCGCATCCACGCCGGAGCGAAACCGGTAGCGCCTGTAACTGGATCTGTCTTCCTCTACGCGGCGCGCCCGCGTACCCACCACTTCTTGATCTCGAACCCGATGAGCGGCAACGCGCTGCATATCAGCGCAATAACTAGATGTATTGGATCCAGCGGGACGGTATAGAAGAAGTCCTGCATGAAGGGCACATACACAACCAGCAGTTGAAGCACGATAGTCAAGCCGATCGCGCCTAACATGGCGGGATTCGTGAGCAATCCGATCTCGAATATTGACTCACGTTCGGATCTGACGGCGAATGCAAACGCCATCTGCGAAAGTACGAGCGTTGTGAATAGCATAGTCTGCCACGCGGGGTCTGCGGCGATCCAAAAGGCGTACCCTAATGCCAATGGGGCGATGCCCATGAGAAGGCCCATCCAGATGATGTCGACACCCATGCCGCGACTAAAGACTCCTTCGGTCGGTGGAATAGGCTGCCTCTTCATGATATCGGGTTCCGCCGGCTCCACCCCCAGCGCCAGGGCCGGCAGACCGTCGGTCACGAGGTTCATCCACAGAATTTGTAGAGGTAGCAACGGCAATGGCATACCCAAGAAAGGCGCCATCAGCATCACCCAGATCTCGCCCGAGTTACACGTCAACAGGAAGCGGATAAATTTGCGGATGTTGTCGTAGATCGTGCGACCCTCTTCGATGGCTGCGACGATCGTGGCGAAATTATCGTCCTGCAGCACCATCTCGGAGGCTTCTTTGGCCACATCGGTGCCTGTAATGCCCATCGACACACCGATGTCTGCGCGCTTCAGTGCAGGGGCGTCGTTCACGCCGTCGCCGGTCATTGCCACGATATGGCCATGCCTCTGAAGCGACTGAACAATCTCCAGCTTATGTTCGGGGGAGACGCGCGCGTAGACTGAGATGGATTGAACTGCCTCGTCCAGTTCTTCCTCGCTGAGCTTCTCCAAGTCTTGGCCAGTCAACATACCTGCATCCGCGGGAATCCCCAGATCCTTGGCTATATAGCGGGCCGTCAACGGATGGTCTCCCGTGATCATCATGGGTCGGATGCCAGCGCTGTTGCTCGTGGCGACAGCGTCCTTGACCTCCGGTCGCGGCGGGTCGATCATGGCCACCAAACCCACAAAAATCAGTTCTTCTTCAATGTTATCCTGTTCCTTGGGTACTTCGGCGAGAGGACGGAAGGCCACGCCTAGCACGCGCATTCCATTGGAAGCCAGTTCGTCATTGGATGCAGCAATCCGCGCCCGGTGTTCATCAGTCATGGCTTCGACCTCGCCGTCGACGAGCACGTGCGTTGCCAAGCCCAGGACACTGTCACTAGCCCCCTTGGTGAAGGCGACCAGCTTTCCGCCCGTTGTACGATTCACAGCGGAGTCGAGTAGGTGCATCCCAGTGGGGAAACCGGTGTCGACAGCAGGCGTCTCGTGCACGGTGGTCATGCGCTTGCGTGTCGAATCAAACGGGACCTCTGCGACGCGCGGCAGATCCGCTTCGAGATCTTCCTTGACCATGCCCGCACGAGCCGCTGCCACGGCAAGCGCTCCTTCCGTGGGGTCGCCGACGACGCGATAGGAGCTCGGATCGTCGGGCTCAGTCTCGACGATAGCGTCGTTGCACAATGCTCCACCGGCCAGAAGCAGAGCTGCAGTGCTGTTGCCGAGGTGGAGTGGGACAGCTTCACCGTTGGCGTCCTCCGCTCGCAACGCCCCCCCGTGCGGTAGGTCCAACCGGTGACCGGCTACGTCGAGCACCGTAACCGTCATCTGATTTTCCGTCAGGGTGCCTGTCTTGTCAGAGCAGATAACGGTGACCGAACCCAGTGCCTCGACCGCGTTCAGCTTGCGGATCAGCGCCCTCCGCTTCAACATGCGCTGCGCGCCGATAGAGAGTGCAATCGTCACCACTGCCGGTAAGCCTTCCGGCACGGCAGCGACAGCCAAGCTGACCGATGTCAACAACATCGTGCGCCAAGACTCACCCTGGAGGAATACACCGATGAAAAAGACAATGGCCACGAGCGCGACGGCAACCGCGGCCAGGACCTTTCCGAGACGGTCCAGCCTCTTCTGTAACGGCGTCGGCTCATGTTCGACAGTTTGCAGCAAATCCGCGATTCGTCCCAGCTCAGTGTTCATCCCCGTCGCAGTCACGACGCCCTCACCGCGACCGTAGGACACTGATGTACCCATGTACGCCATGTTGAGCCGATCGCCAACGGCCTTGTCATCGCGGTACATTGCGCTAGCGTCCTTCTCGACAGGCTCGGATTCCCCCGTGAGCGCCGCCTCTTCCACGCGCAAGTTGACGCTAGAAGCTAGCCGCACATCCGCCGGGACTGAGCTGCCGGCTTCGAGGAGCACCACGTCACCAGGGACCAAATCCCGGGCGGAGAGTTCCTCGACGCGTCCTTCGCGGCGTACACGAACGGTAGGCACAGCCAGCTGTTTCAACGCAGCCATAGACTTCTCGGCCTGGTACTCCTGGCGGAATCCCAACGCCGCGTTGAGAACTACAATAAGGAGTATGACGATGGCGTCCTTATAGTCGCCCAGGATCAGAGAGACGATCGCGGCAGCGATCAGCAACAATACGAGAATGGATGTGAACTGCTCCCAGAAAATCCGCCA
>JBJYXA010000156.1:0-5630 GCA_046259705.1 Caldilineaceae bacterium
CCTGCGATTGAAACAGTTTCATTGGAATCACGCCCTTCCTGCCACGCTACTCGTACTTACCCTAGAACCGCAATACGAAACGCTCACGCCCAAGTACCGTATGTGCCCCTAGTGCACATACCGAAAAAGTACTCGGTTTCTTGGGGAACACTGCTCTCTGGCTAGACGTAGACAGAAACCGATTACCTCATCCGAAGATGCACTAGGCACTCGCGTTGCGGAGCAATAGGACAGACTGCTCAGCATACCGTACGATCTCATTGGCGACGCTACTGGGAAAACGGGCGGGCGGCGCGTGACTGCCCAATACGATAAGGTCATGGGCGCCGTCTTGCGCGGTTCGTAGAATTGCCTCAGGCAAGCTGCCTTTGGCGAGCAACACGGCATCCGGACCAACGCCGTGCTCGTCCAATCGCGCAATCCACCCCTGAAGCATCGCTGAAAGCGGAGTGCCCTGCGAAATCACCTGGGAAAGTGCGATGGCCGAAGTCCCGCCGGATGCCTCGCCCTTTTCATCAGACAGGTAGGAGGCCGCAGACTGGGGAATGACATGCAGCACTGATATCTCGGCGCCCAGCGTCCGGGCTGAGCGCGCGGCCGCATCTACGCGGTCTGCATCATCCACCGACAGACAGACCAGAATTCGCCGGAAATGGGAGCGGTGACCTTTGTATACCAAAACGCTACACGGCGCATATTGCACCAACCGTTGCGCCGTGGGCCCGATGGCCGACGTCGACGCGGCCCCGCGATCCTGAAACGCGCCGATGACGAGGAGGTCCACAGGGTGATCGGCCAGGTGTTGTAGCACGGCTTCGTCAGCGTATCCTACCAGCGGCGTCGCCAATGGCCGGCACTCGAGCCCAGCCACCTGCTCCATGGCTGTATCCATCAAACTCTGGGCCTTCTCGGCCGAATCCTGCTCACCCGCAACAACTAGGAGTTCCATGGTCGCGTGGAGCGCGCTGGCCAGTTCGGCGGCCTGTGAGACGGCGCGCAACGATAGCATTGAACAGTCCGTCGCAGCAGCAATGCGCAGATGCGAACTATTGCCAACAATGGTCGAAAACATCGGATCCGGGTCCTTGTTCCCATCGCCGGCTGCCTCACTTCGCATGAGCAGCACGGGGACGGAAACACCGCGCTGGACACGTTCGGTGACACTGCCTAGCACCAGCTTATCTAGGCCGCGCCGTCCGTGTGTCGTCATGGCGACCAGGTCGACGTGGTGATTGTTCACATACTCGATGATGCGCTGGGCCGGCTCGCCAAAGCTGACTTCGGCTCGTGCCGAGTAGCCCGCGCTGTTCAGCCGACCCACCTCTTCGGCTAGTTCTGCCTCTATCCGCTCGCGTGCCGCCACGCGCTGTTGATTTGCGGCGCTACGTTCGGCGTCAGGCGTGCGGTTGTTCGCCTCATACGAACCGTCGCGAACATTCGCCGTCGAAGAGCCCTCACTGAACGTAAGAGACGGGGATGGGCTGCGGTCGTCTGCGGCGCGAAAGAGCACGATCTCCACGTCATCCGGGCTGATAAATGCACGCACAACCCGTACGATTTGGCGGCTGTACTCTGATTCGTCCAGTGGGATGAGGATGGTACGGATTGCCATTCCGTTCCCTCTTAGCAGTTGCGTCAGGCGGGGCAATGCGTAATCGGGGAACGCCGCGTCGAGACACGAGCGCTCCCCACGCTCTCTGTATTCCTACGCAATCAGGGCGCCGGTCGGATCCTGGCGCCAAGATGCCAGTACCTTCATGTAGTTGGCCCGTTCGAAAGCCGCGGGCTCGGCCACATTTTGCTGGCTCATGCTGCCCCGCATCTGCGTGATGGATTCGTATTCATGTTCTTCCATCCACAGTTGCAGTCCCTCTACCATTTCGCCGATTCGCTGCGGGCCGTTCTGCAGTAGTTCTGACGCAACCATCGTGACATTTGCGCCCGCCATTACACCTTTCAGCACATCGTGATAGGTGTGTACGCCACTGGTGATGGCCATGTCGACGGGGACACGACCGTACAGCACGGCCACGTAGCGCATGGGCAAGCGCATCTCGTGCGACGAACTGAGGACGAGATTAGGGACAACGTTCAGCTCTTCCAGGTCGATATCCGGCTGGTAGAAACGGTTGAACATGACCAGGGCATCCGCGCCCGCCTGCTTGATGCGCATAGCCGTGTTCGCAAACGAGGTGAAGTACGGGCTGAGCTTGACCGCTACGGGGATCGTGACCGTCTTCTTCACGTCGTGTACGACGTCCAGGTACATCTGCTCGACCTCAGCACTGTCCATGAACGGATCCGTGGGGATATAGTAAATGTTCAGCTCGAGACCATCGGCGCCGGCGTCCTCGATGTAGCGTGCATATTCTGTCCAGCCACCGCTGGACACACCGTTTAGACTGCCGATGATCGGGATGTCCGTCACGTGCTTAGCGGCACGAATGAGGTCAAGATATTCCTCGGGACCGACGTTGTAGCTTTCCATCTGCGGGAAATAGCTCAGCGCCTCGGAATAGGTTTCCGTGCCGTATGTCAAGTAGTGGTCCAGCAGTTGGCTCTCCGTCGATATCTGTTCCTCGAAGAGAGAGTACATGACGATGGCCGAAGCGCCGCTGTCTTCCATGCGGCGTATGCCATCAAGGCTCTTCGACAACGGGGACGCGGACGGCACGATGGGGTGCTTCAACGTCATGCCCATATAGGTCGTTGATAAGTCCATTAGTCAGTTCTCCGTGATTCTGTTCACTCGGTGTTATGACCTTGGGGTCTCGGTGAATTTCGACCGACCTTGGCATCCAGGCAACAATCACCTCGGTCAAGGTCTCCTTCCGGGAAGCGCTGCCGACAAGTGCGCCGCGTATATGTGCGGTCGTTGTCTAGTGAGCTTCCCGGAAGACCGTTCGCCCGAAGCAATGTCTTCTAGGCCGTTGCCGTGCGGCTGGCCAGCTCCTCATACTTCTGCCATCGTTCGTTTACAGCATCCTGCGCTTTCGCCATGAGCAACTCCGCGCGCTGCGGATCAATCTGAGTCAGCATGCGATAACGGTTTTCGTTGTACGCATATTGCTCCAGCGGAATCTTCGGAGCCTTGGAATCAAGCTGGAACGGGTTCTTGCCCTGCTCCTTCAGCCGCGGATCGAAGCGATACAACGGCCAGTAACCGGTATCCGTCGCCAACTGCTGCTGCTCCAGCCCCTTAGCCATGTTGATGCCATGGGCGATGCAGTGACTGTACGCAATGATCAGGGACGGTCCGTCGTACGACTCGGCTTCCAGGAAGGCATTCACCACCTGCCGGTCGTTGGCGCCGAGCGCCACCTGGGCCACATATACATTGCCGTACGTGATGGCCATCATGCCCAGGTCCTTGCTCTGATTACCCTTACCACCGGCAGCAAACTTGGCAACCGCCGCCAATGGTGTGGCCTTGGAGGACTGGCCGCCTGTGTTCGAGTACACCTCAGTGTCGAGTACGAGCACGTTCACATTGCGCCCGCTGGCGAGTACATGGTCCAGACCACCGTAACCGATGTCGTACGCCCATCCGTCGCCACCGACAATCCACACGCTCTTCTTGACCAGTTTATCGGCCAGGCTATACAGATCCTTGGCTGCCGGATCGTCGTTGCCTTCCAGCGTAGCTTTGAGCTTCTCCACATTCGCACGCTGCGCAGCGATACCTTCGTCGTTGGACTGATCTGTGCTCAGCAGCGCTGCCACCAGCTCGCCGCCGATGGTTGCGTGTAGACGACCGACGAGTTCACGAGCATAGGTATGCTGCCGGTCCAACGTTAGTCGCATGCCCATGCCAAACTCTGCGTTGTCCTCGAAGAGCGAGTTGCTCCACGTAGGACCGCGGCCCTCGCTGTTCACGGTATACGGTGTGGTGGGCAGGTTACCGCCGTAGATGCTCGAACAACCCGTTGCATTGGCAATCAGTGCGCGGTCGCCGAAGAGCTGAGTCATTAGCTTCACATACGGGGTCTCGCCGCACCCTGCGCAGGCGCCGTTGAACTCGAACAGCGGCTGCAGTAGTTGAATGTTCTTTACATTCGTGAACTTCAACGTGTCCACATGAGGCTGTTCCGGAAGCGTAGTGAAGAAGGCCCACTGTTCTTTGGCTTCTTCGCGGATCGGTAGCAACGACGCCATGTTGATGGCCTTGCGCCCCACGTTGCTCTTGTCCTTGACAGGGCAGACTTCGACACACAGGGTGCAACCCGTGCAATCTTCCGTCGACACGATGAGCGAGTATTTCTTATCCGGGAACTCGCGGAAGCGTGACGACGAAGTCTTAAAGCCTTCCGGAGCGCCTTCCAGTTCAGATTCGTCGACGAGCGCTGTGCGAATCACGGCATGCGGGCAGACCATAGCGCATTTGCCGCACTGAATACAGAGTTCTGGCTCCCAGACGGGAACTTCCAGCGTAATCCCGCGCTTCTCCCACTTGGTGGTGCCGGTGGGGAAGGTGCCGTCTATCGGCAGCGAACTTACCGGCAGCAGATCTCCCTCGCCGGACATCATCATGGCCGTTACGTTCTTGACGAACTTTGGCGCCTCTTCAGGAACGGTGGGAGGCATCTCGATGGTACTCGTCGCCTCACTGGGAACCTCGATCCGGTGCATATGGCTGACCGCTGCATCTACGGCTGCGAAGTTCATCTTCACCACGCGTTCACCGCGCTTGCCGTATGTCTTCTGGATCGCCTCTTTGATCTTCTCGATCGCTTCATCCTGGGGCAGCACACCGCTAATGGCGAAGAAGCAGGTCTGCATGATCGTGTTGATGCGCGTACCCAGGCCCAAACCGCCGGCAACTTCGTACGCATCGATCGTGTAGACCTTCAATTGCTTGTCGATGATCCCTTGTTGCACGGAGTGGGGCAGTTGGTCCCAAACCTCATCCGCAGGATACGGCGCGTTGATCAATAGCGTGGCGCCCTTCATGGCCGGCTCCAACACATCGTATTTCTGGAAGAAGCCGAACTGGTGTACGGCCACGAAATTGGCCTTGTGAATCTGATACGTGCTGTGGATGGGATGAGGGCCAAAACGCAGATGTGAAACGGTCAGCGCACCCGACTTCTTGGAGTCGTAGACGAAATGACCTTGTGCGTAGTTAGGCGTCTCTTCACCGATAATCTTGATCGAGTTCTTGTTGGCGCCCACCGTGCCATCAGCGCCCAGTCCCCAGAACACGCCGCGAACTACATCATCGGGTTCGATGTCGAACTCCGGATCGAAGTCCAGGCTGGTGTGGGTAACGTCGTCGATGATGCCGACTGTGAAGCTGTTCTTGGGGCTTTCCTTGGCAAGTTCGTCGAATACGGCCTTGACCATGGCCGGTGTGAACTCCTTGGAGGAAAGACCGTAGCGGCCACCGACCACACGAGGCGTCGAGTCGAATTCGCTCTCGCCTAGGGCGGCGGCTTCTGCCAGCGACGCGACGACGTCGATGTACAGTGGTTCGCCCGCCCCACCAGGTTCCTTGGTGCGGTCCAGAACGCCGATCTTCTTGACCGTGTTGGGTAGCGCCTTTAGCAGATGCTCGCGCGAGAATGGCCGGTACAAGCGTACCTTGACGAGGCCGACCTTCTCGCCCTGAGCGTTGAGATACTCTACCGTCT
>JBJYXA010000157.1:0-2040 GCA_046259705.1 Caldilineaceae bacterium
GCTTTCAGCATTTTGACGCGGAACACGGCTTCGCGCTCGCGTTCTTCTAACGCGCTTTCGATGTATTCCACGGTGTCTTCATAATCCGGGATAAAGATGTGTTCCAGGGCGTTGACCCGCCGCTGTGTCTTGCGCAGTTCCCAGGCCAGCCGCCATGCCGAAATCAGTGATTCGGTCAGTTCCGGCACGCGGCGGATGATCTCGCGGAAACCGTTGCTGGCTCCGTCCAGGGTTGCCATCGTGTCTCCCAGACTATAGGGCATTTTTCCTGGCTCTGCGTCGGCTTTCACCATCGGTATGGGAACCCCCATCACACCTCGATAGTTGATGTCGACGTCAACGGTTTCATTGACGGCCAATGCCGCCCACTCAACGTGTTCGCGTCCCATCGTCATCCTGGCTTGTGCGAGGGCCTGGTAAGCCTGCTTCAGCAATTCCCACACTGAGTCCTGCAGTGTCTCTGCGTCGTGCGCCAGGTGCAACAACTCGGTCGTCAGTACCTCACGTTTGCGATCCAGGATCTCGTAGCCTTCCTGGGCAAATTGTAACTCTTGCTGGATACGCAGCAGGTTGCTGTGTGTTGGTGGAACATTCATCCGTGCCATAGCTATTTCCCGTAATACGTCTGAATCTCATCGGTCGTGACGCGCAATAGCTCCTTTTGCGGTAACATCGAGAGCATCTTCCAGCCGATGGTCAAGGTTTCTTCTATCGAACGGTTTTCAGTTGGACGCTGATTGATAAACTGCTGCTCAAACGCGCGTCCAAAATCGAGATATTTCTGATCCACTGTGGAAAGCTCTTCTTCTCCGATGACCGATGCCAGCGAGCGCACATTCTGGACGTGGGCGTAGGCTGCGTAGAGCTGTGCCGATAAGTGCCCGTGGTCGGCGCGGGTGCGCCCTTTGCCGATGCCGTCTTTCATCAACCGTGACAGGCTGGGCAACACGGCAATGGGCGGGTAGATGTTCTGCCGGGCCAGGTCGGGATTGAGCACGATTTGCCCTTCCGTGATGTAGCCGGTAAGGTCAGGGACGGGGTGGGTGATGTCGTCGTTGGGCATGGTAAGGATGGGCAGTTGGGTGATAGATCCCTGGCTGTCTTTGATGCGTCCTGTGCGCTCGTAGAGAGACGCCAGGTCGCTGTACAGGTAGCCGGGATAGCCCTTGCGGCTCGGTACTTCGCCGCGAATGTTGGAGATTTGGCGCAGCGCCTCGCAGTAGTTGGTCATATCGGTGAGAATGACCAAAACGTGCATCTGCCGTTTGAAGGCTAGGTGCTCTGCCAGCGTCAACGCCACGCGCGGCGTGACCATCCGTTCTACAGGTGGATCGTCGGCGAGGTTCAGGAACATCGCGACGCGGTTCAGCGCGCCGCTTTCCGCAAACGCTTTGCGGAAGTACTTCGCCACGTCGTGCTTAACGCCCATTGCAGCAAAGACAATGACGAATTCTTCTGTAGCTTTTGCCGCCTCGCCGACTGGTGCGCCAAGCGTAGCCTGCCGCACAATTTGGGCCGCAAGCTGGTCGTGCGCCAAGCCACTGCTTGAAAACAGCGGCACTTTCTGGCCCATAACCAGTGTGTTCATCCCATCGATGGCCGAAACCCCGGTCTGGATGTAGTCGCGTGGATACACGCGCGCGGTCGGGTTGATCGGTTTACCGTTTACGTCGGCGTACAGATTGGTCAACGGTTCTGGTCCGCCGTCAATCGGCGTGCCCATCCCATCGAATACGCGCCCTAGCATCTCGTCCGTTACTGGGATATGGAGGGGCTCTCCGATGAAGCGCACACGCGTGTGGTCAATCGAAAGCCCGGTCGTGCCGGCAAATACTTGCACCACGGCTGCATTTTCGCCCACTTCGAGCACCCGTCCCCGGCGAAATTGCCCCTGAGCGTCGCGGATTTCCACGACTTCATTGTAACGAACGCCGGCGATGTGCTCCATCACCATGATGGGGCCTTCAATCCGCGCGACGCCTGTTGCCCACTGTCCTCCGCCCTTTTGTCGTTCGCTCATTTGTACTTCGTCTCCAATTC
>JBJYXA010000158.1:0-3594 GCA_046259705.1 Caldilineaceae bacterium
GAAATGGCGCTCAAGATAGCAATGATCGGCGCGGGGTCGATAGGATTCACGCGCAAGCTGATGCATGACATACTGGCCGTGCCGGAGCTGGCGGATACGAGGTTTGCATTGATGGACATCTCCGAGCGCAATCTGGGGATGGTGACACAATTGGCGGAACGTGACATCAGCGCCAATGGATTGCCTGCGACCATTGAGGCCACAACGAACCAGAGGGAAGCGATCTCCGATGCGGACTACATAATCTCGGTGATCCGTCAGGGCGGCCTGCAGGCCTTCCAACTGGACATTGATATCCCTCTGAAGTATGGCGTCGATCAGTGCGTGGGCGATACGCTGAGCGCGGGCGGTATCATGTACGCCCAGCGTACGATACCAGCGTTGCTGGGAATGTGTAAGGACATCCGCGAGACGGCCAAACCCGACGCTCTGTTTCTCAACTACTCAAACCCCATGGCGATGAATGTGTGGGCTTGCAACAAATATGGCGGAGTGCGCACTGTCGGCCTGTGTCACGGCGTGCAGAACGGCCATTGGGAGATCACGCGCGCTATCGAGCATTGGGCCAAGGCGGAAGGGTTGATTGGCAAAGACGAAAAACTGCATCGAAAGGATGTCGACATCGTATGCGCCGGCATCAACCACCAGACTTGGTATATCAAGGTCCAGTGGCGCGGCATGGACATGGTTCCCCTGATGCTGGAGATGTTTGAAGCGCATCCCGAACTGCGTGTCGAGGAAAAGGTGCGCATCGACATGATCCGCCGCTTTGGATATTACACGACCGAATCGAACGGGCATGTCAGTGAATACGTGCCCTGGTACCGCAAGCGCCCGGACGAGATCATGCAATGGATCGACCTGTCGCGCTGGATCAACGGCGAGACAGGCGGATATCTGCGCGTCTGCACGGAGGGCCGCAACTGGTTCGAGTCCGACTTCCCCAACTGGCTGCAAGAGGATCCACCAATCATCAGCCAGGAAAACCGCAGCGAGGAGCACGGATCCTATATCATCGAGGGGCTCGAGACCGGCCGTGTCTATCGCGGGCATTTTAATGTGATCAATCAGGGCCATATCACGAATCTCCCCGATGGCTGTACCATCGAAATCCCTGGCTATGTGGACAAGAACGGCATCAATATGCCTGTGGTCGGCGACCTGCCGTTGGCCTGCGCGGCCACAGATTCGGCCAGCGTGCGCGTGCAGCAGATGGGGATGGAGGCCGCAGTACACGGCGATGTGATGCTGCTCAAACAGGCCATGCTACACGATCCCCTCGTGGGCGCCGTGTGCAATCCTATCGAAGTGTGGCAGATGACCGATGAGATGCTGGTGGCGCAGGCTCAGTGGCTGCCCCAATATGCGGGTGAGATCCCCCTCGCCAAGGCGCGGCTGGAACAGGCGGAGGCAGATGGTACGCGTGTCAAGACTGTCGAGTATGAGGGCGCCGCGCGGCTGCATGTGAAGTCCGTGGAGGAGATGGCCGAGGACAAGGCACTGCACCGCAAGATGGCGGCAGCGGCCAATAAAGGCATCGTACAGCAGATGACGGAGGCGGAAGCCAAGTGACTCGTTCCCGGGTTCAGTTCCGCAAGGACTGACATTAGCCGGGCAGCCAGGAGTCTGATTGTGAACTTTGTCTTCTTTATGCCCGACGAACTCAGGGCTGAGAGTGTGGGCTGCTACGGGAATGCGCTCGCACCTACGCCGAATATGGACGCGCTAGCAGCTCAAGGGACTCGTTTCGACCAGTGCCACGTGCAGCACTCAGTGTGCACGCCCTCGCGCTGCAGCATGATGACCGGCTGGTATCCGCACGTGCGCGGTCACCGTACCTTGTGGAATATGCTACGACCTGATGAACCGAACCTTCTCCATTATCTGAAGCAGGCCGGTTATCAGGTGCACTGGTATGGGAAAAACGATCTACTGGCGCCAACCTCGTTCGCCGGCAGCGTCGACGTGGCTCAGCGACGGGGTACGGGCATGTTCGGCGCGAACCCCTATGCCGTCGAAGACCCGCGCTACTTCAGCTTCTTGTACGACGCGTACGGGGGGCCATTGGAGGAGCATGGTGACTACGCCAACGTGAAGGCAGGTATCGACTTCATGCGCTCACGGCCACGCGAACCGTTCATCCTATATCTGCCGTTGACGTTTCCCCACTGCCCTTACTCTGCGCCCCAGCCCTGGCACGACATGGTGAATCCGGACGACGTCCCGGCGTTGCGACCGAGCGGGCTGCCTGGCAAACCTGAGTACCATGAGCTGATCCGTCGCTTCCGAGGCCTGGATGCGCTGAGTATGGAGCAGCAGGAGGAACTGTTCCGCAAGATCCAGGCCGTCTATCTGGGCATGACTGGATTCATCGACCATCTGCTCGGCCAGGTGCTCGACACGCTGGACGAGACCGGTCTAGCGGAAAACACTACCGTGAGCTTCTTCTCTGACCACGGCGACTTCGCAGGCGACTACGGTTTGGTGGAGAAGTGGCCCAGCGCAGCCGAGGACATCATCACGAGGGTGCCCTTAATCGTGCGCACGCCGGGAGGCAAGGCCGGTCATGTTGTGCGAGAGCCGGTCGAACTGTTCGACTTGATGGCTGCGACCTTGGAACAGGCGGGAATTGAGCCGAAGCATACCCATTTCGCGCGTTCCTATGTGGACCAACTGGCAGGCGCGCCCGGCGATCCGGACCGAGCCGTCTTCACAGAAGGTGGCTACGCATTGCACGAGCCGCATTGCTTTGAGGGCAAGCGCGAACGCGACACCTTTGCACGCGATCACACCGACATCTACTACCCAAAGGGGCTCCAGCAACAAGAGTATCCGGTGAGTGTAGGCCGCGTTACGGCCATTCGCACTCAGCATCACAAATTGATCTACCGGCCTTCGGGCGAGTGCGAGTTCTATGATTTGAAAGAAGACCCACGAGAACTGACGAACCGGTATGGCGATCCGTCTTGTGCCGGCGCCCGCGAGCAATTGGAATCACGATTGCTCGCGTGGACGGTGGAAACGGCGGATGTGACGCCGTTTGAGATTGATCCGCGTGGTATGCCCGATGTTTGAAAGAACTGAGCCTCGTGTTGCGCTTGAGGGTCAGCGTGGCAATGACACCGTACATTGTTTGTTTCATCTGATTACGACAAGGAAATAAGACGATGACACTCAAGGTTGGTTTGATCGGTTGTGGCGGCATTATGCGACCACATGTTGAAGGCTGGAAGGGCATCTCAGACCGAGCTGAGGTTGTGGCGCTGGCAGATGTATCGGAGCAAGCCATGGCGCAGCGTGCTGCGCAGCTCGGGCACGACGTCAAGAAATATACCGACTACCGGGATCTGCTTGCGGACTCAGAGGTGGACGCCGTCGATATTGCGCTGCCTCATTTTCTGCATCGCGATGCCATCGTCGATTCGGCGCAGGCAGGCAAGCACCTGATGACGGAGAAACCGCTCTGTCTGACGTTGGAGGAGGCTGACGATATCGCGAAGGCGGTGAAGGCGTCAGGCATCGTCATGATGGCTGCCCATAATCAGCTCTTCTTCCCAGCCGTTTTGCAGGCCAAGCAGATGGTCATGAACGGCG
>JBJYXA010000159.1:0-44390 GCA_046259705.1 Caldilineaceae bacterium
AACTAGCTAACGCCAACGCAGCGCGCGCAGGTAACCGCGCAGCCGGTCCCAGTGTTGGGTAGCGCTGGCGCTTGCCTGCATGCGTTCTGCTTCGGGCGCATAGTGAAGTGAACTGACCGCGCCGCTAAGTGCGCGCATCTCGGAAGCAGCTATACGCGCCACATCCTGACGTTCGGTTTGAGTTCCCACGACATAGTCTGCAAGACCGTGTCCATACTCCAGGATCGTCTCGTCGGAAGCCATTGGCCGGCCCGCACGCCCGCCCCAACGAACGAGGGTTTGCCAGGGATCCTCGCCCCGCTGTTGGATACGAACGAACAACCGCCATGCTCCCCATAGAAGTAGCCCTATCGGCACGAGCCACAAAAGCATTTGCCAGTTCCAAACGATACGCTGGTCGGCCCTCTGCTCTGGCTCATCCACAGTGTGCGCTGTCCCAAGCCCGGCCGATGACGGCAAGCCGACGCGGACCAGCTCGGAGCGCCCGGCCGTAGGTTCGAAGGGAATCCAGCCGTACTCCGGGAAATAGACCTCCGGCCACGAATGAGCCTCTGCCTCGGTGATTGCCCACCGGCCTTCGGGGGCATTCCAGTGGGCAGGCACGAAACCCGTGGCGAATCGAGAGGGCAAGCCTACCGAACGTGCGAGCACGACAAATGCAGTTGCGTAGTAATCGCAGTAGCCGCGCTGCAATTCAAATAGAAAATAGTCCGCAACATCGTCGACGTCGTCCGGCGGTGCAGGCACGTCGAGATCGTACTCGAACGAGCGCAGGTAGCCCTCTATGGCTCGCGCCTTTTCATACATCGTAGGCTGTCCATCCGTCAGTGAACGGGCCAGATCTCGGGTGCGCTCCGTCACCGCATCCGGGAGTAGCAAGTGCACTTCGTATCCGGCCGGCAGCGGTACGGCGTCGCCCCAAGATTGTGTCGCCTCAAGTTCCGCTTCGCTGACAGCGGGTACTAGAGAAACTACGGTGTAGCTCTTCTCACTCGCCCATAGAGCCACGACGTCGCCTGGGGAACGTTGCTCTAGGCGTACGTCAGCCGATGCCTCCACGGGCTCGGCGGCCGCATAAAGCACTTGTGAATTGAATGCCAGTGCGACCTGCTGCACTACTTCTCTGCGACCCGCCTCAAGGCCTGAGAAACCTTGGTATCTGTTCGCCAGCGCACTATTCGCCGCGATATCCAGACGCTCAGTCGGAACTGTGTTGCTCCAGCCGTGGCCATCGTAATTGGCGAGCGTTCCGCCGCGCATATAGTGACCAGTCGGTGGCACCGCGTCGACCGCATAGTCGTAAGCTGGTGCATCATTAGTGCTGACGTACATCACCACTTCGTCTGAGAGATTCGGTCCCGCCTGGAGCAAGAACTCATTAGGAAGGCCCCCTGCAACACCGCCGCCAAATCTTGATACACCCTTGATGCCGGGGAAGAGCCGTTCCGCCGTGCTCTCCAGGAAATCATAGGTTGGCTCCATCCGCGCGTAGTAGCGATCGACAATGGCCTGAATATACAGGTTCGGCATGGCGGCGGCCACGGTCAATATGAGCAGCCCAGCGCCGAGCACTAGCATGAAGCGATCCAGGAACAGTCCCGGACTGTAGTCCAGTTGTTCCTCACTCCAACGCGCAACCATGGCATTCTGGTCGGTCAATAGGTGTAGGAGGACGGCCAGCCCCAGCCCAAACACGAAGAGAATCCTTCCTTCGTCACTATAAAGAAGGATCATCCCAAGCAGCCAAAGCTGGGGAGCGGCCGCGAGAAATCCGGTACCGAATCGGCGCGCGAGCATTGCTGAAAGTGCACTGATGAGCCATACGACCGTTGACGCTACGACGAGAAACACGAGGTTGTCCTGCGACGCCGTCTCAGTCCGAACGCCTGCCCACCAGAACTGTATTCGGCCGGCGAGCCGCGCCCAATCGGCCAGTACGCCTTCGGGCACCGTGGACCATGTCCCACTCAATGCGGCGTGGAACCATTGGCGCGGCCCAGGAATCCACGTTGCCGTGACCTGACTGACCACGATTGCGCCGATGACAAGAACCAGGACCGTCATCAGCGCTGCCCCGGCCCAACCTCTGCCGTGCTTCCGTCGCGGGCTACGCCATCCGGCTACTATCCAGACAGTCACAACACAAAACGGACCCATCAGATCCAAGGCGGCCTGTTGGCCCTCCAGTGATACCCAGTGATTAAGACGCAATGCATAGGATGGCAGGGTCGCAAGAATGATGAGTATTGTAAACGGACCCCAACCCAAATAAGGTCGCAGGTGAGACTCTAGCCACAATGCGGCGCGCACATACCAGGGCGAGGGCGTCTCATATACCGACATTCCGTTCTGGTTTGTCGTGGTCGACATTACGTCTCAACTGCCTCCACTTGGTGTTTTGCGAGACTAGCCAACCTCTTCCTCCACCTCAAACGTCACCGCACCGCCGCTCGGCGTATTCCGCACCACGCGCCTTGTCCGGCGGAACGTCAGCGCGGCACGCAACGGTTGGGCGGCATCCAGAATTTGACACGCAATATCTTCTCCCGCCAATAAGGAAACCAGGGTACGCGCCTCCGCCCCAGGCACAGGCGCACGTCCATCTGTGACGAGCAAGACTGAACTGTCCAGACCACTCGCGCGTAGGTGCGCTAGTTCTGCCAACCAGTTGGTCTCTTGACTAGTAGGCAACGAAGAACCATGCGTCGCGTCGCTAGTCTGTGCCCCTTGCAATCCAGTCTCGGGAGGCGATGTACCCTCTTCGGGGTTAGCGGCCGCATGATGTCCGTACCCCTGCTCAGTAAGGTCGACGCTAGTCTGGGCAGTGACAACGATGACTGTTTTGCGACTGCCGAGTACCTCACGGCTGTTGCGAAGCAGTCTCGCGAGCGGCACATCCGTCGGCTCGACCGGCGCCAGCGCAGACAGGATCCGCCAGAGCTGGGCTTGGCCCGGTTGCGGCGGCACTAGGACCGCCTGTCTCTCCATCTCACTGGCCTGCCAAGCCTGCGCCGCCTCTCCAATGACTGGCCCATTCCCATTGGAGGGAAGTGCAACCTGCCCGGCCTGTTCCAGACGGCCGGACACAGCGAGTAAGCCTACCGCGCGGCGTTCGCCTTCCGAAAGAAGGCGCGCGGCGATACTTGCCGCCACGATGATGCTGTATTCGAGCACGTCGTCCTGCCCACCATCGGTTGCATCTGATCGATTGCACCGATTGCAGAGGTCGAGAACAACCCAAACGTCACCGCTTGGCTCAATTTCAAGCTCTTTCACCATGAGCGCGCTGTACCGGGCGCTGCTTCGCCAATGGACATGGCGAAGGCTATCGCCTGGCCGGTAATCACGGACACTGGCTGACGGCAGCGTCCCACGTAACGGCCTTCTTCTCTGCCGGCTCTCCCCCGCGTTACCGTGCGGCAACTCAAACTCGGGAAGATGCACGACTCGTGGATAGATCAGTACGATTTCTGTCTTGGGCGAAACTGCGGTAACCGCAAAGATGCCAAACGGATCTCCAAAATGCAGCCGATGCGGCCCGAGGCGATAGACGCCTCGCCGCTCACACACGACTTGGCTAGCCCAACGATACGAGGAGTATGGACCGCAAGCAGCCACGCGTCCCGGCGAATGGCCAGGCAACTCAGATTCGTCGACAAACTCCACCCATAGCACGGGCAGCCGGCTGAGATTGCTCAGCTCGAAATCCTGCACCAACGTGTCGCCAACGACAAGCACTGCGCCAGTCCGTTTTCGCTCCACGGTCACCTTACCTGCCTGAGTTCTCACCCAAAACAGGCCGACTCCATATAGGCCGGACAGTGCGATGACGAGTACTAGCCATACGGGATGTGGCGCAAGGATTTGATTCAGCACTGCAAACGGGAGGATGATAAGTGGCCACCATACCCGCACACGGATCCGCACCGTCTCGGGCAGTCCTCGATTGAGCTGTTCGGCAAATGCTCGCCGTAGACCTAGATCTTTTGTCATCCGTCATTTATCTGCGCAATGGAACAACGTAGCGCTCTTGGTATACTGTTTGGCACAGAGTCAGTACCCGACAACGTCGCGTGTCAATCGTCGCAACCAACAGGCCACACCGGCGTCACCGATTCCACGTAACTGCCAGACTCACTAGCCCAGGTAAGATCGCGATGCCAGAAGCATATCACGCAATGGGGACTCCGATTCAATACCATAGTGGCGCCATAGAATCTGTCGTCACGCGAACAGCCTACGCCATCGGCAATCATCTGCTCCTAGACTTGGCCGTACCGGCCAACGTCCTACATGGGTCCGTCGCCGGCAAGTTCTTCATGGCGCGCTGCACGAATGGCGAACCAGTGCCTGTCTCAGCAGACCGGTTCGTGTCATTGCGCAGCGACTGGGGAGTCTACCTTCGCAGGCCTCTATTCGTCACGAGGTTGCGAACGGCAATTGACCTGCCCGATGCCATCATAGTAACAGTGTGGCTGCCGCAAAACCGTGATATCGGGTACCGTCGCCTGCGTGCAATGGCTGTGGGCAGTCGGCTTAACTTGCTAGGTCCTTATGGCCGTGTGTTCCAGTTGCCGGTGCATGCCCGCCACCTTCTGCTTGCCACGCAGCGGGACTTCGCTCCACTTGCGCTGCCGGCCGCGGACGAAATGCTCGATCGTGGCGGGCGCGTAACGCTCGTTGTGCGTAACGAACAGGAGGGAACCACGCAAGGTTCCATTCAGAACGCCGAACCGGCTTCCAGCATGGAATCCGGACTGCTTGCGCTGTTCCCTATCGCTGTCGAAATCCAGTTCGCGTCGCAGACGGACCAGTGGTTGGAATGCATCGACAACGGCGTAAACTGGGCGGATTCAATGGTGATTATGGACACCGCTCTCTCGCCGCAGGGCTGGGCCGACAGAATCCGACAACGGCGACTGGCGCTGGCCAAGGAATTCGCTCACATCTTCGTCCCCGCGGATCTGCTCTGCTGCACGGGCGCCTGCATGTCTTGTGTCGTACTGAGGACGAACGGTTCGCTGACACGCGCCTGCATGCACGGCCCGCTATTTCCGCTCACGGAGCTGATCGACTGAGACTTACCTAGCGCAGGAGCACCTCCAGCGGATTGATGCGCGAACCAAAGTCGCGCACCTCGAAATGCAGGTGTGGTCCTGTACTGTTGCCGCTCGAACCTACCGTACCGAGCACCTGGCCCTTGGCTACCACGTCGCCCACGGCGACTTCTACATCCTGCAGATGCGAATACAGTGTGACATAGTCGATGTTGTGGTCGATCACCACAAACAAGCCATAGCCTTGGCTGTTCCACCCGGACCTTATCACAACCCCGCGATCCGCCGCGATCACAGGGGTGCCCAGCGGTGCGGCGATATCGAGGGCACGATGATCGTTGCGATATCCCTGCGTAATCCACCCAGGAGAGGGCCATTCGAAAAAACCGCTTCCGTAAGGCCAATCCAACGGTACTAGGGGATCCACTTGGGCCTGGACGGGTCCGCCGCGTGCCAGCGCCATCATAGGGGGTTGGTCGATGGGACGTTCCAGCATATAGGCGAAGAAGCCCTGGCTCGGCGCCACGGCGGACTTGATGAGCATCCGAACATACCTGCCTGGCTCCAAAGGCGAGTCGACACTGGATCCCGGTCTGAACTGGTTCCATCCGTCGTTGACAATGCTTTCAGGGTCTACACCGTGTTCGAGCGCTATTGACGAAATCGTGTCTCCTTCCGATACGACATGGCAGATCAGTTCACCGGCAGGAGATGCCAACACATCGCCGATAACGAGGGGAATGTCCTGACGGTAGTACGGACCAACGATACAGGGCATGACATCTAGGTCGACACCCATCTCCAGCGCCACAGTCCAGAGGGTGTCGCCTTCTCTGACGGTATAGTTGGTGTCTGGCAAATCATGACCGTAGACAGAACTATCGGTGTCTGTGGTCCCAGTGATGACCGTAGTCTCTGTCTCAGCGGTGCCAGGCGGGGTGCTGGTGGGTGTGGGCAATGGCACGCCGGTGGCGACTGGCGTCGAGATATCCTCGGCGCCAACTAGGCCGATCTGGGCATGCACCCTCGGCGCTGGCGAGACACCCCAAGCCGTCACAGCCAAGACCGCCAGCAACAGCACAACTCCCCACGATAAGCTGGCGGATACGATCAACTCTATTCCTGCACGAAGCCTAGACATGCGCATGACGGCTTATTGACCTGTGTCTCCTAGCTCAGACGAACCCGTGGGCGTGAAGCGAAGGATGCGGCCGCCTTCCACGTCGGTGACCCATACGTCGCCTGCATCGTCGACGTCAATGCCGACGGGTTTCACGGGGGACCTATCCGCCGTGCGAAGCTGCCATCGTATTTGCACTTCTCCACCTGTGTCCACCTTAGCGACGGTACCACTTTCAGGTTCAGTGACGTAGACAGCGCCATCTATGTCCGTCGCAACGTGAGAGCCGTGCAGCGAGTTGGCCACGGGGATGTCCACTGACCAAACTCGCATGGTCTCGTCAATGTAGCCGCTGAGCTTGTGTACGCCGGCGTCGGTGACATACAGGAGCCCTCCCGCGCTACGCATGCCGGCAGCGTCGACGGGCTGCGCTTCGCCGAATCCGGACATCTGCTCTCTCACCGGAATCCTCAATTCTTCACCGGTCATCGCGTTTACGCGTACGACAGTGCCGCCCGACGTATTTGCGATCCAAATCGCGCCGGAGTTGTCGACGCCAATCCCTCGCGCCCGCTTGCCGTCGGTCGCGGCCATTTCCACGTCGCCCAGATAGGTACCGTCAGCATCGAAGCGGCTCACCGTGCCGGCACCGGAGTCCAACACATAGAGTATGCCATCTGCGGCGTCCACATCAAACGGTTCTACGAACGCACCACCGCTACGACGAAATTCGACCACTGCCTTGCCGGTCCCGTCTAGCATCACTACTCGCCCTTCGTTGGGCAACGCCACGACAGGCATCCCCTGCAAGACTGTGATCCCAGCGGGTTGGCCCAGTCCCGCCGCTATGACATCCACATCTGCAGGCGATATGAATGCCGGCAAGCTCGGGTTACTGGCATTCTCTGCCGTCTGCTGCAGATCTGCCAAGCTGGGCATCGATACATGCTCATAATTGCCTTGTGGCGGAAACAGCACGTAATCCGGTAGTACCTGAAATGCTCCGCCAGCACCAGGTGGGCTCCAGTAGACGGTGATGAATGTGTGATCGCTATGATCTGAGAAACGAATCTGAATGTCGTGAAGGCCCTCAGGCAACTGCTGGTAGGCCTCCTTGCGCACGCCGTTGCCGGGGCTCGACACAGCCTCAGCACCGTCGATCAGCAAGATCGACTCGTCGTTGGATTCCAGGGCAAAGCCGTAGCTGCCAGAACTCGGAATGGCAATCTTTCCCAGCCACTCCACTGTATACGGCCGGGAGAGGGCTGGAACATGGAAGTACCTGTCGAATCCGCGGTCGATTTGCTCCAGGATCGGTGACCCGCTCCAATCACTGCCGGGCGTGTACTTTCCCAGTAGTCCATTGTTCGTGACAGCGTCACCGTACACCACCCATGACGGGACCACTTCCGTATCCCGGTCCGGGGTTCGCCAGCGCAACTGGATGGCGCCCTCGCCGCTGTCGGCGACAACGCGAATCATATGGCGACCCCGCGGCAACACAACACCCTCGCTCCCGTCGCCACCGTCCGGTAAGGACACCAAAGGCGTCTCGTCCAGGTACAAATTCGCAGCCGCGGGCGCCTGCAGACCGAACTGGTAGGGTCCATAACTTTCGGCAATCAACACGCCGTTCCATTCCACTGAAAAAGGCGCGTCGATGGGCGCATCATCCGGCCACCGGAAGTCAATTCGACCATCTCGTCGCAGAATTTTCTGGTGTGGTGCACTTTGCGTTACATATCGACCTGTGAATCCCTGCAACTGCTCCCTCACCGCGTACGGCACGGTTACGACGTAGAGCACCACCGGTCCACCAAAGGGAGGCGTGATCTCCTCTGTAATAGCATTGGGATAGGTCCGAATTGCCTCCTCAAAAAGGTCGCGCCGTTCCGCATCCAGTATCAAAACAAGGTCGCGGTCCGACGAATCCACGATGGGCAATGAAGCAGTTGTCGCCAGCGTTTCTGTGGGTCCGGCATTATGGGCGAGAAAGCGGACGGTCGGATGGTTATCGTACAGAGAAATCACATGCGCCTGCGTATTCGGACCGAGCGAGTTCAGGATGGACGCAGTCAGAGTCTCCGGTGTCGAAAATGCATTCCACGAAGCGAAATCATGTGCTTGGCGAACGAAATACGTGTTGAGATTGTAGAGCGCGGCCGGCAGCAAAAGGATCGCCATTATCGTCGGTGCAGCATTGGGAACGTAGCGCCCACCGCTGCTTACCCACTCCGTGTTCAGCATGGAAAGAGGGACGACTGCCAAGACAAGCGCTGCGGGCAACGCCGTGATGGAACGTAATGACTGCGGCGCCTCGAAGTCCAGGGACAGTACACCCCCCATCAATCCCAATGCGAGCCAGGCGAGCAACAGCACGCTGATGGGACTACGTATGCGTGTTATGCAGATAACGATGCCAATCACGAAGAGCGCTCCCGTCACCGGATCCAACATGGGTTCGCCGGGAAGGTTGTGTCGACCGTTTGGATCGCCGCGTACATTGAACATCAGCACATGTTTGCGCACGTTATCGGAAAGCGCACTCACCCGTTCTCCTGGCGCCTTGCCCGAAAAGAGAGAGGTCTTCTGCACGCGGGCAAAGTATGAATCGGGACGTTCTATCGCATACTTGGCAAGCGGTGCGGGTATGATGAGCGCAGACAGGGCAAGTATGAGCATACCAACCCAAAACCGCCAGCTAGGCCGCCAGCGGACGATCACCAGATATGCCACGAATATGAACAGAGCAACCGCAAACAACTGGAAGGCTGCATAGAAACAGAAGCCGAGCCCCAGTGACACGCCGGCAAGCACATAATCGGAGAGTTGGTTTCGACGTAGCGCCCTGATCAGAAAAGCGACTGCGAGCAATTCAAAGAGAGGTGTGAACGCGTTATACATGCCCAGCCGGCTGAAGTTGATCGACCAGCGCGAAACCGCGACCAAAAAGGCGAGAAGCAGACCGGACGTTGGACCGAACAGTTCCCGGCCCGCAAGATAGGCTGCGCCCACCGTGACGATTCCCACAACTGCGCTGATGAGACGTATTGACCGGGTACTTACCCCAAAGATGTCGAAAGCCGCCACGATCAGAAAGAGATAATGGCCAGATGCGTTTACACCATCTGTATAGACCGGCCGGTACTGCGGTTCATTGATGATACGAAGCGCTTCCAGGCCATTGGCGGCCTCGTCATACCAGGTGCCAAACGGAAGACTGGACAATGCTATGAGGCGCGTCGCAGCAGCGGCCAGGAGGATCGCAAGTATCCAAAACCAAGTGGATGGCTTGCCCAAGCCGGCGTTAAATACCTGCTGTACGAGAATCACACCTGCCGGAACGAGCGCGACTACACTCACACTTAGCAGATAGAGAATCCAGAACTGTCTGCTGGGTTCTCGTACGTCCAGCACAATGAAAGATGCAATCGAAAAGGCTAGTCCAGCCAGAAGCGCGGCGGCGGCGAACCAATCGCCCTTTCCGAACGAAACCAGGCCTTGCAGATTTAGTTTTGGCGCCGCCGGCGGCGTGCCCCAGGTCAGCCAGGCAAATCCTGCAGCGCAGGCAAGCATCACAGCGCCTCCGGCGGCCGCGTGCCCACTGCGCACGATCAACTGTCCCAGAATGGCCGTTAGGACAAAAGTCGCGCCGACGAGAAATCGGCGTATCGTGGGGATGCCGTTCATTCCATCGTCAACTAGAAAGCTCTGGGCGTGCAACTGAGTAGGGCGCACCGGCGCACGCACCCGCCGCTAGGGCAACGCCGGGAACAACATGGCGCGCCCATTGTCGGCGTCGGCCACAATCACTTGATCGGATCCGGCGCCGGCGTCGATGCCGTTGGGCAAGGCAAACCGGTTCGCGTCTGTTCCGTAGTCTCCAAATGTCGCCTTTAGCTCACCGTTCTGATCAAACACAATGACGCGATAGTATTCCGGGTCGGTGATGTAGACATCGCCCGTCCCGGTCACTGCGATGGAAGGTTTGTGGTAGATTTCGCGGCTTTCCCAGCCGGGCACCGGCCACTCGGATATGGGTTGCAGACTCGAATCCAGCTTTTGGATTCGACGATTCCAGTTGTCCGCCACATAGACCGATCCATCGCGCGGATCAACGGCGAGATCGGTCGGCTCCTCGAAGCGTCCCAGAATCACGCCGCCCCCGCCTGCCTGATCAACAAAACTACCATCTGGCGTGAAGCGCAGGATCCGCTTGTTGCCCGTATCGGCTACCAGGACATTGCCACCGTTGTCGATGGCCAAGCCGCGCGGCCCGAACAGTGCGTAGGGATCGCCCAGCTCGCCGTTTGTCGTGTTGTAGTACCCCCAACTCCGCATAAATGTGCCATCAGCATCGAATGCTTGGATGCGTCCGTTCCAGGTATCCGCCACGTAGATGGCGCCCGCTGCGTCGACTGCGATGCCCCATGGTTCGTTGAATTGCCCGTCGCCTGGTTGAAGCGGCCCGTCACCATCCGGGTCCTGGCAATCTGCGGCTACACCGGCGTCGAATCGGCAATGACTGCCGAACGAAAAGAGGAATTGGCCGCTGTTGTCGAGCACGACGATGCGGTGATTTCCGGAGTCCGCAATGAGCAGCCGGCCATCCGGAGCCACCGCGACCGCACGGGGCGTGTTTAGGGGCAGGCCGTCGTACACGCCGTCCAGAATCGCCGATGCGCTCAGGTCGATCTCTCGCTCGCGCATAAGCGCCTGCATGCTTCCACTCGCTGAGGCAACCGGCAGAACCGACAGGTCCCAGACTTCCTCGGCGACATCCCGTCGCACGTACATCTCCATTTCCGAACGCGTAGGCCATTGTGTCAGGTCTCGTGGCTTCGTCGGATCGTCCGGGTCTGTGAAACGGCGATAAAACGCAATGTCGACCAGACGCTTTCTGGCAGCTTTGTCGCTGAGCGCATGGAAGACGTCGCTCCAAGTCAGGTTGAAGTAACCCTGGTCCGGCCACCAGATCCGCCGGTATGGGCGCATGACGTAATCTCTGGCGACGTAAGGCCGAACCTTCTCGAAGTTCTTCGGCCCGACAAGAATCACGGGCGCCGTCATCACGTCGCTTGTGGGGTTGTCCCCGTAGAACCTGGCGTTGGGATAGAGCCGCATATACCAGCTCATAGGCCACGAACTCTCGTCGTCGTACGCGATGACGATGTTGCGGTCACCCACGGTCCGTTCGCTCAGCAAGTCGATCTCGTTCAGTGCTCGTTTGATGTCAGGTGAACCGTGCGCGTACACAAGGTACTCTGTGGCCATGTCGTAGTTGACGTAGTTGAGCATATAGGTGAATCGAATCGTGAGCAGGAAGAGCAACGCAATGCCCCCCACGCCCAGCAAGGCGGACGCGGATCGCCACCCCGAGCGACTGGCCGCGTGAATGACTCCGTATGCCAGGGCAGCGAATACCCCGAGGGCCAACAACCATTGTAGCGTCGATGACACTTCCTCTGTCGAACGGCCAAACGCGGGTCCGTTACGTAGTAGCAATACGAGCAGGAACACGAGGGCTGGCGTCGCGGCGATCAACCATACTGCGCGCGATTGTCGCGCTCTCGTCCAGTCGATCCGGTAAATGAGCCAGCCAAACCACCACCCACCAAAAACAGCCATGGGTAGCGCCAAGTGCGTCATCAGCCAGGGCATCTTCTCGCCGGCCACCATGTAGGCGAGCCAGCTACCAGCTATCCAATAGACTAGAAATACAACGACGGTGTTGCGCATTTCCAGTGGCGACCACCGTGAGGCGTCCTCATCGGGAGCAACCGCTCTAGAAAGCGTGACCGGGACATCCCGGGCATCCACAGGATCCCATCGAGGGTTGCGCGATGCGGCCACGAACATCGTGATAATACCGCCGGCGGACAGAATCATGGGTAAGAACTCGTACAGGCCGCCGAGCAGAAGATAGTAATACCATGGTTGTCCTCCTCGCGCGACCTCCTGTTGAGCAAGCCAATACCCGAGACTGCCTACGATCCCGCTTGCCAGCCCGTCGCGCGTATTGGTCAGGAACGTCGTAAACAAGAGAATCTCGATTAGCCAAAACATGCCCATGGCCTGCGCCCACTGTGACCAGGTGACGCCTGCTGGGAAATCCTCCTGTGAACGCATGCTGAACCAAAAATAGGAGATACCAAAACTGACCCCGATCATGAGTGCCACGAGCCCCACGGAGCGCACCATGTCCGTCGTAGTGGCCGTCGCCATGGGATCCCAACCCATTAATGCGTGTCCAATTGGGGCGGCAAAGGGTAGAACCAGCGTTAGCATCATCACGGTCAGATCTGCGGCCCGATTACGCCGCAGTCGATGCCATTTTTCACCGCGCAGCCAGTAGACGAGAAGTCCGAAAGCAATGATCACGCCGGCGGCCACCGGGACTGTGGCGAACGACGTCCAACCAGCCTCATAGAAAGTGAAACCAGCGCTGGCGCCAGCGACGATAGGCAGGGCCACGATGTATGCACGGGAACCTATCACCTGCCATAGTGCAAGTAGGGCGAAGAAAGCACCCATTAGGGCACCTAGGATGAAATTGTTCTCCTTGGTCGCAAAGCCCAGAGCCATGGCAAACGCCATAATCATTAGCCAGCGTCTACGCTGAGCATTCTGCGCCTCGAGATAGCGAAATGCCGCGTAGATCCATACCATCGCAAATAGAGCAATATAGATGTCGTTACGGATGTAGCGGCTGTGAAAGAGGATGCTCGGGCTGAACGCAACAAGCACCCCTGCGGCCAGCGCGCCTAGGCGACCAATGTATCTCCGGAACGGAATGACCATGGCGACGACGCCGATTCCAGCGAGCGCGGGAGCCAGACGGGCAGTGGTATCGGAATCACCGAAGAGGAAATACATAAGTGCATTGATATGGAAGAGGAACGGCCCATGCATCATGGGGTCGTGTGTGTAGTTACCCGCATTGTATAGATAATACGAATACAGCGCGTGCAGACTCTCGTCATGGCTCATGGCTCGCGCGCCAAGCATGTAGAACCTGGCGACTGCGGCCAAAGCGAGCAGGACGGACCATGAAACCGTCTCCCACGTAATAGGAACGACTTCCATGAAGCGCCTGTCCAACACTGGCGTACGTTCGCTCGTCAGACCATCCGTGACCGAACCGTGATCACCATCTGAGCCAGCGTTGGCTTCCGGGTTGCTCGTTTCGGCGTCAATTGTTGTTTCGCGTATCACCATTGCTCACATCCGACACTCATGCTTGCCCCATCCGTTTGCACATACCGCTTTAGGGCATTTGCTACACTACACGATCGTCTATCTACCGTATATCCATACCCGCGTAGGTCTACTCCTGCCTGGGCGCCCATAGCGTCACGAACTCGCTGCCTGTTTGTGCACCGCCGCCGCGGTACATCGCCCAACGAAACCACGGTTGCAACCTCTGAGACCATAGCCGTTCAATCCTAGCCCGCAGCCCCTGTCGGTCATCCACAACCGGTCCTGAGCCTTTCCCGGCATCGGCCAAGCCCAAACGGATCCGATAATCAGAGCCGGCGTAATCTTCACCACTAAGTATCGCCGGGTACCCTTCCGTGCCCTGCGCTGAGATCACCAGCGGTCTTGGGCGCGATTCAGGGAGACCTTCCACAGGCTCCCCCCAATGTACCCTGCGCATGTTGCGAAGATACCACGCTAACAACGCCTGACGTCCAGTATCGTACCTGGCCGAACCGTCCGGCCCCTGTACGCCAGTTTCTTCTACGATTACGTCCATCTCTTGTGCATCGCCGGAGATATGCGCGCTTAATGTCTCGACGTCAGCCACAAGCTGCCTGATGCCAAGGTCGCCGACGTCAGAAAAAAGACCCGTCACGCGTCCGGTATCGTAATGGTGATTCACGCGCCAAGTCGCGCCCACGTTGAACACGAGCAGCGTGATCCCAAACGCGACGACGCCTGCCCACGCTGCGTAGCTCCACCCGACCCATATGCCGAAGAACAAGAGAATCGCGGCAGACAAGAGCAAAATCAGGAGTACCGCCTGCAGCACTAAAAAGTCGATTGTGGGAGTCGAGACAAGCGCGGTGACCCACAATCCGGCAGAGGCAAGCAATAACAGAACGACGCCCACGACGGTAATCGTCTCACGCCATGCGGCGCCTACGGGCGCGGCTGAGATCACTTCACCGAGGGCATATGCTGCCCCGAACAATAGGGGCAGCGCCAACATTACGAGCGTAAATGGGCTGCGGCCCGGCAGGGCATTGAGGATAAGGCCCCACCCGAGCCAACCCCACAGCAGAACTTGCCATCGAACGCTCACAGTTGCGGCAGTGCGGCGACGCCAGGTCATGTGCAACAACCCGCCCACGCCCAGCAGGGTAACCAGCGGCTGATCGGCCGCTAGCGCTCTCCAACTCCAACCGGCAGGGTAGAGCCCCCCCACAACACTTGTACGCGCAGCCTCGGAACCAACCACCATGTCGATCCACTCCGTCAAGCTTGCGCTGACGAGGCCGATGCCTGCCGGATCTATGAGCCAGCCGGTGGCGCCGACGAGAAATGCGCCCACGAACGATGCAATCACTGCCCCGTCGACAGATACTGCTCGCCGCAATGCAGAGAAGTTCAGCGCGACGAACGCCGCCAGCACCGGCGCAAAGGCCCAAGCCATTTGCCCGCTCGTCACGAATAGACCGGCGACGAGCGCTGTCAGTATCGTTGTCCTCCTGCGCCTTCCGTCCACCTGTACATCATCGTCGGCTTTCTCTTCACCTTGTTTGGTATGGGAGAGGGCTAAGTCAACCAGCAGTGCGAGCAAGAGTATCGCCAGCAATGTGCTCAGCATTGCGCCGTCTGCAGTTCTGCTCAACGCGACCAACCAAGGGTCCAGGGCGAAGAACGCACATAGCGCCAGCGCAGCCGTGCGTCCCATCAACGCGCGCAGCAGCCACGGTACAAGAATAAGCAGAGCGCCTGCCGCTGCGCTGACCACGCGAGCGGCAGCATCTCCGTTGGCGCCCAACCAGAATATCAGGCTCTGTAAATGGAGAAACAGCACGCTCGTCGGCAGACCGGTATCCGGTCCGTCGACAGCCATTGCCACCCGCCATGCCGCCCAAGAGTTGGCTGCCTCCGTACCGTTCAACGGCATCCGAGCAAGGCCGATGAAACGGATAGCCAGGCCGGCTGCGAGAATCGAAGCATACAGCACATGCTCCATGGTGATGGAGTGTGCAGAAAACCGAGGGCGATCTGTCGCCGGCGGGTACGCGAAGCCGGCCAGGTCCGTGGCGGTTCGCACCTCAACGGTCATATTCCCATTGGCAGCTTTTGCGGTGTGCAACATCAGTTCTTCAGGTAAGTGTCTCGTCGAGTCATACGGCTGTCATGCGCTTTTGGTATCTCGAGATCTGCGATATTTCTACCGGCGACGGTAGATCGCCACGTTGCCGTCTTGGTAGACGAGGTCCATCGCCTCTGCGAGCCGCTCTTCCGATCTTGGCGAAACGCCATAAAAGGTACGCTCTCTGGGTCCCACAATAACGTAGTCGATGCCCCAATCGTTCAGCATTGTTGGGATCTCTTCGGCGCGTGCGGACGTGTAGATCCGCTGAAGCGCCTCGCTCCGTCCCGTTGCCATGGGGCCGTACGCATCGCCGCGCCATTGGCGTTCGTGCCCCTCCCAACCGAGAAGTGTAGCACGCCCCGTCGTAGCGCTGAATCGGCTGCTCGATGAATCATAGCTTGCCCCCGCTGCCTCCAGTACAACGTCGCCCGGTTCCGTGTTGGCTGCCAGCCACGCAATCGCAACCGGCTCAGCCGGATTCTGGCCATTGATGTAGGCCGTTGCATCCAGCGTAGGGGCGTCGGAGCCAAACCCTCCTGTTTTGCTGTAAACACCAGCAAAAGGAAACAACATGGCGCCAAGCGCCGCGACCAGCGTCAATACGCCCAGCGCCCTCACCACCAGAGGGATGCTCTTCCGCGGCGCAAATAGGGCAGCCGTTACCGCAAACGAGCTGGAAACAGCCAGCAAGAGCCAGGCCTGATAGTAAAATTTGAACACGGTATTCATCCGAGTTCCGAAATTATCACGAAGATACACGAATTCAGGCACGTAGACCAATAGAATCCCTACGCCGGACACGAGAAGCACAAACAGCAGTACTCGCTGGCGTTCGGTGAGTTCGTGACTTCGCAGGAACGACCACCCGATTCCCGCGCAAGCTGCGAGCGCCAGACCAAAAAGAAGAAACGTATACGGCCTCGACGTCCAGCGGCCCACCATGTAGACGAGATGCGACGCTGACGCTTCCTCAGGGGTCGGCATACTCGCCAGAAGCGCATTGCCCCACCCGGTGCTGGTAACGAGAAACGCGCTCAAGGCCAGCAGAAAAGCCGGAATGCCTACGACAAATGCTACGGACCCTAGAATCGCCATTGCCGAAGGCCTCGCTTCCTTCCAACCCCAAACCAGCAGGCCGATGACGGCGGGCAGGAACACGCCAAACATGAGGAGTGCTTGCTGGAGCCTCGTGGGATTGAAGAGGTTTGGCACGAATCCGCCTGCCTGGCTTTGCGCAGTCAAGAAGTACGGCAAATAGATCGCGATAGTTGCAATCACAAGTGCAATACCCAGCATCGCCGAAGAGAGCGCCAACGTGGCGATTTCTTGCCCCGCCCTGCGCACCACGGACGTTCGCGCGCCAACGAACAGGCTACCTACGAGCAGCAGCCAATAGGGCGGGTAATCCCAAGTGTTCATGAACACCAGCCCGCCGCTTACCAGGGCAATCAGCAGCAACCCTCCTAAGCCCATAGGGACCGCATGAAGCAAATTGGTCCAGGCCGCGGAGAACCGGCGTCCTTCGGAAGCTACCGGCTTGGCTCGCAACGCCGCCAAGTACAGGCTAAGCGCCATAGCTATCACGACGATTACGACGGGCATGGCCAACACGTGCGGATGGTTGTCGCCGAGCACGTAGCTGAACATCGGGAACTCGTCGATCACCTCGATATGGTTGCCTAACAGATCCTGATCCGATAGCACTCTACTGCTGCGCCACCACCACCAGTCGTAGCCGATGTACCACTTGCCGGACTGTTGGGCATTGGTGGGAAAACCGTTGACGCCGAGCCAGGTCGCGAGGCGGGACAGGTCGGCGCCACGTGCGTACAACCATTCGAGCACCACTTGCAGATTGCCGATCACGCCGATGAACAGTGCGGTGAACCCACCCGCCGCCATTGATGGACCAAGCACACGCCGTGGCCGCGATTCCCCGCCGTCACCCACAGCACTGCCTTGGCCGGCCTGCCCATACAGTGCGAATAAATCAAAGCCGAGGCCGTATCCCGTCGTCAGCAGGAGTGCATACCAGGAGGCCTGTCCCACGTTGTATGCAATGGCAGGGGGCGTCGAAGACAAGTGACCGAGTGTTGTCAGCAGCCAGTAGCCAAAATAGTAGTAGCTGATCGGATAGCCGGCGAACCACGCATCTTTGGGCGGGTAGGCTGGGCTCGTCCAGATGCTATTCATGAACATCAAGTCCATGGGTTGTTCCGTGTGATTCGCTGCGGGATCATAGGCACGGACGATTGTCCAGACGACAAACGCGACGAGAAACAATCCCTCGACTGAGACAATGTACCATATGCGATTGTGTGGCGCGCTATGCGAATCATTCCAACTCTCCCGCAACGCGCGAATTCCCCCAAAGCCATAGCTGACGGCCGCCAAGATGCCAAGAGCAAACATAGCGCCGCCAAATTCGTTGCGCAGCAGACCATAGCTTGTGCCGAGCCACAGGATCAACCCCACCAAGAATATGCCGAGGATCTTGGCGGATGCGTATCCCCGATCAGGAAGATCACGGAAGAAGCGCAAAGACAATGGCAGCACCGCGACCGTACACAGTTGGACGGCCACATACCACGGTACGATGTCTCGAAATACTGCAATCATGGACTTACACTACCTGGAATATCAAGCGGCAATGCCGCGCCGGCACGAGAGTACCCTCTCACCATTTCTCGGTCTCAACCGGAGTCGCGTAGTGCCGCGCCGGCAGGAACTAGGATGTCATCGTCGCCTACCACTAGACTGCCGGGTACGGCGTAGATACTCACACCCTCGTTCTCGTAAATCACCTGTAACAATCCTTCCGACGCCATATCCTCCAGTTTCGTCACTCCGCCCGGCTGCAATATCCGCTCCAGCGGGCCCACATAGATGAGTTCGATCCCAAGCTGGTCGATGATCTCCTCCGTGCGTGCCATATCCGGCGTATCCCAGAATTCGCGATGCAGTTGCTCACGCTCGCTCACCGCCGATCCTGAACGCTGTTCCGACTCGTGAAACCCGCGCAGGCCGCTCATGCCCGTCATGCTGGCAACACGGGTGCCTCCCCAACGGTAATAGTCTACTTGCGATGACTCGACTACGACAGGGTTGCCGCGCACATGGCGGAGCAACCACTGGATCGCCTCCCAGTCGTAGCGTAGGTCAACCTGACCAGCGCCGTCGGGTAAGGTATAGGCGCCTTCGCGCATGTACTGCAGCCCGTCCAACGTCCCGAACGGTGGGCGCCACCCGACCATACGCTGAGAAAGCCGCGCCGGAGTCCCCAACACCGTAAATGTCAGACTTGCGACAACGAGAACGACAAGTACGCTCCCCCATCCAATCGCGAGCATTCTCCGCGGCCACATGCTCTGCGTTGCGGGCTCTCCGTCAGTCTGCTGCACGCCGCGGGCACGGTGGAGGAGCCAAATCCACATTCGCGGTACGGCTATGGACGTGGCCAGACCGAGCAATACCCAGACCTGCATAAAGAACTTGAACAACGTGTTCATGCGGTACCAGTCGCCGCCCTGCAAGAAGTCGCGAAGGTAAATCACCTGTGTGCCGGCGAGGATCGCCAATGATGCGAACGTCAACACCGCGACTAGCAGCGCCGCAGGATCAGAGTCGGCCCCGCGTTTCCAAAGCAACAGCAAAGCAGGTGCCAGCAGAAGCACGCACAATGCCAGCACGGCGTGACCGGTGAAGACTAGGAAAATCGCGGCGAGAACGCCTGCAGGGACAATTGCCAGACCAACCAAGTATCCGAAGGTTGGCCCGTGCACAAGCAGTCGATGCAGATAGATCACACGTGGCAGCCGATCGTATTGACGGGCAGCCAAACTGTACGCCCGCTCCACTCCGGTCGGCGTGCAAGGCTCGACCTCGCCGCGGCAAGACCATGGTCTGCGCGCTAGGGCATACACAATCCAACTTACCGCGACAAATAGGAACAGACCCCAGATCAACAACCAAGTACCCAGTGGATCCGGCTCTCGAACCAGGCCGATACCGGACGCGCCGACATTCGTGTATGAGCGAAAGAATGGGAAGAACGTGACAACCGCAACGCCCGCGAATATTGCGCTCGCGACGGCAGTATTCAGTAGTCCGGCGCTTCCTTCACGCCTGAACCGGTGCACAGCCAATCCTAAAACGCCTAGGGCAAGATACGTCGGCAGCTCCCACAAGTTCACACTGCTCAGCGCACCGAGCAGAAAGCCGAGTGCGATCAGCCGTGGCAGCAGCGAGCGCCATCCGGTCGATGCCGAACTCAGAATACTGAATAGAAGCCCGCAGAAAAGAAGCGCCAAGGGGATGCCGATTACATGCGGGTGCAGGTCTGCAAACAAGAAGCTCCAGTAGGGAAACTCATTAATCGTAAACGGGATGACGCGACTGGGCGCCCAAAAATCATAGGAAGGAAATGGCGCCTTGCCCGCCAGCGTGATCGCCAGACCGTTCAACGCGTCAGGAACCCAAGAGAAAAGAGGCGGCATGCCAGTCGCCTGGTTTTCGCTCACTTTGGTCAGATTACGAGCTACCTGGGCGAAGCCGTCGAGGTTACCGATCACGGCAACGAACAGAGGCGCAATCAGAGCGGCGGCAAAGCCTGTACGCCAAGGAATCTGCGCGCTGGCGACACGCTCCTTAGCATAACCAAAGGCCGTGTACGCGATAGAGAAAGAGTTGGAGACCGTGAGCGCAAAGAGCATCGCGATGGTAAGGTTAAAGGCAACCTCGGCGTGAATGCCCGTTAGCTTGATAAGGTAGGCGGCCAAATAGATGCCGAAGTAGTAGTAGTTGATGAACCCGCCTGCAAAATGCGGATCCACGGGCGGGAACGTGGGACTGCGCAAGATTCCGTTGAGGAACGCGAACTCCATGAACTTCTCGCCACCAAACCACGGTTGCCAAAGGTCCGGATTCGCCAGGCGGACCAGTATGAACGCCGCAAATGCGAGAACCGAAAGTATCTCTCCGGCCACCAGAATTGGCCAGTTCGCTCGCAAGTAGCCGGCCATTGAGTGACGGGCACGATAAGCCACAGCGACGCCTACGATGGCCACGGCACCGGCAACGAACCATGCGTTGCGTACCGTGTTCTGCAACACTCCGAAACTGGCCAAATACCAAAGAAGCCAGCCCGAAAGCAGCCAGCCGGCAGTCCGGCTCAGCAGATAGCCGCGATCCCTGAACCCGCCAAAGAGTCGGAAACAAATCGGCCATATCGCCACGCCCAACAATGTAAGCACCAGCCACCAGACCACAGGAGCGGCGATGGGACTAGCACTTGCCCAGTCATTCCACCGATAATTGTCGACGACTGGCAATTCAGCAAGAGACTCGGCAAGCAACTGCGCCGGTTCGTCCTCCGCCGCCCCCGCCGAATCGTGTTCACCCGTTACCAGCCCCAGTATCGTGCCGAACAATCCCTGGTAATCGGAACCGGGACCGCCTCGAAGCCCCAGCCACATGAGCGGGCGCGTCCACCGCGAAGGTTCACCGGTATCGTAGGGAATGGCCTCCTTCCAGGTTCCCCCCAACACGCTATCGAACTCCGCGTCGCTCAAGTTACGTACTTTTCGGAAGATGGTAACCTGTGGATGGTCGTACAGACTCCAGCTCTCGTCGGCGGTTCTGTCCTCGAACACGTGTCCAAACAGGCGGGGCGGAGAGGTTATCTCATAGGCGAGTTCATAGCCAAGACTTCCGTTCCACATCGCGTCGTAGTAACGCGTCGTCATGGGATAACGACGCGGAAGCTCGTCCACGCTATCGTAGATGCGCTTGGAACTGTACGCGACGTAGTCTGCCTCTCGTAGCTTTTCCTTGAGTATCTCGTACTTCTGAGCCGTGTCCTCTTCGTACGGGCTCCAGTCGATATTGCGAAGTCCGTGCGTCCCCATGTCCATGCCTGGTTCTCCAGGCACCGCCTTGGGAAGCGGATCGTCCCATAGCTCCCAGAGAATCACAGAACCTGCAGGTACGTTCTCGTATATCCAGCGGCTGGCCGTAATCCAGGTGTGTTCACCACGGTAGACGCCATTAACATATGCGGCCGACCAGAACAGACCGCCGCCGATACCGACAACGGCCACCAGAATGGCTAGTCCCTTGCGCACAGTGCGCCACGGTACACTGGCAGGCCCAAACTGCGCATCCGCCGCATTCGGTATTTCGTCAAACTCATCATGAGTGTGCTCGGTCATGTCCGCCGAAGCAGGATCTCGGGGCTGTCCGGCCGCCGCGTCAGACTCTTCGCCAAACTCAGTATTCACTCGGTGGACTGTAGTGTTTGTAGACGACTCGTCTTGATTCGAGCGCCATAGCAACCATACCAGGCCGGACGCGAACAATGCGGCAAACGGCAACAATGGACTCATATAGCGGTTGAACTTGGCCAGAAACGCGCCTGTGATCATGAAGTAGGGAGCGACCCAACTCCAAGCAATCAGGAGCCCAGTCTGGTACGAAGGAGGCATTCTGATCTGCCCTTGCCTCCGCCGGCTAATGAGTAGCCAGTTGTGTACGATTTGAACAAGTGATTGCACCATCACCACGAACATAACCGCTGTTCCCGCCAGGGCAACCAATCCCAGAGGCCACCACAGGCCCCATTCCACTTGCTGCACCAAGAAATACACGTACGGTAGCGTATTTCTATATTGGCGCGTGAAGGGCATATCTGCGATGCCGCGCACCATACGTCCCTGTTCGACGAGGGTAGCTTGGATGAAGCTCTGCCAATCGAGAACTGCATACGGGCTGGTGACCAAGAATGCCAATCCCGCAAATAGGCATGCAACCAGCACGCCGAAGGTGGCGCGGAACTGTAGTCTGCCGTCCGGTTGCGATCCATCGCGGCGCGCCCGCTGGCTCTCCCAGATAACGGCGAGGACGCTTGCCGTCACTGGCACCGCAAGTATTGGCAAAGAACTGAATTTGGATGATATGGCAAGCCCCGCTGCAATCCCCGTCAGCACGGCACTGCCAAAGGATTGCGACCGTAGCATCCTGACGCCGCCAATCACAGCAAGCACGACAAACGTCGTGGATGCCGGGTCCATGGCAAAAAAGTGGCTGAGCTGGATCGCCTGGGCGCTGAACGCATAAAAGGACGCTGCCAGCAATCCAGCTAGCGGACCAAACAAAAGGCGACCGAGCACGAATAGCAGAAGTATCGTAACGGTATCAAGGAATGCGATCGTCAATCGGCCGGCCACGGCGATCGCGCTGCAATCCTCGTGAGCGCGGGCCATAAGGCTCACCATTGGTTCTGGCGCGCCCAGACGATCGAACAGAGGTGCGATGCGGTGCATACCCTCTCCGACCGCCACGCCTAGATACAGTGGAAAGTGCCCGTACGTAAAGCTACGCCGGGTCTGCTGATTTACGTCCCAGAGCGGGTTCAGTGGGCTCTGATGGGGATCCAGGAATTGCTGCCAGCTTGCAGGCATGTGCAGCGAAGTGGCATAGAAACAAGCCGTGCTGCGTTCGTCCGGATGGCTGCCGATGCCCTCATCGAAGTCGACGTTCCATACGCGCAGCGCGAATCCGACCACGACGACTAATGCCAGAGCGATGTACACAGGTAAGCTCGCAGAAAGTCGCGGCTTTGAAACAGAATCCGTCATGTAGTCAGTGGACCGCTATCGAGGTGTGTACAGAAGAACACGTCTGCACTACGTTTGAGGTGGTAGCGCATGAGGCAGCGTAATACCCGTGCATCATTGTGGGGGCTTCGGCCAGTTAGGCAACACCCAGGTGATTTGGTAAGAAGGTGGCGGCGGCCACAACAGATAGACGTCTACCCATTTATTCCACAGCACCAAATTGCTGTCGTCATAGCCCAGATCGATCCGTCTGGCGAGAATAGCGCTGCCCACGTCCAGGGCATCACCTTCACCGTATTCCGTTACGTACACCTTTGATCGCAACGGGACCACGGACGGATCCACTGCCACGATGCCATGCCGCATGGTATCGCCCGTGTACGTAAGGCCGTAATGCGGATTGGCTGCGGAGACGCCCGAAGTCCCTGCGCTGTAGCTCGAAGCCAGCATGCGCACCTTACGCCAATAGGTGTATTGGATGCCATTAGGCGCAGTGAATGTCTTGGGCTCGATCTGTTGACCATATGCGATGGACCGTTCAGCGGGCTCCTGCGCAATCCACGTGTCCTCGAGTTCGCGCGTGACTTCGTCGCCATCCTCGTAGCGAACCCGATAGCGCGTGCGTGTGATGCCCTCAGCGCCGGGCGTAATAAGCTGTTGCGTGTCGATGGGCAGGTTGGCGTCAGGGACATACACCGTGGAATACGGGGCGATCTCTTCTTCGATTTCAATATCTTCTTGCACGCGTACGATGGCAATTCGCTCGCCGTCACGCAATTCGCTTTCCAGATCAGGTGATACTCTATCTAGACCAGATAGGCCGATATGCGTTTGTGCCAAGGCGTCAGCCACAGTCTCTGCACGCGTGCGTGTCTTGACAAGCTGGCCGTCCACGACAATCTCGATCGGCCGGCTACGCTGAATTGTGACTCGCATTCCAGGTACCACTTCGCTACCAAGGCTGGGCACAACGACATCGCCAAGGTAGATCGTAATCTCCTCATCGCGAAGTGCTTCACCAACCGTTCGTGACGTGGTGTGAATGTCGAAAGGAAGAGTGCCGTCGTCAACGGTAATGGCAGTCGCACGATCGACACGTATGCGGTTCGGTTCTAGCCGTTCGCCGTTCCATACTACACGCCTGTATGTCTGTTTTAGCCTGCTGACGCGAGCCGCGGGTGCGGCGGCGTCCAAACCTACCGCGATCTCGTTGACAAATACCGTGTCGTAAGGTTCTACAGAGAGGTTAGCATCCGACAATACGTCGGCTATCGTCGCCCCCCAGCTAGTCGTCTGCACCAGCGTACCGTCGATAGATATTTGATAGGGTACGGCTCGCGAAAATGAGACGGCGGTTGTCCCACGGATGGGTGTATCGAGCGAAGGGGTGACTCTGTCCGTGACTTCCGGTTGAAAACCTAGATCGAATAACAGTCCACTCACATCGCGCCGGTGGGTCTTGATGACTTCGCTCCCACCGTCGACGGATACGCTAACTGTGCGCGCAGTCGACGACCACAGAGCCCACATTCCCAATCCGACCACGACAATCGCCAGCGGTGCGATGAACTTCCGCCAGCCGCTGAGCGTTACCGATGTAGTAATCAGGGATGAACCACGTAGCGTCGCCATAAGTATGTTTCGAATATTTCAGCCTATAGAAGTTCGCCGGAACCAGTGCACCAGAACACAGAACGACCAGCTGGCGCAACGGCAGAGATTCGTCCGGCGACTGCCACATTGTAATAAGTCCAGTGCCCTTTTCCAAAGACGAAGCTCAGCCAACGCCTGTTCCACCTCAGCACAGGCCAAACGCCGGCGTTGTAACTCGACCTCTTCAAGTTCCGCGCTGAGTTATGGTAGCCTTACGGGATAAGGGCGCCCAGCGTGCGAAGAACTCACATCCCTGGTGCATTGCGTGACATACCCGAATAGTTCGTCAACTCAGCAGGTGGCTTTCTCACCATACAGAATCGCGGTCATCGCGGGCATTGCGGCATCCTTCGCCTTGCGCCTATACCGGCTCGGGACCGAGTCACTCTGGTACGATGAGACCGTGAGTGCCTTCTTGGCGCGACAATCCCTGCCCGCAATGCTTGCGCACACCGCAGTGGACATCCATCCTCCCGGCTACTACGCTTTACTGCACGGCTGGGTGAGCCTCACGCAGCCATTCGGCGGGCCGGCACTCGAGTTTCTTCTTGCTTTTCCCAGCGCAGTTTTCGGTGTCATAGGCATAGCGCTGCTTGTACCGATAGGGCGCATTCTGTTAGGCGATCCAATAGCCGCCGCGGCGGTTTGGTTGGCAGCAATCAACCCGTTCTTGATCTGGTATGGGCAGGAAGTACGCATGTACACAGTGGCCGGCGCACTTGCCTTGCTCTGTCTACTGGCTGCACTACAGTTCGTTCGCAAGACCCTTCCGGCACCACAAAACAGCAAGCCTAGGCGGAGCCCTCCCCTATCGGCGTTGATCTGGCTCGCAGTCTACGTCGCCGCAGGCGCAGCAGGCATGTACGTACTCTATTATTTCGCATTCGCCTTGCTCGCGATCAATATCGCCGCCTTGGTGACATTCGGCACGGAACTTCGAGGGAAGGTACGCATCGGTCCTGCCGTCCTCGCCTGGCTGGCCGCGCAATTCGGTATCCTCGTGTTGTTCTCACCTTGGTTTCCACTGTTTGTGCGCCAGGTGCTGCACCCACCTGTTCCCCCCTGGCGCGTGCCCTGGCAAAACATGAGCGCCGTTCTCAACGACACGGGCGCCGCGCTTGCATCCTATCTGGTCGGACAGAGCATACCAAGCGTGCAGGGGTGGTTCTGGGCTCTCATGACCGTTCTGATATTGATTGCTTATTATGACTATGCGAAAAACTTGTCTTCGCAGCACTTTGCACCACGTGCGGCGCGGCTCTGGCTGCCGATCTTTGTTCTCGCCCCACCGGTATTGATATTTCTCGTCAATGCACTTTTCGTACCCATTTTTCATGTTCGCTATCTGTCACTGTATGCGCCGGCGTTTACCTTGATCATCGCTGCCGCGCTTTGGTATCTCTATCAATCTCGACGCGTTCTTTTCGCTCTGATTAGCGTAGCTGTCGTACTAGGTTCCGCGTACAGCATGTCGCAGTTCTGGAGAAAGCCCGACTTCCGGCCCGATGACCATCGTGCCGCCGTTGCGCTGTTGGCCAAACACTGGCGACCGGGGGACGTGATAGTTGCCAATGCGGGCTGGGTCTACACTGCAATCGACACGTATTGGCCTTCATCCCTGCACTCCGCCTACGACGCGTTGCCGCCTGCCCCCGTAATATGGTCCAGGCTGACGGACCCGGAGACCATTTCTGCTAAGTCATCGAGTCCCCTCGGCGTGATGACCGGTTCCATAGATGGGGACAGCTCGTTGGGCTGGGGTTCCGACAACGCGGATTTCTATGCCATCAGTTCTGTCGAAACTGAGGACGCGTTGAACCTCATTGGTGACACCCATCAGCGCATTTGGCATTACCGTTTGTACGACACTGTGAACGACCCGGACGGCCTCATTCGTCGCTGGTTCGACACGCATCAAGAATTGCAGTCAAAGACATCATTCACAGGCACGGGTAACCTCACACTAGAGGAGTACTCGGGCACCGGGCCAACAGGAAAAATCATCGATGAATCAGGAGATCTTCATCAGTTCGAGGACGTGATCAGTGTTGCGGATGGAACGGTTCCAGAAGAGGTAGAGGCCGGCGCATACCTCTATGTGCCCGTACGCTGGCAGCCACTTCTGGACTATGCCCCTTCACAAGCGCTCGCGGTCAGTCTACGGTTGGCGGATGCGGATGGGACGGTTTGGGCGCAACACGACGAGGGCATCCCCGACCTTACGTTCAATGCCCTTGGCGGCGGCGGGCAGGCACAGGTATTGGCACTTCCTATCCCCGTTTCGACACCGCCGGGTGACTACGATATTCACCTGGTCGCATACCGGCCGGACGACCTCATCCCACTGCAAACGGGCGGGGGAGAAGACGCAGCCCACGACGCTTTGCTCGGCAGCGTTCATGTTCAGGTACCACAGAACGTTCACTTGGAATTGCCTTCGCTTGCGAGCTTCGACTATCTCGAATTGGTTCAGGCGAGTATACCGGCAAGCGAATTGGCGGCAGGAAAGACGATCCATTTGGACCTTGTGTGGCGGCCGGCGCGAAGTAGCTATCAAGACGCATATCGCGCTCGCGTGTCGCTCGTCGACGAAGCAGGGACAAGCCTCTTGTTGGGAGAGGACGCGTTGGGTCCGGCGCATTATCCGAGCAGCATGTGGCCGGCCGGTGTGCCCGTACGCGACCAGGTCGAACTCTCATTGCCGGAGTCGCTGGCGCCGGGCGACTATCAAGTCTGGCTCGAGGTGTTGCGCGAGAGCGATGGCTTGCCCATCCGGGCCCGCCGCTTCCGGCAGTTGCCTCTCGCGCGCGACGGTTATGAAGTCGGTACCGTTATCGTCGGCGCGCAAATGAATTAGCGCGCTACGAGCGGCAAGCGCGTAGTCGATTCAACGCACAACAGATAGATATCTACACGAGCCACCGCAACCTCACTCCCGGTCTCCGCTCGCACGACCAGCTCCGTTTTTCCTGTGCCTGAGACCAACTCGCCGCTATCCAACGTTACCGTCACCTGAGATGGTATGGTCCCGGTAACCGGATTTACGTCCGCCCATGAAACGGGCGTTTGCTCGCTGATACTGAACGCAGCGTCTTCGGTGCCCTCTATGGAGAGCAGATGCGAAGTCGGGCTACTCCCCTCGCCACAATTCGGATCAAGGGCCACGATTTCCCTCGGTACCACCGCGACGCCTGGAATCACCGACATGCTCACGTTGATCGAGTAAGGTGCGTTGACAACCGAAGCATCGGACGTACTGATGATCACACGATCGGTGAACGTTCCGGATATGAGACCCGTCGCATTAAGGACCACGTCGATGGCGCCCGGCGTCAAGGAGGAGGTAGGGTTAATCTCGAGCCATGTGGAGCTATCCTCGACGCGTGCGGTGAAGGGTATGGTGCTGCCGTTCACTACATCGGTGATGGCCAGGACATGACTGCCACTAACGGAACCTGACACAACGGAATCGGTGACGGAATTGGGACTCACCCCAAAGCGGCTGGCGCCGGTCAGGCCACCCGCATCGAGATTGCCTGCAAGTATCACCTGCGAACCTGTTGCCACTTCTTCGTCTTGAAAGTTGGCCGAGGCCTCCGGCTGCATGAACATACGGATACGATTGTTGCGCATGATGACGATCTCGTCTCGCCCGTCGCTGTCGATGTCGCCAGCCACGCCGGCCTGATAGCCGTTGTCCGCATCCAGGCTCAATTCACCGATTCTAATTGTGTCGTTGCCGTTGTCGCGGACAAATAGCCTAGGACGGCCGGAGAGGTTGGATGGGACGTCACGCAGCGCGATCACCTCGTCGTCGCCGTTACCGCTGATATCGCCCATAAATACCGTGCGCGGTGGGGGATTGTTGGGTTGGGCTAAGTCGTCGGGCCAATCGTCGGTTGTCACAAAATGACTCACGAGTAATGTTGGATACGGATAGTCCGCCTCGCGACCCAGTGCAAGCTCCTCACGACCGCCTGCGACAAACTGGCCGGAATCGGCGTCCTGCCATTCCGTTTCCGCATTCACCGTGCGCCGGATACGTTCCAGTGCGCCGTTGGTAAGGCGATAGACGCTCAGGTTCCCGGTATCGGTTCCGAGTAGGGCGACTTCATCCACACCAACGCCGTCATAGTTGCCCGGCACTATCTTGTCCCAGATGTTGCCACTGTCGTGGGTCAATATCGTTGACCATGCGCTGCCGTCGGGCGGCGTCCCCTCTGCGGAGACCAACACAAATCGATAGGGATCATCGTCCTGAACAACTTCACCCGGCGGCAGTTGATAATAGTAGATGATTTCGTCCGCCGGTGAACCCAGGTCGAAGTTGCCGGTGGCGACGAGTTGCGGCGGTCCAGACAAAGTTTGTGCATACAGCTGTTCCCACGGAACGCCGTTGATCACCCCATCCGCATCCCCTGAATCGATCCCTTCGGCAACAGGATCGAATATGACCAGACGATTTGCGCCTTGTCTGCTGATGGCCACAATCTCCTCGTCGCCATCGGCGTTGAAATCTCCCAGCGCAATTCCATCCCAGCCGCCGCTCGGCGATTGCCACTTAACCTCGGGAGCGCCGATCGACGGTTGTGGATCAAACACCTTGATAACGCCACCGGCATCCAGGTACACCAACTCGTCATCACTGTTGGCCTGGATGCCGAGATCCGCGCCGTGCACCACCACATACCAAGAGGCACGGGACAAGAATGCAGAGAAAGCGAAGATCAGCGCGACGAATATGCGCACGACGATCTTGGCCAAGTTATTCTGCGCCCCATCCCTGTGAGCCATTGTCTGCCCCGAGCTACGCTTTGCCCAAGACCGCCGCAAGTAGAGCCATGCGGATATACATACCGTTTCGCATCTGTCGGAAGTATGCGGCCCGCGGATCGTCGTCTACGTTGTAGCTGATCTCGTTGACACGCGGCAGCGGGTGCATCACAATCATGCGTTCTTTCGCTCGCTTCATCAGTTCCTCGTCCACCACATATTGATCTTTGAGGCGCTCATATTGCGCCATGTCGCTGAACCGTTCCTTCTGGACCCGCGTGACATACAGTACATCGACCTCGCCGATAATCTCATGCACGTCCTCCGTAACGGAATACGGTCGCCCTGCGGCGCGCACAGTTGACAGCACGTCTTCCGGCATGGCCAGGATCTCGGGACTGACAAAAGTGAACTCTACGTCATAGTTGTTCAGCAATTTGGTCAGGCTGTGCACGGTACGGCCATATTTGAGATCGCCAACCATCGCTATCTTGAGGCCGTCCGTGGTCCCCAATTCTTCGATGATGGTGAAGTGGTCAAGCAAGGCCTGAGATGGGTGTTCGCCGATGCCATCCCCCGCGTTGATCACCGGCCTAGAGGCGTATCGCGCCGCAACGGCGGCGGCTCCCACCTCTGGGTGACGCAGCACAATAACGTCCACGTAGCTCTCTAGGGTCCGCACGGTGTCGGGCAGGCTTTCCCCTTTGGTAACCGAACTGTACTGGACGTTGTTGATAGGGATCACTTGGCCGCCGAGCCGCAGCATGGCAGCCAGAAAACTCGAGCTAGTACGAGTGCTTGGTTCATAGAAAAGGTTCGCCAAGATCTTGCCCTGAAGCAAGTCGGCACTGCCAAACCGTTCCACGAGTACTCGCATCTCATGAGCGACGCCAAAGATATACTCCAAGTTGGTGCGGTCGAATTGGCTGACACTGATGATATCGTTACCGTAGAAGCCATTGTCGCGATAGTCTGCGGGCATTCTGCCGACGTCTTTCTGTTTTGCTTTCACTGCATCTACCCTCCCAATATTTTGTCTTCAATCCAATGAAAAGATTGTCCTGCTGAATGCGTTTGCGACCGGACACTCGCACCAGCCTGCGGCTCGCCCCGCGATCGTGAACACTCTGCAATGCCATCAGTGTGTGCCGGACGCGGGCGAAAAAAAGGGCCGAACATTTTGTCCGACCCGACCTGCCTACACATCTGGCGTATTGTGCCAGAATATCACTTCGCCCGACCCCCTCGCCGACCTCACCTCTCCGTGTTCCACGGCGACCTCGCCTCGCAACACTACCTTTTCGACGCGACCGACCACCCTCATGCCTTCGAAAGGCGTCCAGCCACATTTCGTGCGCATCTGCTCGTTGCGGAGTATATACGCGCTGTCGACATCCACCTCGATAAAGGTGTCAGGCTGATCCGGGAGGCCATAGACTCGCCTGGGCCCGTCAACGCAACGTTCCACCACGTCATCGAGCGCGAGCTTACCCTGGTCAACGGCAGTCAGTAGGAGAGGTAACATCGTCTCCACCCCGGGTACACCTGGCGGGGGACTGCTGTTACCACCTGCAGTTCTCTTTTCGGCCAAGGTGTGCGGTGCGTGGTCGGTGGCAAAAACATCGACTACATCTAGGTTGTCCCATAGCGCAGCGACATCGTCCGGTGTGGCAAGACGCGGCCGCATATCGCCCAAGGGGCCAAGACCCTTTGCATTTTCGACGGACAGGAACAGGTGGTGGGGCGTGACTTCGCACGTTACCGGATATCCCCTCTCCTTTGCTCGACGCAAGAGCTCAATTTCGCTTCGCCTGCTCACATGGACAATATGCAAGGGTACGTCATAGAGCGCCGCTAGGTTGACGCACACAGGAACCATCAGATCCTCAGCGTGAACCGCGACGGGACCAATGCCGTTTGCGTTACCTCGTGTTCTATAGCCGACCCTATCGGCTTTTTCCGCCCAAGTCCGGAACAGCCTGTGCAGCAGACCGAGTTCGTCTATACGAAGATTGCCGAAGGTCTCATTTACGTAGATCTTCAGCCCGCATGCACTTTGTGCGACGGGAAGATACGCATCTATGTCCGCAGACGTGGCGCCAACAAACAAACCAATGTCACAGGCGGCTTGCGCGTCGGCCAATTGCGCCTTCGCCTCAAATGCCAGGGGAGTCGCAGTGGGCGGCAGCGTATTGGGCATATCGAGCACAGCAGTGACTCCGCCCGCGAGCGCCGCAACCGTTCCGGTATAGATATCCTCTTTGTGCGTCATTCCCGGTTCGCGCAGATGCACGTGCACGTCGATAAGGCCGGGTAGATTCAAGGTCGGCAAAGGGAAATTGCTCCGCAAACTTGTGGCGCGGTGGGCCATTGATGCTCACGCCGCAACCTGTCATATTCTACGTATCGCATGCAGAGCCGACAAATACCGGCGCGGCACAAAAAGGCGCCTCTGTCGTGGGCAGTTTGGGTACCAAGTCATTCTGCAGCCTGTGGTTCCGATGGGCTAGCCGGACTGGTACAATACGGCCAGCCTTTGATACATTCCCACAGGCAGGTACACACATCACAAAATCTACCACATGGAGATGACTACACGAATTAGGGAGTTCCGGAGATGGAGAAATATGGCCTTTCACCCATTCGGGCGAAGACAGCGGATACCGAAACGGCGGGAGTACCATAATGGAAAGACTCGTAGCGCCACGCAGCTCATACCTCTCTATCCCCCTGTTATCGCTCCTGGTGCTCGTGATGGTAGCCTGCGCACCCATCCCAGAATCAGACGCGGAATCGGCGATGCCCTTCGCCGAAACTCGTACAGCGTCACCATCAGCTGGCAGTGTCTACCGGAATGTGGCCCCCAGTATAGCGTTTCTTGAAACGCCTAGCGGTACCGGGAGTGGCATACTTACCGTCTTGGGCGGCGACAACTACGTAGTTACGAATGCCCACGTGGTGTGGCCGTTCAGAAACGCGCGCGTGGTATTCTCGAATGGCGCCGAGTTTCTAGACGTGCCTGTCGTGGAGACCGATGAACTCGTTGATCTCGCGGTCCTGGGTCCGCTGGAAACCGATATCCCGCCCATATCGATCCGACAAGATTACAAAACGCAACCGGGAGACACAGTCTATCTCATCGGCTATCCTGGCGAAGGTGAGCTATTCCCGGTGCCCTCCATCTCCGAGGGCATCCTCTCACGGACGCGGGTATGGGACAGTCTCAATTCACTGCGCTTCTACCAGACTGACGCAACCGGGGTTGGCGGTCAAAGCGGTGGAGTTCTCGTGGACGCTGACGGCGAGGTCCTGGGAATTAGCGGCATGCTGTTTGCCGACGAATTCGTCCTGGCGACATCGAGTGCGGACCTATCGGATAGACTGGACCGTATGGTTGCAGGAGCCGGCTCTGAAGATCCCAGGCCGGCTGCAGCCGGCCTGGGTACGCCACGACGCCGCCACACAGCACAGCTTCTAAGTCTATGGGACACTGATGGATATCTCATGGATGCACCATTCGGCGCAGACATCACGGTTGAAGTCGACAGCGATGCCGACTTGGGACTGCTGCTATTCGACTCCGTCCCCGAACAAACGGCTGCTGCCGACAATAGCTTTGGTGGTTCTGAAGTTGTCTCGGACACAGTCTCCAGCGACGGTCCGCAATATGTAGTTGTGGAGCAATACGTTCCAGGTCGAACCGAGTACAGGCTCGTCGGTAGCCACCGCCTAACGCCCATCAACGACGAAGATGACGGGCAAAGTTTGACCACCGGGGAAACCTACACCGGCACAATCAACTACCCCGCAGATATAGACTGGTTCGTCATTTCGCTCGCGCGCGGGGACGAGGTAACCGTCCTGGCAGAAGCCGCAATGATAGACCCGGTTCTCGCCATAGGGCCGTCAGGCTCCGCAAGCGACGAGTACGTGGAGGACGACGACGGCGGCCGCGGTATGCTTGGGAGCAGCGCAGCGCTGGCCTACCGGGCGTCTAGCCCTGGAGACTATCTTGTCGTCGTGCGCTCCTTCACAGGTGCAGACGTGGGCGGTTATCTCCTAACGATTGCGTCCCCTAAGTAAGCGCGACACACGCAGACGCTAGGTGAGGCAACTGTCCTGTCCGATGAGTGCCGGCTGGGGATAACTTGGCGACAGTGATGGGTTCCGAAGCCGGCTGGGGAGAAATCGCAAACCGTCGTACCGGAACCGGGTGCGCAGCAGAGTCCTGGCTCTGCGTTGTCCTTAGGTGATTGACAGGTTAATTGGGTGGCACAACAAAAGAACGCTTCTGCGGGCAAATCGTATGTCGTGCCGGCGATTGAAGCCAAAGCGCCAATTCCCCATTTGTTGCCCCACCCAACCAAAAAGAGATTTATGTATAGTAAGAAGATCTACCTCTGGGAAATTGGCGTTTGTTCGGTGTTACAACAAATTGTTCGTAGCGTTTCCCGTCATCGGCTTATCACACGGTTGCGCACAACGCGTTGCTCGGACCACCCGTCGCGTGCTGTCGGACACAGGTTATTTCACGCACCAAACAAATTCTACATATCCTGACTGGCCCGTCTGCTACCCGGTGAAGCTTAGTGGGGTCGGAGGCTCAAAGTCGCAGCGCCGACCGTGACTTCGCGCACTCTGCCTTGCTGGAGAGCGCATACTGCTGCAACCCGTAAAGCAGTACACGCACAGCCCTTACCTTGCGCGCACTATCGTTCCCTCTTGCCTGCCAACCACAGCATCAAGCTGTCCCAGAATTTTCCGGTCGTGGGCTGCGGTTGCGCCAGGTTCTGAGCCGGGTCCGATTCTTGGCTCGTGCCGCTTTTCTCGGCTGTTATCCGGATAGCGTTGTCGCCGTCCATGACAAACAGGACCTCCGTAGACAATGCCAGTATCTCGGCGACATCAGGATCCGAAGCCAACCTGAAATATCTATCACTTGCAAAGGCGACCGTTTCCACGTTCTGGTCTTCACTATACGAAGTGTCAACCCACAGCGTCGCCTGTTGGCCATCTGCCGTGTTTGCGGTTCCCGCACTCACAAACGTCCTGCCACCTGCGAAGCGAACGCCCTGGTGCGCGTCCACGCCCTGTGCAGAACGCAATGACTCCCTGGCGATGCTGGATTGCACCGCAGCCTCTCCGCTAGCTGGCGCCGCCGCCTCTTCTGCAGTGGCCGCAAACACTGACTCGCGTGCGCTCGATAGCATCTGTTTGCGCGGCTGTGCGTCGCCGTCGTCCAATGTCTCTCTGCTAGACTGGATGTCCGGTTGCTCGACGAGGTACGACGTATAGGGCGTTACGATCCCGTATCGCATGCTGAGATCCACCACGGCGTCCACAAGCTCGGTCTCGGGACCCATTGCACGAATCTCGTCCAGCAGCGCGCCGATCTTGCGCGTGGCCCACAGCCGTGCTACAAATGGTTCTCCGCCAACGTCGACCAACAGAAGCTCTGGGTACTCATAGGTGACAGTCTTGGCGCCTACATTGCCCCGTAGGCGGATGCTCGTATTGCCACCGTGCCGGTAGCGGCCCGCAACGATCAGTTGCTCACCTGCAAATAGATCTGGCAACGGATAGGGAAGCAAGTCACTTTCTGCGACGCCTGCGCCAAATTCGACCTCGACATTGGTGAGTACCGGCTTCTGGATCGTAGCATAGAAATCACTCACGGATTCGTCTATTGGTTCGTCAGGTCGTACGTAGCGGCTACGTCCACCAAGGTCTCGGCTCAGAATATCCAGCAGATCCGTGTTCACGTCGAAGCCTACGCCAAATGTGAACAGTCGGATGCTCGCGCCGTCCGGCCGGTTCACGTTAGCGTTACGGATAATCTTGTCGATGTCGGTTTCGCCCTGCGTGGGCAGGCCATCAGTCATAAACAGCACATAGCAGGGCACGCCGTCCACATTCGAGTCGGTGCCAAGCTGAGCGAGCGCCTCAAGCAAAGCGCGGTTGATATCGGTAGAACCCGAGGCATCCAGCTGCTCAATCCACGTCAAGGCGTCCGCTATGGCATCAGGCGTCACTGCTGTCAGTTTGTCGTTCCAGAGACGTGCGCCCGTACTGAACGCTATCAGATTGAAGCGGTCTCCCGGATTCAGTCGTTCGACGACGTGGCGCACCGCGTCCTTCGCTTGCGCCAGCTTGGGGCCCTCCATGGAGCCCGAAACGTCAAGCACAAACACCACATTGCGGTCGACAATCTCGTCGCTCGCAACCTCTATGCCGGGCGTTGCCAGCAGCACGAAATAGCCATCCTCTCCGGCAGGTCGGTTGCTAATCAGATTGACTCCCACGCTGTCTTTGCTAATACCATAGTACAGGGCGAAATCTGACTGCTCCACCATCCCCTCAGAGGAATAATGAATGGCGGCTTCACGGTTGCCAGTCTTATTAATGTCCACATCGTGGGACGGACTGTAGATCGTTCGGATGCCGTCGTCCGACGAGATGTGTATAGCCAGCTCGGTGCGTTCCGGCGGTACCGAGGCGCCCAGCAGTCGCAAGGGATAGTCAAAGCGGTAGAGTCCGTTCTCCGCAGTCAGTAACATCCCGAAGTGAAACGCAAGTTCGCGTGTTTCTCCGGGCGGTATGGGGAACGCGCTAGTTTGGAAAAGGCCGCGATCGGCGTATTCCAGCAACGCGGGATCGCGGAGCTGACGCACCGTTTCCTCGTAAATATGTCTAGCCTGGGCGCTATCCATTACGCGCCCTTCCAGTACCGTCCCGTCTACGGTCATTTGGAAGTCGCCCACGGCTGCATCTTCCGGTAGCGGAAACAAAAAGCTACCCTCCGCCACACTGCTGGAATCGTTTCGGAACGCCTGGGTAACAGAGACCTGGGCAATCGGCCCCTCAATCGACACCTCGGCGAGATACTCCGCAACGGATACTCCGGGAACCGCAGCAATCGGCCGCGGCCAGGGAGGCTCCAGCGCCTGAGCGGCCACACGTGCAGGATAAACCGACGTCAAGAGAACTATGGCAAGTGCCAGGGCCACTGCAATTTTGGCTCGCATGGTTAGTATCCTCCTCGCCCAAAAGGGCATCCGGAATTACTGGCCTCCCGACCTAGCTGATCGATTATAGCGTGACCGATCTTGTGACGGGACCGTAGGCTCAATTGTTCCCAGTGCCACCTGTCGCCTGTCCGCGGGGCGACCCGTCACAGGAGTGAGCAATGCGCTTATCCGTTGCGAATGGCAGCCTCGGAGCCCCACTCCGCGGGAATTGCTGTGATATAATGGCACCCGTGCCTTGGCGCCTTGCAGACGCCTTGACCCAAACATCTCCAGATCACGACAACGACAGCCAGTCCGGAGGATAGCGATGAACGAACGCGAGCGATTCGTCGCAACAATGCACTACAGACCGCGGGACCGTTCTCCCATCTGGGATTTCAATTTCTGGGAGGATACGTTGCCTATCTGGCATGAGCAGGGACTCCCCGTTACGGTCAATCGAGAGAACAGTGAGGATTTCTTCGGCATGGATTCAGGCCCGGAAACGTGCGCGGATGCCGTGGGCGTCAATCCCGATCTAGCGCCCGAATTTGCCTATGAAGTGCTCGAAGACCTGGGCGAAGATATCCTGGTGCAACAGGAGGATGGCGTACGTGTTCTCCGGCGCAAGTTTCTGCCCTCTATACCCCAACCACAGCAACACCTGCTCACGGACCGTGAGAGCTGGCGCGAGCATTACGCGCCGAGACTTGATCCTACGAATCCGGCGCGCTTTCCGGACGATTGGGACGAACGCGTGAAATTCTGGCGGGATCCTAATCGCAATATTCCTTTGGTAGTCCCCGGAGGCAGCCTTTACGGTAAAATTCGCAACTGGCTCGGCATGGAGAAGCTCGCCTACGTGATTTACGATGACCCGGCCTGGTTTGAGGAGATGGTCGAGACGGTCGCAGATTGCATAATCGGTACGTTGACCCGCATACTCGAGACAGGAGCACAGTTCGAAGCGTGCGGAATGTGGGAAGATATGGCATACAACGCAGGCCCCCTGATCAGTCCGCGTCATTTCAAGCAGTATCTAGTTCCTCACTATCGCCGCATCACCGACCTGTTGCACAAATACGACGTGGACGTGGTATGGCTGGACTGCGACGGCAACATTGAACGACTTGTGCCGTTGTGGCTTGATGCCGGCGTCAATTGTATGTTCCCTCTGGAGATAGGCACTTGGGGCGCAGATCCCATCAAGTACCGGCGAGAGTACGGCAAAGACCTCCTGATAATGGGCGCATTCGACAAGCACATTCTTGCCACAACAAAGGATGCTATTGAGGCCGAAATCCACCGCCTGACGCCGCTTGTCGAGGAGGGAGGCTATATCGGTTTCTGCGACCATCGTGTGCCGCCCGACGTGCCGTACAATAACTATCTGTTCTACGTCGACACAGTGCGCAAAGTATGGGGCAAAGACATCGACCTGAAACCGGTGACGTGGACACTATCTGTCCACTAGTCAAGGCCCCTCTTGAGAGGCACAGCGTCTACGGAAACGAAGGCCTAGGAAAGAAACCTCATGCGTATTTCGAAGATTGATACGATATTCGTGGATCGCTACCTCTTCGTCCGCGTACACACGGATGAGGGTATCACCGGCCTTGGTGAGTCCGGCGCGTGGGGATATCTCGAAGCCTCAGCCGGCGCACTCGAAACCTTCAAGCGCTACCTAATCGGCGAGGATCCGCTACGGATCGAGCACCATTGGCAGTATCTCTATCGCTGGACTCACTTCCGCGGCGCCGCCATCATGGGCGCGCTTAGCGCCATCGACATCGCCCTTTGGGACATTGCTGGCAAGTACTACGGAGTCCCCTGCTACCAGCTAATGGGCGGCAAGACCAGGGAGAAAGCACGCGTCTACTACCATGTGTTCGGTGATACGAAAGAAAAACTCGTAGCCGGTTGCCTTGCTGCTAAAGATCAAGGGTTCTCAGCCGTCGGCCATTTGACGCCGTTCCTGGATGAGGAACGCAGTGTTCCCTATTTCAAGACCCACGCCGAGAAGATGCAGGATGCAATCGACACTGTCGGCATGTACCGTGACGCGGTCGGAAACGATGTGGACCTATGCGTAGAAATCCATCGCCAGCTCACCCCAGCGGAGGCGATTGTACTGGCGCGCGGAATTGAGCAGTATCATCCATACTTTTACGAGGACCCGATACTGCCCGATAGCTTTGATGCCATGGCCCTTGTGGCGAATAACATCCACATACCCATCGCGACAGGGGAGCGGATCCACACCATATGGGAATTTGAGTCGCTGTTGCAGCGCGGCGCGGTGCAGTATGTTCGTCCGGACGTGTGTCTGGCGGGCGGCCTGACACACAGTAAGAAGATCGCCGCACTTGCGGAGGCACACAATGTGGGAGTAGTGCCACACAATCCGCTGAGCCCCGTGAGCACTGCGGCCTGCGTCCAACTTGCAGCGTGTATTCCGAACTTCTCTTTGCAGGAGTACCCGCTCGGCGAAGGAGAACCGCCCAAGAGCGAAATTGTAAAATCCAGGCTGGTGCTGAAGGACGGGTTCCTGATCATTCCCGACGCACCGGGCATCGGTATCGAACTGGCCGATGACGCAGCAGAACGCTGGCCATACGTCCCTCGCGACGTCACGACGCGGCTAAACAGCGATGGTTCGGTCATGGACCAATGAGCGCCATGCATACGCAGGTAGCGTAGCCGTGCCGGATTCGACACTCCCTTACGCGCCGATTCTGAGGGTGTCCGGTCGCGACGCAACCGCACGGGAAGTACTTGTCCAGGCATTGAAAAATCCTGATCTGAAGATCAGCGGCGATCTGTCAGGGCAATCCCATGAACAGTCGGCCGACGATGCAATGGAGCAGGTGGTGGCTTCAGTGCTCGAAGCGTATCCGGTGACCGAAAATGCATCGCACGCTGCTTCAGCGTACGTCGACCCGTACCAGGTGGATCCAGCATTGTCAGTCACACACGATTCGGGCGCTGGCGTAGGATCGGCTTCGGCAGGGTCGACCTATGCTGGACTCGCACCACCCCAACGAGGCGCATTTCTCACATGGGCGCAAGACCCAGCCCTACCTGCCCCACCGGCCTTTCAGCGTCTGCTCATCGCCCACATCGAGGTAACTTTGCTGCAGACAGGCGGTCGCGACGACAGAATCCTCGGCGAGTTGATTCGATGGAGTATGGCGACTCCATGGCACCACAACGAGTGGCTCGCCAAAGCCATACTTCTCTCCCTTTGGCTGGCTTCGAACGGAGCGGGAATCGCCAAGTGGACCTCCCTGGCCGATGTAGCGCCCACCGTTCTAGAACTTGCGCTCGGTCTCCAGACACTGCTATACGAGGAACTCCAGCCACCGCAAATTGCCACTATTTGCCGTGCCTGGCGCATTCCTAGCGGCCATCTGTCTACTGAGACTGCTTCTCTGCGCTTGCGTTCGATCACGGAAGAACTCGGCGCGGGACCACTCACATATGTACACGGACAGATCAGTCCTCTAGACCTTCGACCGAAGCCCTGGCGAGCTGCCCATCGCGACCTGCGCTTCTCTCTTCCTCAGCCGTCGATTCGGCCGCTCTTGCAACCACTGCTCAAGGAAATGGCAACCAGCGAACAGAACGGTGCCATCTCACCTCAGAGTCAAACCGAAACTTCTGTGCCGTCCACGCAGCACACTTGGCTGCTCATTCTTGAATTCGGCCATAGCCGCTCAGATTTCTATCCTATCGTGCTCGAACTTGCTCGTCGTATGCCCAGCTACGTTCAATTGCTGGACGAAAACAGGCGACTCGTGCACAGAGTTGTCTTCGAGAAACGAGACATGCGGAAGTTCTGGCGCATATGGGACTATGTGCAGAACTGGTCCACGACGCACATCTATCTCGATGGGCAAGAACTTGAAAATTGGAAAGTCTGGCCATATTCGCAGTACCTCCGATAATCATCTCGCACTACAGTCGGCTCTTCCGCTAACGGACGCATGCCGAGGCGCTAAGATTCTGTTGTCGAGAGAATTCGGAAGCGTCAAATCTTCAGTAGCCGCCCAATTATGGCGTTTGCTGTATACACAGTCTTCGCTCATAATGCGAAATCATTAACCGGGGGGTATCCGCAGAGGAGGAGTGCAGCTTCGGCTACGGGTGATTGTGATTCGTCTTGACATCATAGAAACACCCACCCAGTGTGGTCACTTGGGTCGCCAGAAGCATTGCTTTCCGATCGTTGCACAAATAGAAAGAGGGTGTAGCTACACCGGGAGGCGTCCATTCCTTGAACGACGAATTAGTGAAACACGCCTGTGCCAAGCCTTCAACTTGGCCTGAAACAGGGCTTGACTGATGGGCTTCAGCACGCATTCGTCTACACCAGCCGAGTATGCGCGGCGCTGGTACACTTCATCACCTCTGTCCGTGATTAGGACGATTGCCCCATCAACACGAGAGCGTAACTTCTCGCAAACTGAAATGGCAGTCTCTGGGTTGACAGAACTCACAACGACCACGTCAAAGGTACGTACATCGGTCGTGCCACGATGTGACGACTTAACCCTTGAGATATGAGTTGAACCGCGCACCAACGATTTGGCCCAAAGCAATTTCTCGCCTACGACCATATTGCAGCGTTTGCCCTCCCAGAATTTGTGATGCGACTTATACCTAATCATGTGTACTTCTTACTGACCGAACATTGATAGCTAAATTGACACCTAATATGCCGGCAATGACCTCATCATGTTGCTCAGTAATAACATACGGGAATTTTACAGCAAAAGGCGCGCGAAATTTCCAAATCCCCTGTTTGCCGATCTGCGCAAGTCGGTCGGGGATAGTTGGCGGGGAAGCGAGGTTCTAGCGTGTTCAGGATCTACGTAATAAGCCAGAACAAAGAAGCATCCAAAGATTGGTTCAGGGACCTGAAACAGATGTACAAGGCAGAGTTCGGCACGGACGAATTGTGGGAAGCGACCATCGCGCCTAGGGCGCCAAACCAAGAGCCGGTTGGCTACGATCTGATCTGTATCGATGCATATGGCGGGCGAAGCGCGTCTGAAGGCGGAATGCGCAGCATCCCCGCGCACGAAAGGCTCAATATCTTGGAGCTTTGCGCTAGGGTGCGCAATATTACCGATATGGTTATCCTTCTCATAGCGCCCGAAAGAAACGACATGTTCGCAGTCCAAGCCTATGAGGCGGGAGTCGACGAATATATTTCAACACCGGTGAGTGCGTTGATTCTATTGGCCAAATTGCGATCATGGGCACGATGGACGACAGCGGCGTTTGCCACTCCCAATACGTAATATACCAAACGCAATATCAACGTGGCCATACCGTGAGGGTTTGCGCAACTCGCAACGATGACGTCAGCGTATTTCGACATTGCAGGATCCGGCTTAGGGGTTCGAAGCAAGCGATTCGCGAAGGTAGCTTCGTAAGTAGTGCTCGATTTGACCGGGTGTTTGTGCCAGGACCATCTGCAGCGTGATCTCCCGTCGCAGAATATCAGAGGTCGCGCTCGAAGTAATGCATAGTCATGCTTAGGCAGAACGAACCGATTCGTGAAGAGGTATTGGTTGATTTCCTGTATCGTGCACAGGTGCAGGCTGAACCGGCTGCCTTCGATGGGCTGTACGGACTATACGCAGACCGCATCTACTCCTTTATTGGTAGCCGCGTTAACGATCACGAGTTAGCCGAAGACCTCACGGCACAAGTGTTTCTCCACTTGATTGAGAAGGTCACCGCATACGACATTGCTACACAAGAAAATGTAGCGATTTTCTCCGCCTGGCTGTTTCGGATTGCCCGCAACAAACTGGCTGATTTCGCGCGCGAACGTCGTCGAGTTCAATTGGTGGCACTCGAATACGCCGACAGCGTAGCATCGAGCCGGAATATCGAGGAACTCGAGGAGCGGATCAATCTCGAGGCCTTGCTCGACAAATTGACACATTTGGAAGATGATCAACGTAACGTAATTGTGTTACGATATATCGCGGATTATAGTATCGCGGAGACGGCAGAGATCATGCACAAGAGTGAAAGTGCAGTGAAGTCTCTGCGTTTTCGGGCGCTGGAAAACTTGAGACGCCACCTGCAGGCCTGGTAGTTATGAGCCTTCAAGACATAGTCACAGAATGCATTGACGCAATCGAACAGGGCGAATCCGTTGAGAGCTGTCTTGCCCGCTACCATGAATCGGTGGCTCAGTATGAGCCGCTATTCCGTATTGTTGAAGCCCTGCGGCCGAAAGCACCATCGTTGCGGATGCCAGATGACGCCTATGACCGCGTCCGACAGCGAATAGCCTTTGCAGTGTCAGTCTCGTCGTCACGCGAACTCGACGAGCCAGATCCTGGGTCATTGGGCTTGTCTGCCAAATCTGAGGTATTGAAGCAGAACGGCCACTACACCACAAACCACGGCCTTAACGGACAAAACGGTGCAAAAGATGTAAATGGCGTCAATGGAGCGAACGGCGTCAATAGCGTTAGTGGCGTTAATGAAAGATATATACAGGCTATTGTTGAGTCGTTAATCACTGGGCCGGTTTCGTCACGTGAAGGCGTCCACAACGCTTCGAAACCCACGAAACGTACTAGGGCATATGTTTGGCCATTAAGGCGGTCAATGGCAATAGTAGCTTGCATGCTGATGGTCGCCTTATGGGGGGCAGCATATGGCCTCGGCCGCCATCAATCAGACACTCTCCCGGTAGTCTCCAGCATCCAAGCCATGCTTGGGAGAGCAGACGTCCCTAGTACTGCCAGGAATACAGAATGGCATATTAGCGAGGCCACGAGGCGGCTGAACGAACTTGCAGCGTCGGAATCAGCAGACAATTCAATTGACAATGAAACAGTTGCCGCTATAAGAAGAGATACCAATGCCGCTCTTGTCGCTAGTGAGGATTTACCGCCAGCCGAACAAATTGGTGTCCTCACAGCATGGCTGGACAACCTGCAAGCGATAGACAACGATAATCTTATCGTCGCTTCATCGGTGGCCAAGGTCAAGCAGGAACTAAGGATGGCACGGGCCAACTTCGCGGACGAAGAGAACCAACAACAGCAAGTGGCACAATCGCCCGCACTCGAGGTCACGGTAAGGACAGGGTCCCCCAATAGCGACGAGATTGACAGTACCGGTACGGGATTTCTCACAGATAACGTCGCAGGGCCTACGTTGCAAAACAGCCCCCTCTTGACTACGTTATCAACGCCAGGTCCCTCTGCTCCTTATGCTAGCACCAGTCCCCAGAGTATCACCACGAACGGGAAATCAGGGACAAGTGCCGAGACAAGTGTCGCCGGTGTTTCCGGGCCAAAATCCAGACTATCTGAATCGACACACGATGACGTCACATTTGATCATGATACAGACACACGCATAGCTTCATCTGACAGGTCTCGCGGCTCTCAGGCAACACGGACACCAACCCCACAGGGACGCCCCAAGGCGACAAATACCCCAAGTTTACCGCGAAGTCAGCCGGCACTAGTATTGGCGCCGACTACCACGGCCTTGGCACCTTTGTCGGCATGGCTTCTTGACTCGGATGTGGCAAGTCCTAGCTCGACGCTTACAAAGGCTGCGTCTGAGAAACAAACATCTGGCAAAGTAGACCCCGGAGTGACGCTTCCTACGCCTACTCCGACGCTCACGCCTTCCAGAGCTTTCGAGGCCACACCAACGAGTACCAAAACGCCCACTGTAGCATATTCGGATACAGCCGCGGCTGAACCCACCGCAAAGGTAGTACTGCTTCCCACGGTGACACCTACGCGCACTCCTACGCGCACGCCCACGCATACCCCTGCAGCGAGCGGC
>JBJYXA010000160.1:0-5934 GCA_046259705.1 Caldilineaceae bacterium
GGCAAACCCTGCCAAAACTCCCCCTACCTGCCCGCGCGGGCCCCCGAAAACCGCGAAACTCCAGTTCACTGCCTTAGCGGCACTGAAAATGCGCGCGCATCCTGCCCGGCGGGACACGCCGAATACTTTGGCGTTGCCCTAACCGACACTTCTGGACTCACGGCCCCCATCCAGTGTTAATGGGGAAGCCCCCTTGCCGCCAGGCGCCGAGACCGCCTGCCAAGTGATAGACATTCGGAATATGGTGAGCGATCAGGGCCTGCTCTGCCTTCCGGGTGCGCTCACCCATGGTGCAGTAGAGCACAATGCCGTTTTGCGCCTCGCGGAGCTCGTCCAGGTGCTTTTCCACCCTATCGAAGGGAATATTGACCGCACCTGCGACATGCCCGGACTTGTATTCGCCTAGGCCACGAACATCGATCACCAATAGCGGCTCCGCCGCCGACTGCCTATCATGCATTTCCTTGGCGCTCAATGCCGGTGTCTGAAATTCGGAACCGGAGACCAGCTCGGTGAACAGCGCCAGCACGATGGCCTGCATTAGGATTGCCGTCGCCTTTGTTTTCATTGCGCGCGCACGTTCGTGCGGAGACATACAGAGCATGGACTGACGTGGCTGGCTTTGAAAGCGGGATGGCGGTTATAAGCTGTTCGGAGTTGTCACATTTGTCTTCGGGCCGAAGGTCCTGCAGGCCACCGTGATGCGCCGCCGACAAACCTCTGTGACGGCTGCAACAAAGACAGGTATCGGCCCATACCACCAGTGGAAGGGTCGGCGCCGCACCTTAGCCGATGCGGCACCGACTCACTGCTACGGATTGAACGCCGCGACAGCGCCTATGGCATTGGTCAAGGCCTTGATGGCAAAGCCTGGGAAGTGGACGCCGCGAGCAGTCTCGATCGTAGGATCAATGGAGGCGTCTTCGTAGATCAATCCGTAGTTCCACATTGCCTTCCATAACACGTCGCTGCCCGGCTCAAGGCTGACCGCCTTGAGGTACACGGTGTTACTTGAGTTCTTGAAGATCTTCCCGACGACGATATCGGCTGGATCATGGTTCGTGCACGTGGTACCGCCCACAGTGACGTTGAGTCGTGTACCTCTCAAATAGACCCACTGCACATCGGTGACCGGATTGTTGCCATCGACCACGATATCGCTACCGTTACAGTCCAGGATGACCAATTGCTTTATCTTGTTCTGGCTGTAAAGAGATACCATCAGCCGCTTCCAGGCGGCGCCCAGCGCGGCCTGTAGGTCTTCCAGATAGTCGTTGTTCACGTCTGATACATTATCAGCGATACCCTCCACGCCGTGGCATTCGCCACAGATTTCTGGGTCCGCCGCAAAGGTGTGGTTCGTTCCCGGCGCGCTTTGGAAGCTCAACGCGGGAGGGGGGTCGGTAACTTCCATGTGACAGCTAGCGCAGGTGTCCGGGAGGAGGGAATGCGGGCCTCGGCCTAGCTCGTTGGAAGTCATAAAGTAGGCATTCTGCCCCATCAGCTGATCGGCCTGGACGCCATGATGGGGGCTATCGTCCTTTTCGCTGTCCAAAAGGGAATCCCATGTCTGATCGTTGCGCAACCCCCGGCGGGAGTTGTGGCACGTCATGCAGGTCGCGCCCCTGCCCACAGTCTTCGCTACGAAGCCCGCCAACAGCTCGTGAGTGCTTCCCTGAACGCGCACCTTGGCGTTGTTTGGCTTGCCGGCATAAGTCCCGGTGTCATGCGGGTCGTGACAGGCTGCGCACACCTGTGGCACGACGGAATCCTCGTCCCAGGTCACCTCAACAGTCGCATTCGGGTCGAAATCGAGCTTGTCCCAGGCCACGAAGCCGTTGCCCGAATGGCAGCGCGCACAGTCGCCGCTGGAGGCGCCGCGTTCACGCGCCAAGTCATAGTCCGCGTGGTTGCTGAGCTGCCATTGCTGGAAGCGGCCATGTCGAAACGGCTCGCCGTGGCAGGAACCGCACACGTCGGAGGCGAGGCTGACGCGGGGCGCACCCGGCTTGTTCTGATGCGCTCCACCCCCGCCTCCGTTCTTGGTGTTGCTCTGTGGTCCGTGGCAATTCTCGCATTGAACGTTTGCCATACGTGCCGTGTCGGGCATGTCCTGGAGCATGTCCGCCCAAATGTAAGAAATGTCGCCGGACGCCTGGGCGGTGCTCAGCAGGGTGAGGAAGGACGGATAGCTCGATGTACTGTCGATACCGCTGCTGTCTCGCTGGTAGCCAAGGGCGTGGCAGGCAAAGCAGCCCTCTCCAAAATGGCTGTTGCTAGTGATCGCCTCACTGAACGCCTCGGCGTGACCGGTCGCCCGCCAGGGCGTAAAGTTGTCGGGCGCCGCGACGCCATTATGGCACCCCTTGCAGGTTTCGTCGGCGACCGGCAAGCCATCCCCGAACCACACCGACGTCAGTGTTTCAACAGGGTCGATAACGCCATGCCAAGTGCCCGCAAACACTGTTAGGTCAGCCCCTGAGCCATTGGATTCTTCTAGCCTGTAGAGGCCGGCTACGTCGGGCGTGAACCAAGGGCTGCGTGCATCGGAATCCATCAGCAGGGCGTTTCCAGTGGAGCCAGGTGGCGCCTGGGTAATCTCCCACTCGAACGTCGTCTGGTCCACGCACTCGTAGGCCTCGATGGCTTCATCGAATTCCTCCCCGCACTTGGCGAGAAGCATCAGCGGAATGTTGAGCGGCACCGTTTTCACGCCAGTACTCACGACCCAGGGGAGGCTGGTCAGCACATCCACCTCGGCCGTATAGGTGCCGGTAGTGGTTTCCACCGTAAACAACAACCGGACTTCCTCGGCCTTTTCCAGCGCGAAGGGGTTGATCGCCACGACTTGGTTGCGATCTTGAAGCCCCTTCTCGACCTCGTTGATGGGCTGCAACTTCACGTTTTGCGGCAGCAGGTCTTCGGTGATCGGCGCCAACTTGAGCACCTGGACTAGGTGGGCCGCGTAGTCACTTTCGCTGGCCAGGGTCACGTCTGTATCGTGAGGGCTGGGGCCGCTGACATCGTCGGGATTGTCGATTATCGCCGGTGCGCCTTCGACCTGGCTCCAGTTGGAGCTGACGAAAGCTTCTCCTAGATCGAGAACATAGGTGCCGGTCGCCGTCAACGTCTGGCCCGGCTCCTCGGTACCCGTCACGCTCACCGTCAACGTCGCGGCCTGAGCACAAGGGCCCGCTACGGCAAATGTCGCAATGGCGGCGAACAACCGTGCTGCGGACGTCCATCCCCGTGCCGTGAGTCTGGCTACCAACGCCGTTTTAGCTGTTGCAGTCATGTGTTCTCCTCCTCTGCTCCTGGGTGTTAGGGGTTTAGTGTTTACTGATCTGCGAGCGCGATGAGTCTGTGGAGCAGACAGGTGCGTAATACCGCCTTCTACCTGATAAACAACGAGGCCAGAACGCTTTGTCTGCGTCGCTTGACGTTGCTATCCGCGCAGCCCTCTACCGCACGTGAGCTTCGCTTCTCAATGCGTTGACTTCATGAGCCTCTGCAGTTCACCGATACGCGTCTGCGTGACCGAGCCTGGCTCTTGGGCTTTTTGCTCCAATGTCTTTATCATGTCGGCTTCCCGCTGCGCGAGCTCTACCAGCCGATCCTCGAAGACCTCTACCGCGAAGCGGTTGTTCTCCCGCAGCCCTCGGGTATAGGCATCGAGCTTCTCGTCCAGATATTTCCGTCGGGCAAGCGCACGGGTCTTGTCGTCGCCGAAATCCGTGTGCTCAGCCTCCTTGACATCGGTCACTTTGATCAGGTGCCAGCCAGCAAGAGACTCGATTGGTCCCCCGACTTGCCCCGGCCCAAGGGCAAAGATTGCCTCGTCGAGCGGCGGCGTCATGTCGCCCTGGTAGACCCAGCCCACTTCGCCCAAGTCCTGCTTTGCGTTCGCGGCAATAGAGTAGTCCCGCGCCGCCCGGTACATGGTCATCTCGCCCGATTCGATCTCCCCTTTGAGCGCATCGGCTTCTTCCCTAGTTTCGACAACCACCATGTGCAGCTTGCGCGCCTCGGGAACCACCAGCCGGCCGCGATTCGCTTCATACCAGGCTTTGAGCTCCTGTTCCGTCGGTTCCATATCCTTTAGAAGACGTCCGCGATGCAGATTGGTGAGTAAGGTCTTTCTGTACTCGCCTATCCGTGACTTGTACAGTGGGTCCTGGTCGAGGCCTTCAGCCCGGGCCTTTTGCACCATGATGCGTAGGTCGACCTCCCGCTCAAGGGCCTCCCGCCGCGCCTGCTCCTCGAATGCAAGGTGATCGGCCAGGGTACTCCCTTTGCCTGCGGCGACGATCTTGTCGCCAATCTCACCCCAAGAGATGATCTCTGCGCCCACCTTCGCCACCGGTGCGTCCTCCGGGCGTGCCTCCTCGCCCGTGGGAGCGATGTTTTCCGGGTGCACCACGACGGCCACATCATCCCGGAGGTGCTTCTGGGCGTCGGCCAGTCGTTCATGCACCTTTTCCCGGCGTAGCATCGCGGCAATCTGGACACGTAGTTCATCAGTCAGTTCGATAGCAGACGACATATTCTCGTTGAAATAGGTCTGCACCTCAGCGTCGCTGACCTCGATACCACCTGCTTCGATGCGCTGCCGATACAGCCCCGCCAGGATCGCGTCGGAAAATCGCGAGATAGCCTTTTCGTACTGCGGGTCTTTGTCGACCCCCAGGCTTAGGGCGTCGAGATAGATCAGGTTTGCGCTGACGAACTTATCCAGCAATATGATCCGAGCGGTGTCGCGCTGCGGCGAACCCAGCGCTGGGATGGACACCCCTACGACCGCCGAGCTGTTGAGCGCCGTATTGATGTCATTGAAGGTGATCGGCTGATCACCGACCCGCGCGACTATATCGCTTGCGCCCTCTTCCTCAGGCGTCGCGTTGGCAGCGCCCATGTTGCCCGTCGCACAGACCGGCAGCACGAATAGGCCAGCCAGAAACGGGAGCAGAACCTTCGGTGTTGTTCGCTTCTGCACTATCATCATGACCTCTTAATTACTCTATCCGACTCGGCTGCACGTCGTGAAACGGCCTGGAGACGGTGCGCCCATGAATCAGAACTTGGGGAAGTCGCGCCACGCTGACACGATGGAGAAGATCTCTTCTCCATCATGCCGAACGGGTCTTCGCACAGGTGCCTGCCTATGAGCTACCAGCCGCAGGTGCTGCCGTTCTGGGCCTTTGACACTTGTTCCCAGACAGACTCAGCCACACGGCCACGAGGCAGATGCATCAACCACTCCGGATTCCCACAGGTGGCCATGGTTTCAAACTTGGGCCCCTTGTGGCAGCTGGACGAGCACAGCTGGTTGAGCTCATTGCCTTTACTACCATCGCCAGTGACGTGTCCCGATACGAGGAGCTCGGCGTTGTTCATCATCAGCCGCGACGTGAAGCCGTTGTCCGCGTGCCTCAGAAATGCTTCCGAGTGGCTGGCGACGCTAGTCCATTGCGCCGGTGTGCTGTTGGTATCGGGAAGGCTCGCGAAATCGCCGTTCACCCCGTGGCAATTCTGGCAGGTGGAGTTGAGCACATCTGCTTCTGCCGTATAGGTGTGAGCCCAAGTGACGGCGTCATCGAAGTCGCTGATCTGATCAACCACAGCTCCGCCGGCGAACCAAGTTACCCAATAAGGGATGCCGTCTGAGTCCGCCGTGTGGCAGGTGCCGCACTTCAGCGGCCCATGCGTGCCATCGTGGTTCAGCGATGCTGCCTGGGCGTAGGTGGTGTTGTCGATGGCCGGCCCGACGGGGTATAGGCCATGGGTCGATTCGTGACACGACTGACAGCTGAGATCCTGGTGACCGCGTGAATACCTGAACAGCCCTGCCTTCGCCGGATAGTTGAACGGTGGATAAGGGTTGATGTTGCCGCTCTGCTCCGTGAAGGGCGCCGCATGGCAGTCCGCGCAATGTGG
>JBJYXA010000161.1:0-2397 GCA_046259705.1 Caldilineaceae bacterium
CGACGAGCCGGCGTCCGGACTCGACCCGCGTGCCCGCGTCGAGCTGCGCGAGCTTCTGCGCGCACTCGCGAGCCAGGGGAAGGCAATCCTCATCAGCTCTCACATCCTCACCGAGCTCGCCGAGATCTGCACCGGCGCGAACTCGGGTACGCGCGTCTAGATGCGCGTACCCGACCCGATCCTACCGAACTTACGAAGCAAGCGAAGCCATTAGCGACATTGTGTTCTCAAGCGTGTCGTCGTAGCTCTCTACTTCATACGGAATCATCTGGTTGCCGGAAAGGATATTCTCGAAGAGCGTCTGTGTTGTCTGCAGCGCAGCATCCGGTGTCACGCTGGCGGTCATGGCTTGGTTGATCTGCAGACCGTAAACGGCCTCTAACGAAGTATAGATAGGTACCGGCGGTCTCGCTACCTTGCCGTCGCCGAGTATCATCATTTCCATCTGTGTGTCCAGATGAGGATAGATGGCGCGCAGTTCTTCGTCCTCGTAGAGCGATTTGCGGGCGAAATCCGCGAACTGGTAGCCTTTTACATTCACGAGGCCCATGGCCTTTTGGCCTTCGACCCCTGTGGCGTAGTTGATGAACTGCCAAGAAGCGTCCTGGTTTGCGGCAGTCGAAGGCATGCCCAAAGCCCAGCCGCCGAGGCTGACGACCTGGCCGCCACCGGGTTCCTTGGTGGGCAAGACTGCCGTCTGGAATTTATCCACGACGGGTGAGGGCTGGCCGCTTAGGTATCCCTCATTGTTGACCAGATAAAAGTACGGCGTCCAGTGGTAGAACATCGCGATGTCGCCTTGAGAGAAGCGCGTGCCGGCGTCAAACCACAGGTAGTTGATGCACTCCGGCGGCGACATTCCATAGAGCTTGACCCAGTCTTCCATGGCGGCCGTGTTCTCGGGGCTGGCCATGGTCGGCGTGAAGTCCCACGGCGCTTCGGGAAATTGGGTGAACCATCGCGTGCCGTAGCTGGCTGACAGCTGCGTGTACATATGGACGACGGGTACGGGCTGGGCGCCGATCAGCGTTGTGCCGTAGAAGGTCGTCCCGTCCATCTCTGCGCCGTTGAGCTGTTCCACGATGCCGAAGTATTTGTCCCATGTCCAGTCGCCGGCATCGGCCGTTGCTGCCGGCAATGGATCCAGTCCGGCTTGCTCAAACAGATCGGTGCGATACATGATGCCCTGCGCATAGGAGGCGACGGGCATCGTCCAGACATGGCCGCGCCATGTGTTGCATGAGTAGAGTACCTGTGGCAGGAAATCCTCGATGTCTGTACTCGCGTCGGCGGAGATGAAGTCGTCTAGCTGCCGAATCCAGCCGTTGTCCGCATACTGGCTGATCCACATCTGGTCCACGGCGATGGCGTCGGCGTCGGCCGTCTGGCCCAGGAACGAGTTGATCAGTCTTGCTTGCAGCGCCACGTACCCCAGTGATTCTATGTTGACCTGAATGCCCGATGCCTCGGTGAATTGATCGACCGAGTTCTGTAGCGCCAGATCCCACGGATCGCCGACGGTCAGTACGTTAATGGTGACGCCTTCGGCGGCCGGCGCCGCGGGCGCCTCCTCAACTGCAGGTTGTTGTGGTACCGGAGTGACTGTACACGCGGCAAGCGCGGTGACGCCTCCGGCGGCTCCGACCATCTGTATAAACGTTCGACGGCTGATCCCCTTTTTCTGTGACATGCGTATATCCCCTTCCCTAGAAGTTGCGGTTTGCCAATGCGATACCGGACATGTCTGAGACTACGTCAGTACAAAGCGAGTTTGTACTTTTTCGTCAGTACAAAGCGAGTTTGTACTTTTTCGTCGGTACAAAGCGAGTTTGTACTTCTACGTCAGTACAAAGCATGTCTGTACCTCCCGGTCCGGCCAGCATAGTCTCGCTGTCAGCCGGATACGGACGGGACCTGCGTGACTACTTGTTAGCACCACCTCCTTTCAACGGGGATATCAGTTGTCTGTCTACATGCGGTTTGATGGAAGTGTTTGCGCTGGTATGGGTGACCTTTGTTGGCGTCGAGACGGAGATGACGGACGGCGCGCATCCTGCGCGTCCAAGGATCGAATCAATGGATGTCTCTTCGCCCGCTATGGCCAACCGAGGACTTCCGGAGCAGATTGACCTGCGAAGAGATGCGACCAGCTTTCACTATACCCCTGCCGTGTATTGGTTGTCAAAGACGTCATGATTATCTTTGGTGTCTCAATTTTGGATAGGGAAGCGAGTAACATGCAGCGAGCAACAGTACGCAGATCGACGCTGATTTGGCTTACCTTCGCTGATCTGCGCAGACTCTCGAGAGGGTGATGTGCTATCCTGTGCGGGTCTGGCCGCGGACGCGCATTTCTACTACTCGGGACCGCGTTTCTGCGCGACGAGCTCGCTTTTT
>JBJYXA010000162.1:0-4324 GCA_046259705.1 Caldilineaceae bacterium
TGGGGAGTGCCGAGAGAGTAATGAGTTTGTCGCCAGGGGAGTGAAGTCGCCGTGGAAAATGGGCTACGCGCTGAGGTCCACGACGACGCAATCCAGGTGTTAAAACCTGGAACGTCGTTGTTTGTGACGTTCCAGCGGAACAGCGGTTCGGGGATTTTGGAAGCTCAAGACTTCCTTGGACGCCGGTGGGCCAGCAGCGAGGAAATTGAGTTCGTTGCAGCCGCTTGGCGACTTGCTTACGTGGAGGCCAAAGCTCAAGGCTGGCTCCGCCCCATGAGCGTGCGCAGCCTCTAGACTGTCTCTGTAGAGAAGAGCATGACGCGCCAAAGAGCCGGCCGTTTTCTGCTCACTTGCTGAAAGCTTCTGCGGCTGCCTTCAAGGCGTAATGCGCCTGCCGCTTGATTTCCTCCTCGATTTGCTTGTCGGTAAGTTCCCGTGGTGGCCGGTAAGAGAAGATCGCAGAGACGACCATTTCGCCGCCATAGGCGTCGGCGGCGCGTGCCTCGACGTAGGCCCGCCCTTCAACCCGGTCATATTGGCTGTGTACCCGTCTAAATCTCATTACCCAAGCTCGAAGAAAAAGCCCCGGCGGTCGTCCGGCGGGGCTTTGAGTTCAGTTCCGATGATCAAAGTTTGGGAAGTGATATGGTGCCGCCCGACTACGACAGTACTGTGACAGTACAGGCGGTTTTGGGGGTGGTGAACTTTTCTTTGGCCTGGTTGTGATTTCTGGGTCACAGCCTCCTAAAGCGGGATTGAAACGTGTTGTCATTGGAAGCTCCCACATATGCTTCCCCCCGCAGTCAGAGCGCCGCAGACAAGAAAAGCCCCGGCGTAGGGACACCGGGGCTTAGGAGAGTACCGCGCCAAGGTAGTTGGGGAGGGCCAGAAACCTCAGCGCGTTGTTTAAGTTACGCGGGTTCCTCGAGGTTTGGATAAGCGGACCGGTCAGACCAAAAGAAAGCCCCGGCGTTTCCGTCGGGGCTAAGTGCAGGGAAAGCGTCAATGCCCATATAGGGGCTACTGCGCCTTGCTTGGATAACTTACGGTATTGGCCATATTGACGGAAGTCAAAACCGATAGAAGCGGCCGATCCTTCCGATTAGCCAACCAGGTCCTCCCCGGCATTCTTCGATCATCCCTGTATTGTCGTTGCCTAGCAAATATTCTGCAGAAGTTGGGATCTACCCATAGCGTCCCGTAACAAAGTCGAGGCAGCGTTGGGTCTTGGGTCGCACAAAAATATCACGCGTGTCGCCAACCTCTACGAGATTGCCTAGGTGAAAGAAGGCGGCACGTTGCGAGATCCGAGCAGCCTGCTGCATGTTATGCGTTACAATAACTATCGTGTAACGCTCACGGAGTTGGTCCACGAGGTCCTCGATATGGGCAGTAGCTGTGGGGTCGAGGGCAGAACACGGCTCGTCCATAAGCAGGACTTCGGGTGCAGTGGCAATCGCACGGGCGATACAGAGGCGCTGCTGTTGCCCGCCGGAGAGGTCTGTTCCCGGTTGGCCCAGCCGGTCTTTGACCTCATCCCACAAACCGACTGCACGCAATGACCTCTCAACGACCTCTTTGCGCTCCCGACGATTTCTTACGAGTCCCTTGATGCGAGCCCCGTAGGCAACGTTGGTGCTAATCGACCAGGGAAAGGGGTTTGGCTTTTGTGCGATCCAACCAAAACGACAACGCAAGAGCGGCGGATCGATATCCGGCCCGTAGATATCCTCGCCATCAAGCAGGATACTCCCCTCAAGTCTTGTGTGTTCGATAATGTCATTGGTGCGATTTAGGCAACGAAGCAACGTAGTCTTTCCGCATCCCGACGGGCCGATGAATGCGGTCACCTCGTTTTGGTAGATCTCAAGCGAAATGTTTTTCAGCGCCTGCTTCGGACCGTACCAGAAGTTCACATCCTTCACGCTTATTTTGGAAGCATGTTTTGGGTCGTGACGAGCGATCGGCCCAAGATCAGGTGTCAGTTTACTTCGCGCATCCTGCATGGCGGAGCTCGTTGAGATTTTCGTACATGGTCTCGTTACTGCGGTGGAGCACGCTACGTATGATGCACGCTCTTAGTCGCTATGGGATGATGTTTTTGTGAAATTGAATCGCCAATTCGTCACAGCTACGTCGCCGAGGAAGGGGGACAGGAATATCATCTATCCAGATGCGCCGATTGCATATGGGACTGGCGCCTTGATTTCCACCTCGATTGAGAGCCAAGTCTCGACAGCGGACCTCGAGGCCAACTGCTACGTACTAACCCTTCGAAACCCCTTGCCGAAGAGATGGCGGCGCCCGTTCACATGAAAGGGTGGTGCGACTAAACAGGTGGCCACTGAGCCCTGTGTGAAGGAACAATGACACCCCTCGTCGTCTGGCTCTGGATGGGTCCTCTTCTGGCGCTGCAAGGGACCCGGAGGAGCCCCTCTGCGCCCGTTTTCGCGCCCAAACAAGCGTTGTTCACACTATCAACCTTAACTGTCATGTTAGCTTCACGAGCACGGGGCATGGCCGGCATATAGAGATGGGGGCGTATAAATTTGGATATGTGGACGGACGTCGACATGACATATCGCTTCGAGCCTGGGACTGCGTCAGTTGAGGCGAACCTGCGCAAAGTTGCAGCGAGCCAGATCGACAAGGCAATCTCGGAGATTGACGACCCTCAAGTGGACCCGCACAAGACCGTTCACCAGGTCCGGAAGCGGTGCAAAAAGTTGCGGGGCCTCGTTCGTTTGGTTCGCGATACCTTCGACGGGTACAAGGCGGAAAACGAGAGCTTTCGAGACGCCGCCGCCCAACTTTCCTACGTCCGGGATGCCGAAGTGATAATTCAGACCTTCGACAAGCTCATCGCCAGTGGCGCCAACCAGATCAACCCGGAGAGCTTCGTCACGGTCCGGGCGGGCCTCTTACGGCGGTCTGCTGAAATCCTCAGGCAGAACGGCTTAGAAGAAAGGCTCTCACAATTTCAGGAAGAGATGAGGAAAGCGCGAGACCGATTGGAGCATTGGACGCTTGAAGAGCGCGGGTTCAAGGCAATTGCCGGCGGGCTGGGCAAGACCTACGCACGAGCCCGTAAGGCGATGCGAAACGCAAAGAAGGAGCCCACAGCTGAGAACTTTCACGAGTGGCGCAAGGGGGCCAAGTACCATTGGTATCATGCGCGGCTGCTGCAAGACATCCAGCCAGACGTCATGAAGGCCCACATAACAGCCGCAGATGAGCTGTCGGAGCTTTTGGGCGACCACCACGACCTCGCCGTGTTGCATGACACACTTTCCGCAGAAGCAACGGCGTTCGGCGATCACGCTGAGCTTACCTCGTTCACCGAGCTGATTTCCTCGCGTCAGTCGGAACTCGAGCAACAAGCCTTTGCACTCGGCAGCAACCTCTTGGCAGAGAAAAGATCAACTCTCGTCAAGAGATGGCGAGAGTATTGGCTCAGCGCCATGCCCGTAGACAAGGCAGCCTGAAAACATACAGTCGCCTGATAGTTGGTCCGCGCTAGCTACCGCCTAGCTGGCATGCGGTCCGCGCATCGAGCTGATTGCCGTCTGGATCCGACGCCAGTCCTCGGCTTGACGTTTGTCACCTTGCTTCTCTAAATCGGCAGCTCTCCGTGCCGCCTCGGCCTCTGCCTTCTCGCCATGAGTGCCCAAGAAGCGGCGAGCGTAATCATGGATTTCGTTCATATTCATGGGAACTCCTCCACTCCGCTAGTCGTCTCTATTGCGCTCGTCCAGTGTGCCCAGGCACTTGATCGGTATCAACCATGTTTTACCCAGCGGGGCGTCGCTGGAACTGAACCGATCCCATGCCCTCCCTAACCCCCGCGATATTGCTTAGCCCCTGCGATTTCCTGGCGTCTTTTTTTTGCGTGGGACGATACGCCTTGGACATGGGCAAAGGACCAACCGCGGCCGCAAAGCCATAACCTTTGACGGAGATCATTTCTGCGAATGAAACTTAGGTATTGGATACAGCGTGTCCGACCCCATCGCCTCTTGGCGGGCAGAAGGTCACATTCTGCTTCTGCGCTCGTTCCTCTTGCCGATGAGGGTGACGATGGGCCGTTACAAGCCCGTTGAACTGACCAGATTTCGAGACACCAGCCATTGCTCGGCGTGCGTCCATTACAGCGGTTGTGCGTTGTGGCTCGCGTTATTGCTTATGAACGAAGAGCCCCGCACCCCGGGCCTTGAGTGGATTGTGCCCGACATTACCAAGTCTTGTGCAATGTTCTTCCCCTGGACCTCTCGAATGAAAGAGCGCGCGTGTGAGAAAATTGTCAGATCGGAGAGCGCGGACACGC
>JBJYXA010000163.1:0-1921 GCA_046259705.1 Caldilineaceae bacterium
ACTCAGCAGGCCGTTGAAGATTGTCTGCTTCTGGCCGTTAACCGCCGTCGGCTGGCCGGACCGACCTGAGGCCGGGTCCCGGTCCGCTTTCGACCCATAAGCGACATCATGGTGCGGCGCAGCAGCTAGAGCGCTTCAGACCCTGAGCAGCCATCCGCAGCGGCTATTGCTGCTTGTTTCGGACCCAACGTCAGTTATGCAAAGGAGCAGTTCTGCTCACCTATCCTTGCGCGCCAGAAGTGTGGGCTGTAGAAGTACCGCGTTGGCGGGGTGTCTCGTCGAACGTTGAAGCAAGGAATTGATCATGAAGAAAGCACGGAATGAACTAACGACGCGCCTCGAAGCGGGCGGAGTCTGCTTTCAGGGCCAGGACTGGGGGGATATGAACGTCGCTCGCGTCAGGTTCCCTGCTGGTGCAGACGCCACCCCACTGCTCGAGGGATTGCCGAGCAACCTATGCCAATGCCCACACTGGGGAACGGTGGTTAAAGGCTCTATCCATGTGACCTATGCAGACGGCACTGAAGAGACGGTAAAGGCCGGCGACGTTTACTACTGGCCGCCAGGACACACGGTCAGAGTTGACGAAGATTACGAGGCGATTGAGTTCAGCCCGAGTAACCAAATGAGTGAACTCATGAATCACCTTGAGGCGAAGCTGAAAGGCTGATTGGGCTCAACGCATGACTGCGCAGGGCCCCGGCCAACTCGGGGCCCTGCGTGTTCTCGAGAGAGGCGGCTCTCGACCCAATGCGGCCGTCCGCTAACGTTTAGGCTGCCAACGCGCCGCCAGCGCTTCGAGGCACCGACTAGTCCAAGAATTTCCAGGTCTTGGCGCCATCAAATCGACGAATCCGGGTCGTCTCAATGACTGACGGATCGAAGTTGCGAAAGTTTATTCCGATCCGCTTCCCACCCGGCGCCAAGGGTAGCCAGTGCGTTACGCATCCACACGTTGCGCATCTACACAACGCAAGACACTTATCACCCCATACATACCGGTCGACGGCTCGCTTGCGAGCCGTGATCTTCACTTGGCTTGGATCGAAGTAACCCCAAAGCCCGGCCTGGCGGCGACAGATTGAGCAGTTGCAGCTCGTAAGCCGCCGCGGCTTTCTAGCAACGTGGATCTGAACTGCGCCGCAGTGACAAGAACCTATGAGCATGGAGCTGCCCTCTTTGTGCGGTCCTACAACCTCTGGATCGCGCTGTTATACGGCCATACGCCGCACAGGTCGATCGTCTGTTCTGGCCGGTAGCCGCCATAGGCCCGGCCAATAGGCCGGAAGATCCTTCCAGGTCTGCTTCCGACCCGAGGCGAGCACCGAAGTAGTAGATTTGAGGGAATTTCTAGCCGACTCGAAGGAGGCGCTAACCAGTGAGGATGTCGCGGGGGGCGGACAAGACCACCAGGGTCTTCTTCTACGGACTCTTCATGGACGAGTCCCACCTGGCTTCAAAGGGCATTCGGCCGCACGCATCCCGCTCCGGCTATGTCGAAGGATTCTGCTTGCGTATCGGAGAGCGGGCGACCCTGATTCCCGAGCCGAACAGCCGTGCCTACGGCCTGCTGATGGAAATGGCCGAAGCTGACGTCGCCGTGCTGTATTCGGATCAGACCCTGCGTGACTATATTGCTGAACCTGTTCTCGTGCACTTGGCCAATGACACGCCGCTTGCTGCGGTCTGCTACAACCTTCCAGCTGCCAAGCTCACCGGCAGGAATCCACAGTACGCAACGGCGTTGCTTGCCTTGGCTACCAAGTTGGGCATGCCCGATCATTATCTGGCGCACATCCGGTCGGCCGCCGAAGCTGCTTGACGATCAAGGCGGCTTATGGCCGGACGCAGCCGCCAGCACGGGACGATGAAAGTCGGGATCTCGCGGGATCGTCAATGAACGGACGGTCAGGGGACGGCA
>JBJYXA010000164.1:0-6087 GCA_046259705.1 Caldilineaceae bacterium
CCTGGGAATGGGATCAGGAACGCTTCGACGAATTGCAGGCCGAAGTCGGTGACCTGGGTGCGCCCACGATGTATATGCCGCGCATGAATGTCCAAAGCCTCTACATCAACGAAATGGGTGTGGAGGCCGGCGTTTACGCCATCCTCGATTGGACCGATACTGTTGAAGCCTACTTTCGCGCCCTGGAGGAAAGCCATGACCGGCTTATCGATGTAATCAACGCTTCGCCCATAGACATCATCAACTTCGGCGAAAATGTCCATGCGCATACCTTACCGCCGAAGTGGTTTGAGAAATATCACCTACCTGCTTGCCAACATCGCTGCGAACGTCTGCATGCGGCCGGCAAATTCTGCTCCTCACACTGGGACGGTGACACGGCGCCGCTGCTTAAATACGCTAAGGAGACCGGTCTGGACGGCATCGAGGCGATCACACCGCAGCCGCAGGGAGACGTCACCCTGGAGCAGGTGAAGGCGGCACTGGGCGATGAACTGTTCCTTCTCGACGGCATCCCCGCCGTTTACTTTGACGACGTGTTCTCGCCGGACACGTTGATCGAGTGTACACACAAGGTCATCGACCTCTTTGCGCCCAAGCTTGTGTTGGGGATTTCCGACGAGATATCGTCGACAGGGGACCTAGCGCGCGTGCGACTGGTGGCCGGATTGGTAGAAGAATACAACGAGCAGTTTGCGCCGTAGATTCGGTAAGTTGACGCCACTGGCATCCGGAATCTCGCAAGTATAGCGAGCTGGCGGACGGCTCTTGGAGCTCTGTTGGCTGTCACCTTTTCCTTCTGCTACAATGCGCGCCTGCAATCCGAAACATAGGCTAATCGGGAGTAGCCATGAACACGGTTCAGGGAATGCTGACGCTAGACCAGCTTCGCGATCTGGCCACAAAGGGAACGATCGACACGGTACTCGTCGTGTTTACCGACCTCTACGGGCGATTTCTGGGCAAGCGCTTCGATGCGGAATTCTTCCTGGATCAGGTCGCCGGCCACGGCACCCACGGATGCGACTACCTGCTGACGGTGGATATGGAGATGGAGCCTGTACCTGGCTACACTTACGCCAATTGGGCGCGCGGCTACGGTGACTTCCATCTTGCGCCTGACCTGACTACGCTGCGCATGGCGAGTTGGCTGCCTGCCACCGCCATGGTGCTCTGTGACGTGACGGACGAAACCACCGGCGCGCTGGTACCGTACGCGCCGCGCACGTTGCTGAGGAGAGCAGTCGAACGCTCACAATCAATGGGGTACACACCATTCGCTGCATCCGAACTGGAGTACTACCTGTTCCGTGACTCATATCGCAAGGCGAATCGAAAAGGCTATGCCGGCCTCGAGCCAGCGGGCTGGTACATCGAGGATTACCATGCGCTACAAGGCGCGCGCGAAGAGGAATTCCACGGCACCGCGCGGCGTCATTTGAAACGGTCAGGCGTTCCGGTGGAAAACAGCAAGGGTGAATGGGGATTGGGGCAGCACGAATTGAATGTGCGCTATGCCGGCGCCTTGACCATGGCGGACCGCCACGCCGTCTTCAAACAGTGTCTAAAGGAGGTAGCGGAGGTACAGGGCGTCAGCGTGAGCTTCATGGCGAAATATGATGAAGCGCATGCCGGCTCCGGCTGTCACATTCACCTAAGTCTCTTCCAAGATGGGAGCAACGTGTTTGCGGGCGAAGAACAACTGGGGCCCATACATTGTTCGGAAGTCTTCGCTTGGTTCTTGGCAGGATGGTTGCATCATCTGCCCGAAATGATGGTCTTCTACGCCCCCACGGTGAACTCATACAAGCGTTATCGGTCGGGTTCGTGGGCGCCGACGCGCGTCGCTTGGAGCCATGACAACCGCACCGCGGGCTACCGCGTGGTCGGGCACGGACAGAGTCTGCGGATTGAGACACGCGTGCCCGGGGCGGATTGCAACCCATACCTTGCGTTTGCAGCGGCGCTACACTCAGGGCTGGACGGCATCGAGAAACGGATGGAACCGCCTCCTGTATTCGACGGCGATGTGTATGCAGCCGAAAACCTGCCGCACGTACCCAAGACCTTGCACGAGGCGCTTGCGCTGTTCAGGGGAAGTCCGTTCGCCCGCGACATACTAGGCGAAGCCGTAGTGGACCATTACGCTCATTTCTTCGCCGTCGAGCAGGCAGCGTTCGACAATGCAGTGACAGACTGGGAGCGCAGGCGCTATTTCGAACGGATATGAGTGGATGAACTTGACCCGCTTCGAATCAATATCGTCAAAAAGAACCATTTAGGTCACAGTGTATTTTGTAGCCTGAACCAATAGGGAGGAGCCGCTATGACAACCGTCAACCAGACGTCGCTGCCCGGAGTGGGCATGCGCTATGACTTCAAGACCAAGGCTGGCGATGAGGTGGGTGTGATTGCTCATTACGGCGGCCATTACGACTTCCTCGTCTACGACAAGCTGGACCCTGATTCGTGTGCCTTGACTTTGCCGCTGGATGTAGAGGATGCACACACATTGACGGAGCTGCTTGGCGGTAGCCAGGTCGCCGAATCACAGCAGGAACTGTTGCAGACGCTGCCCGGTCTCATTATCGACTGGGTGCCGGTGCGCGAGGGTTGGTCCTGCACCGGTCAAAGTATCAGAGAAATAGGCGTGCGGGCCCGGACAGGGGCATCCATTGTAGCCGTGGTTCGCAATGGCGAGACCATCCCCTCACCGGAAGCTGACTTTGTCATGCGCCCTGGCGACACCGCTGTGGTGGTAGGAACGGTGGATGGCATCCGTAAAACCGTAGAACTACTGCAAGGTACAAACTAAATGCTCGCAGGGCTTGTCCCCGCCGTTGCCGCAGAAATTGCCGTTCTCTTCTTCGAACTTGGCGTCGTCATCGTCGCCCTGGCCATACTCTCGCGCCTTGCCAACCGTTTCGGCTTTTCACCGGTGCCGTTGTACCTCCTCGGCGGATTGGTCATCGGCTCGCTGAATCTTGTGCCCATCAGTCCCGCCACTGAGCAATTTATCGAAGCCGGCGCCGAGATCGGCGTGATTCTCTTGCTGTTCATGATCGGGTTAGAATACACGGGCGCTGAGCTATCGGAAGGTCTGCGCACCGGCCTTCCTTCGGGCCTGGTTGATTTCGTCCTTAACTTCACGCCGGGGGCGGTTCTGGGGCTGCTCTTGGGCTGGAGTTGGTTGGAAGCAGCGCTCTTAGGCGGCGTCACCTACATCTCTTCCTCGGGCATCATCGCCAAACTGCTCACAGATTTCAACTGGTTAGGCAACCGCGAAACTCCCGCGGTGCTCATCGTTCTCGTCATGGAAGACCTGGCGATGGCGCTCTATTTGCCGATCATCGCCATTTTGCTGCGCGGCGACGGGATCATGTCCGGAGCAGCGTCGCTGCTGGCTGCATTGGCGACTGTAGTCATTGTGCTGCTACTGGCCGTGCGCTACGGTGATACCATGAGTCGCTTCATTGGCGGCAACGACGAGACCATATTGCTCACAGTTTTTGGTTTGCTGTTGCTGGTCGCCGGGGTGGCACAACAGCTCCAGGTCTCGGCAGCGGTGGGTGCATTTCTGCTGGGCATCGCCGTCTCCGGCAACGTGGCCGAACGCACACATACGCTGCTGAGCCCCCTGCGCGATCTATTTGCGGCAACCTTCTTTCTTTTCTTTGGCCTCCAAACTGACGCCGCCGCGCTACCCGCCGCGCTGCCGCTTGCCGTAGGGCTGGGTGCGGTGTCCGCATTGACCAAGATCGGCACAGGCTGGTATGCAGCCAGCCGCATAGGCACGGCGACGTTAGGTCGCCTGCGCGCCGGTACGGTACTGATACCACGCGGCGAGTTTTCTATTGTCATCGCAGGGCTAGGCGCCGCCGCTGGTACGAACAGTGCACTCGTACCTTTGACAGCAGCCTACGTACTCGTGATGGCCGTGTTCGGTTCGGTGTTAGTGCGCGTGGTGGAGCCGGCATGGAAAACTATGCAATCACGACGCCTGCAACGCAGATCGGCGCAGGCGAACGTATAGTGATACCTCCAGGCAACTAGCAAGGTGTCACTTCGCATGAGACACGTCAAAGCGGCATTCTTGGGACTCGCGCACCCGCATTCGTTGGCGCATCTGCGTACACCGCAAGCGATACCCGAGGTCGAGAGTATCTTGCTGTGGCACAGCGACCCGGCGATGCTGAATGCGGTCCAATGCGACCTCGCTACAAAGGTAGAAGCATCCTATACAGATCTGGAATGCAAGCGCGGCGTGTTGTTGCCGACGGTCTCATCGGTGATCTCATCTCTGTTGAAATACGTAGGATTACCACGCAAGTACGCTTACGCGACCTGGGCCCGACTTCTACTGCTGGCTATACTGCAATCGAAGCAGCGCGTTCTCGATCAGGCGGGGCCGGGGTACGGCGGGGGTGCGCTGTCGCTCCGCCTCGATCAATGCCTCAGTAGCTTGTACATCGCCCTTCATGCGAGCGAGAAGAGTCGTGTAGGCATCCGCCGGCGTCCCCATCTCTGCGTCCTCTGTGAGTTCGGGGTTCGGCGCCACTGCTGCTGATTCCACGCTGGTTTGTGCGCTATCGTGTTTGTCTGCGTCGGTATTGACGTTTGTAGCGCTAGGATCCGAAGCCGTGGCATCGCCTTTCGACGAGGCGGACGTCTTTGCGGGTGGCGGAACCGGACTCGCCGTGGGCTGGGACGAAGGTCTTGCACCGCTGTAGCTAGTGTAGGATTGCTCGGTACGAGACTCCTGCTGCGCGTAGTACTCTTCCGTGAAGTCATCCGCGGGACCGCTGGCATGGTTCACCTTCGACGAAGACACTTTGTCCTGTTGCTTACGGCGAAACGGCCACCCAGGCTCTGCCTTGCCGGACAAGCGATAGAGGAGAATCGCGCCCCACATGCCAACTGCTATACCGACAATAAGTCCAAAGAGGAACAGTTCCATACGCGGCACCTCAACTTCCGGTACGGTGTGAGCGCGAAGTGAGCATCAATTCCTCGAACTGAAATCCACGGGGGCCGCCGCACGCAATCGCGCCACCTGATTCGCAAATTCGACGAGCAAGGCCGTGACCTGGCCGGTGTGATGCTCGCCCATCAAGCAAATCTGGATCCAATTGCGTTCCACCAGATAACGGCTCTTGTAACTCAACTCGTATCCCGAGGCCAAAAGCGCATCGCCCAGTTCCACGGAATTCATCTCCGTTGACAGCGCGATGGTGATCACGGCCGGGTTGGACTCCTGTGCGGGAACAAGCGCCTCCAGCCCCATTCCTTCCAGCGCCAGCCGGATCTGCTGTGAGAGAGCAGCGATATGCAGGTGATAGTCTGCCGGCAACACATCGAGCGCGGTGGCCAGTGCATAGAGCAAATTGGACGACATGGTGAAGGGTACACCCCGCCGCGAGGCGTAGTATCCGATATCCATATAGCGGGGGATGCGGTCCGACGGCTTTACCGGCTCGTTGTAGAAGACCATGCCCAATCCGGCATAGGAGCCCAGGGCCTTGCCGCTGGTTCCTGTCGCGAGGTACACGCCGGATAGGTCGATAGGCACGGCGCCAACGGAGCTGATGCAGTCTACACAACAGTGCACCTGATATTGATGACATAACGCCTTCAGTCGTTGCAGGTCGTTCAGGCGGCCTGTGGAGGTTTCGCAATGGCTGAACCAAAGCCAAGAGATGTCGGGGTTGGCAGTGAGATGGGATTCCACTGCTGCGTAGTCGAACGCGTTGCCCCACTCAATTTCGATGGCATCCAACGATAGCTGCCAGCATCTCGCCTGCTCGACGAGGCGCTCGCCGAACTCTCCGTTGGCCAGCATCAGCCCGCGGCCGGGAAGCAAGGTGAGTTGGGCCGCCAAGGCTTCGTTGGCGACGGTAGCGCTGCCAAAAATAAGTTCGACATAGCGTGCATTCACGCGAGCACAAAGCATTTCCTTGACGCGCTGCACATCCGCCACGAAGTCGGGCGCGCGATGCGAAACCGCGTCGGCCACGAACGCGGCGCGCACGGGCTCGGGAAGCTGGATGGGACCGGGCATATAGCTGACGGGGTCAGCGGCTTTGGTAG
>JBJYXA010000165.1:0-5403 GCA_046259705.1 Caldilineaceae bacterium
ATCTGCAGGAGACCGTCACCGGGAACATCATCCTGGGGGCAGCGACCTTGCAGGGAGCAGGGGGCGGCGCTCAGATGCTGCCCTTTAGCGACGATTTTTCGGATGGTGACCTCGGCGGTTGGCTCGTAGTTAATCAGACGAACACCCAATCCGATTGGGCCGTAGTCGGTGGCAGTCTGACGCAGAGTGTGGCCATTCGCTCTACGCAGTCATACGACCAGAGCTTTCAACTAGGCTCCTACGCGTATCTGGACGGGGGGCTTGGGTTGAGGGACTATCGCTTCCGTGTTGATGCGGAATATCTCGCGGTCGGAACGGCCGATGATATCGGCGTCCTCTTTCGATACCGCGATGCCAACAATTTCTACCGCCTGAGCATCAATTCGCGCTACGGGTTCACGCGCCTCGAGAAGCGTGTTAATGGTGTTTACAGTCCATTGGGCACGGATTCCCGCGGCTACCGCCGGAACGAACTGCTGACGCTTGAGGTCGAAGTGCGCGGTCCCAACATCATTGTTTGGCGTAGCGGGGAGCCGGTGTTTGCCGTAACCGACGACAGCCATGTGAGCGGTACAATCGCACTTTACACGCAGGATCGCGCCCGCTTTGATAACGTACGCATCGATCCTCCGTCATCGGCGCCCGTGATCGCGTTGAGTTCCCCCCTTTCCTACCTGACCAGCTCCGCGCATTCGATTCGTGCGAGCGCAGTGACCTTGAATGCTCCCGTCGATGCCACGGTGGAGTTCAGCTTAAACGGCTCCAATCAAACCGTTGATCCTGCAGCGCCCTACGTGGTTGACTTCGGCGGGCTCGCGGGCGGTAATTACGAGGTCGTCGCCATACTGCGCGATGCGGTGGGAAGGGAAATCGCACGCGATGTTAACCCGGTGGTCGGTTTAGGGGGTGAATACTTCGTTGGCATCGGTGACAGCATCACCAACGGCACCGGAGATTTCTTCCCCGCAGACAACATTTCCACCTTGGGTCGAATTGTTGGCTTCCAGGGGTACGAGGGGGCTCTTACGGATCTGCTTGATCAAACGAGTCCCACGCCAACGAATTTGGTGTTTAACGAGGGTATTGGCGGTGACACGAGCTATCAGGCCGCACTTCTGCGTGTGGACTCCATAATCCGGCGCCATGCCGGCATGGATACGGCCTTGGTGCAGCTTGGGACTAACGATGCGCTCGCACAGATTCCGTCTGGGCTTGGCTGCACTGGTACCAGCTGTGACGGCACATTCAAGCAGAACATGCAGGCGTTAATTAACAGGCTTGTCGCGTCGGCAATCGAGCCCGTGGTGGCCTTGCCGCCGCCGACATTCAACTCGACGTCGCCTTATACGTCCCGTTCCAATAATCGTATCCGAGAGTACATTGGTGTAATTGAAAACGAGCTTACGGGTATTGCTCTTGGCCCCGACTTCTTCACGTTCTTCATGCCAAGCGCGACAGTGCAGTATCAAAGCTTATTCTCGGATACGCTGCATCCCAATGGCCTCGGCTATCGTGTGATGTCGTACTTATGGCACAATTCTCTGAGCCCCGGTGCGCAGCGACCACTGCCCTTCTTTCTGCGTAATCTCACTCTGTCGACAAGCAAGCTCGTGCAGCAGAATCTGCTTGGACCGGGAAACAACTATTATATTGATGAGAATTACACCTTAACTGGCATACCGGCGACCTTGACGGAGGGTCGTTGGATCATGACAGCAAATGCCGACCGCAACGAGGTAGCTGCGAGCTATGTAACCTTCGATGTCGATAGAAACGCAGACCTTTTTGTCGCCTATGACGCGAACGCAAACTCTGTTCCGGAGTGGTTGAGCGGATTCCTCGACACTGGGGAGATGGTCGGCACGAGCAACCCAAACGCGCCGAGCTTGCGGCTTTACCGGATGCCACTGTACGTTCCGAACGGTACGGTCAGGGTTTCCCTCGGTGGAAATAGTGGATTAACCACAAGAGCGAATAGCAATTATGTTGCCATCGTCGTCGAAAGGTCAGAATAGAATCTCCAGATCCCACGACGGGAGTCGCTTCACGCGCCTAACCACATGGGTATGGGTTGGCTTACTCCTGCTATGTGTCGGGGTGAGCGGCAGCGAAACACCCGAGCCTCGAGACGAGGCGCAGCGTTTGCTGCAAACGTATTTCAACGCCCTCCAAACCGGCAATGTGGCCGTGCTACGTGAGGTGCTAGGAGGCGAGTTCGGCGACAGCCAGGCTGATCTCCTGCAGAATCCGGAGTATGAATTGGAGCTTGTGCAATCGTACGCCGGGAGCGATTTCGACGTCATCGATGTACAGATCCTCGAATCTGGGGATGTCGTCGCGACGGTGGATACCTGGCTGGACGCGTCTGAGTGGATACGCAATCGTTTGACCCTAAGCCGACCCTCGGCATCGCAGCGACTCCGCATCGTGCATCGGGAGGTGGTGCCGTAGTGGGCGGCCTGCCGTCTTGCGTGGAGCCAACGGAGTCGGCGTGCTCGGGACTTTCAAGCAGATGTGTTGCGTGCGGTGAGGTTATATCCCCGACGGAGCTATTAAGTGGTCCCGATTTTGAGCGATCCCCTTGAGATAGAGCCACAGAGGCAGTAACGGGCCGAAAAGAAAGCGTAAGCGATACGGCAAAGAGTTCAAGGCGTGTGTGGCGCTGGAGCGATCAGGGACAGAAGACGGCGACCGAGCTTGCCTCGGAGTACGAGGTGCATGTCAGCCAGCTCAACACCTGGAAAAAGCAGGCGTTGGAGGCGTTGCTGGAGGCGTTCGGTCGCGGCCAGCGGCGCGACGAGGAGCAGCGCGATCGCCTCTACCGGCAGATTGGCAAGCTGCAGGTCGAAGTGGACTGGCTGATAGAGTCTTTGCTCAGCGAGCACGGCGTCGGCAGGCGCTTGGCGGTCTTGCGTCGCGTACGCCCATGAGCGCTCCGCGCTTCGTCGCGGTGAGGCGTCTGCGCCGTCGCGCGCACTGGCAGTGCGCAGCTGATTCCACTCCCTCGATGACCTGATCGAGGCGGCGCAAGGCGCCAGTGGCCGTCTTTCCTGACTTCACAACGAACTCTTCGGCGCTGAATTCACCGGGAGACCGCTATGATTCGCCCAGTGGATCATGAGCGCGTTCTCTTCTGGAGTTCGAGTTGAAATCAACGGTGATTGGTGATGGCTGTCTTGGCTGAGCAACTCTCGGGGAGCCGATACCTGGACGGTGCGAGTGTGGGCGGGGGCGCTGGGAGCCTGCAAGAGCGGTCCGCAACGGGCAGGCGCGGTGGTGGTGTTGCGGGGGGGAGTATGGCGCTCGCGCTGTCGGCCTGCATTTTGGCTGGGCCTCTTCTGACAGTGCCCGCCGGAGCGGTTGCGGCTGACTTCGACCGCATCTACGCAAGAGCCAACAATGCCACGCTTACGGAGTGGGGGCGGCGTTACGAGAACGGGGAAGGCGTGACCACGGATGCCACCCGGGCTATCCGGCTGTACTGTAAGGCGGCCATGCGCGGATATGCAGACGCGCAGTATTATCTGGGGCGGGTCTACGCGCATGGGCGGGGCGTTGAGCGGGACGATGCCCTGGCTGCGGCGTGGTTCGCGCTGGCAGCGAGCCGTAAGCATCCCCAGGCCCGCAGTATGCTGCAGTTGCTCCGTGTTAGGCCAAAGGAAAATGTGGCATGCCCAATCAACAGCGCGACTTCTGGATCCGCTTCGGGGTCGCGGAAACCGAAACTGGCCACCGCACGAGTAGAGGCCCTCGTGCGGACCTTGGCGCCGGAGTTTCGGCTGGACCCGGCGCTGGTGCTTGCCGTCGTGGAGGTGGAGTCGAATTTTGACTCGAACGCCAGATCCCCGAAAGACGCTCAGGGCCTTATGCAGCTCATCCCCGAGACAGCCGAGCGCTTTGGCGTGAAGGATGTTTGGGACCCAGAGCAAAATTTGCGCGGGGGTATGGCCTATCTGCGCTGGCTGCTGGACCGCTTCAACGGGGACGTGAAGCTGGCTCTGGCCAGCTACAACGCCGGGGAGGCGGCGGTCGAGCAGCATCAGGGCATTCCTCCGTACGCGGAGACGCACGAATATGTTCGCAGGATTACAGGTCTGCTCACTCGCTAGGTCATCGCCTAGGCTTGGGCCGGGAGGGCTGGCATTCTCACCGGTGCTGCTACGTTAGGCTTCATCATGTGGATCTTGTGATCCTTGCTGAGCGCCCGGCCGGCGGCCGTCGTCCAGATTGCCGGCTACTGCCATCTTTGCGTGGGCCTCGACGTTGACGAAGTGCTCAACCCCAGCTCCAACGGCGAGCGCAAAGGTCCCTCCTCATGATACTCTTCCTCCGGCCTTGGGCGGGACACAGTAGTCCCGGCAGCAAAGGTCAGTCCTTATGTCCCGCTCAACGCTAAGGTAAGTCAGGCCGACCGAGCCAGGAAAGCCAGCCAGGGGAGGCAGGAGCGGCCGAGGTCCCGGAGAGCAATTTCAGTGGGGAGCGATATGAGACACGGGCTTTTTGCACGACAGCATACGCGGCTAAGCCTGATCTTGGCTTGCGCCGTCCTAGCGATTACCTGCGCAGTGCGGGCCCCGACCCTGCTGGCGGCTGGTGCCGACGTCGACTATGTGATCCAACCCGGCGACGTGTTGCTCGTGTCCGTCTGGCGAGAGCCGGATCTGCAGCAGACGGTTCTGGTGCGACCAGACGGTGGAATTTCTTTCCCTTTGGCCGGAGACCTCCAAGCGGCGGGTAAGACGATTGCGCAAGTGACCGAAGCGCTCACCTCGAAGATCGTCAAGTACATCCCGAGCCCCGTTGTCACTGTGACCCTCCAGGAGAACCTGGGTAACCGAATCTACGTGACGGGCAAGGTCGCGAAGCCGGGTGTCTATTTGATTAATCAGTACGTAGATGTGTTGCAGGCACTCTCTATGGCCGGCGGCCTGACCCCCTTTGCCGACCGCGCCAAGATCAAGATTCTACGCCGCGAGGGCGGCGGCGAGCAGGTGTTGCCGTTCAATTACAAGCAAGTTGAGAAAGGGCAGGGGTTGGAGCAGAACATCCGTCTTCGCCCCGGTGATACCGTATTGGTCCCCTGACCCAGGCGCGTCAAAGCATGTTTTGGAAAGAGCTGCCGCAAACCCAACCGCCCTGCGCCCGGGCCGGGCGCGAGTACTTCGGCGTTCGGTTTCTCGTCGCGCTCACGCTCGTCCTTTCCGCTCTTGTTCCGGGCGGTGCAGTCGCTGATCGCTGGCAGGTGCGCCCAAGTGCAAGACTCGAAACGCGTTACGACGACAACGTCCGGTTTGTGCGCGAAAACCCGGAAGCAGGCTTCTCTGCTAGGGTCGACGCCACTTTTCGGGCCATCCGAAGCACGGAGAACAGCAACACGGGTATTTATCTCGGCTTGGGTGGGAC
>JBJYXA010000166.1:0-1844 GCA_046259705.1 Caldilineaceae bacterium
TGATGCAGGTGTCCATGGTGCCGTCGTAGGCGATGTAGCCGACAGCGCCGGCGTACGGGCCGCGCCGCGTACCTTCAAGCTCCTCGATGATCTCCATAGCGCGGATTTTGGGCGCGCCGCTGACTGTGCCGGCAGGGAAAGTTGCGCGCAGCAGCGCAAAAGCATCCTGGTCGGGACGGGGCCGGCCACGCACGTCGCTGACGATGTGCATGACGTGACTGAACCGTTCGATGGCCATCATGGTGGGTACCGACACGGTTCCATATTCACAGACCCGGCCCAGATCGTTGCGCCCTAAATCGACTAGCATCACATGTTCAGCGCGTTCTTTGGGGTCCGCCAGTAGGTCTTCGGCGAGCCGGTCGTCCTCCTCCTCCGTCTTGCCACGCCAGCGTGTACCCGCTATGGGATGGAGATAGGCGACCTCATCCTCGAAGCGCACGTGCATCTCCGGGCTGGAACCGATGATGCGAACCGGTTCACCCTCAACGCCCGCCGCGCCCTCGAAGTCCAGGAAGTACATGTAGGGAGACGGATTGAGCATGCGCAGGGCGCGGTAGATAGTGAGCGGGTCGGCGTCCGTCTCGCGGTTGAGACGCTGGCTCAACACGACCTGGAAGATGTCGCCGGCCGCAATGTACTCCTTACCGGCGAGCACGTTGGCCTCGAACTGCTCCTGCGTGAGATTGCTTTCCCAGGGCCTGTCGGATGCGCAGACCGGCGTGTCTGGCGTCTCCAGCGGCTTGGCGATGTCGCATACGATCTTTTCGATGCGGGCTACGGCGTCTGCATATGCGGCACGCAGATCGGCCTCAACGCGCATGTTGGCAATGACGGTGAGTTTGTGACGGACGTGGTCAAACACGACGAGATTGTCGCTGAAGAGCAGGATCATGTCAGGGACGTTCAGCTCATGTCGCGCAGTTTCCGGCAGATTCTCCATATATCGCACCAGATCGTAGCCGAAATAGCCTACGGCTCCGCCGGTGAAGCGGGGAAGGCCCGCCAAGCGATTTGGTTTGCGGTCCGCCAACAGCTCGCGGACGACTTCCAGGGGGTCGCCCGAGCGCGTCTCCAACACGACCCCACCGGCGCCACCGATGACGGTCTGGTCGCCGTACGCCACGGCCGTCATCGGCGCATGTACGCCGATGAAGCTGTAGCGGCCCAGTTGCTCACCCTTCTCGACAGATTCCAGCAGAAAACTGGGGCCGTCGCTACCTGCGCGCAGCTTCAAGAACACGGAGACCGGCGTTTCCAAGTCGGCAGGCAGTTCACGGTGAACCGCAATCAGACTGCTGGACTCCGCCAAGCTTCTTACTTCATCTAGTGATGGCTTGTAGTTTGGGTTCATCATCCACTCCTATCTTTGCCGGCTCGCAACGTCTTGGCCTGATTCACTTGACATTTGCACGATACGCACATGTTTGCAGCGCAAACAAAAACCTCGTCCCGGTACACGGAAGCTTCCGTGTACCGGGACGAGGTCCATTTGCAACCCCGCGGTGCCACCCGCCTTAGTCCGGCCGCCTTGCCATACGCCAATAAAAAAAGCCCTGCGTGAAACGCAAGGTGCAGGCCAGTCTCACTCATTCAGGAGCAGGAACTTCGTACGCTGTCCTAGTCCTGACGCCCAATAACGGTGGCATACCGGAATTACCTACTTGGGCGTGCCCGTTCGGCATTCGACTCCCCAGCCCATTCCCGTTCGGCGCAACTGTCCCCTTCTCAGCATTTGGGGACTCTCTGAAGCCCGCTTCGAGCGGTACTATTCTGGTTCAACGTCCATAATTATGTGCTTGTGGTGAACAATATAGCAGAAAATCCGGGAATGTCAACCGTCC
>JBJYXA010000167.1:0-2194 GCA_046259705.1 Caldilineaceae bacterium
ACTACACCTGGCAGGTTGCCGCGCAACGCCTCTTGCCGAAAACAGATACGGCACAGACCGAAGCGTCGCATATAGCCGCGCGGCCGCCCGCAAATCTTGCAACGGTTGCGAACTCGCACCGTATACTTGCGCTTGGTCTCGCGTGCAACCATAGATTTCTTTGCCACAGATATCTCTCCTGCTCTTTCCTACTCGGCCGTCAGTTGCACCTCAACGACGAACCACGGAAAACAGTTATGACCGCCGGAACGGCATATCCAACAATGCCAGCATGCGACGCGCTTCTTCGTCGGACTCAGCGGTCGTCACGATAGTGATCTCCATGCCCCGAACTTTGTCGATCGAGTCATAGTCGATCTCGGGGAACACCAACTGTTCGCGGAGACCGATGCTGTAGTTGCCGCGCCCATCAAAGGAATCGGGCGACACACCCTGGAAGTCTCGCTGGCGAGGCAACACGATATTGATCAAACGATCGAGAAAGTCCCACATTCGATTACCACGCAGCGTGACCTTTGCGCCGATGGGAACGCCCTCGCGCAACTTGTAGGTCGCGATGGACTTGCGTGCCCTTGTCACTACTGGACGCTGGCCCGTTATCGTAGCCATGTCGCCCGTGGCCGCTTCAATAGCTCGGCTGTTGGTCAACGCCTCGCCCAAACCGATGTTGACAGAGATTTTCGTGAAACGCGGCGCCTGCATGACGTTCGAATAACCGAATTCCTTCATCAGCGCCGGCAGGATTTCCTGCCGGTATCGTTCCTTCAAGCGAGGAACCGGTCGCGGTTCCGTGCCATTTTCACTCATACAGAATCACTCCTCGTCCGCAAGCGCCGACGTGTCCGGCGCCAGGTCAGACAGATTGCCCACAGGCTCTATTCTTTGGCTCTGGGCAGCGGTTCGCCGCTGCGGCTGTCCATCCGATGCTTTGCGCCATCCGGATCGACCTCGTAGGTCGCTCGCGTCGGCTTGCCGTCACTCCCAACTAACATCACATTACTGATGTGAATGGGTGCTTCCATTTCGATGCGACCGGTCTGTGTGCGAACTCGTCCGGTACGGCCCTGATGTTTGATCACCAGGTTAGCTCCGGCGACTAACACGTAGACGCGATTCGGATCGTATGTGCCGTCTTTGTTCTTCTTTTTGATAACACGCTGAACTTCACCACGATGACCCTTGTCGTCGCCGCAGGTAATTTCAACGGTATCGCCTTTCACGATCTTGACGCTCATATCGCCAACCTTCTCCGTCCTCTACTCCACAAACAAAAACGTATCGGAGAACTGCTTTGTGCTACCTTCAATCGCATCCAGTCCGCTGGGACCAGATGCCGGAACTTGCCTGCTAGAGCACCTCGGGCGCCAGCGACACGATGCGCATATAGCCGTGCTCTCGAAGCTCCCGCGCCACCGGTCCGAAAATGCGTGTGCCACGTGGAAGGCGATGGTCGTCCACGATAACGGCTGCGTTCTCGTCAAAACGAATGAGGCTACCATCCGCACGCTGAATAGGACGCCGCGTACGCACGATAACGGCGCGGACAATATCACCCTTCTTCACGCTTCCCGTCGGTGTCGCCGACTTCACAGTGGCAACGACCTCATCCCCGACTGCCGCGTATCGGCGCGTACTCCCGCCCTTGACACGAATCGTCAGCAGTTCTCGGGCCCCAGTATTGTCTGCCACCTTGAGGCGGCTTTCCTGTTGTATCATGACTGTACCCTTGCCCTAGACTATGACGGCTCGCTCAAGGATATCTTGAACGAAATACGTCTTTGTCTTGCTGATCGGTCGACACTCACAGATACGCACGACGTCGCCTTCCTTGGCTTCGTTGTTCTCATCGTGCGCCTTGTACTTCTTGTACACCTTCACAACCTTGCCGTACAGAGGATGGCGAGTTGTGCGCTCCACTGTGACGACTACAGTTTTGTCCATTTTGTCACTAGTCACGGTACCGACCAATTGTTTTCGTCGAGCACGCATCTCCCCGCTCCTTACTCTGCGGCCAATTCACGTTCGCGCAGCACAGTTTTAACTCTAGCGATATCCCGCCGCACCTCGTTTAGGCGCGCTGGATTCGCCAACTGGCCGGTCGTCCTTTGGAAACGCAGGTTGAACTGCTCCTGGTACAGGTCGTCCAGGTCGCCCTCAAGCTCTGCGTCTGTTTTGGATCGCAATTCACTAGCTT
>JBJYXA010000168.1:0-1832 GCA_046259705.1 Caldilineaceae bacterium
AACACATAGAGGGCAAGACCACGGCGATCCTTACCCCGGATGATGTCTTCGCCGTGACCGAAGCCTGTCTCCTCGCTCGCCAGTCTGCCGATGAGGGACGTGCTATTGCGTTTGGCAGCTAACTCGATGCTGGATACTTGATACTGGATGCTTGTTACTGGATGCTAGAAGCTGGAAACCGATCACTCGTTATTCTTAATTCGTAATTCGCCGATTCGCTCATTCTGTCATTCGCTGATTCTGTATTCGCTGATTCATAGGAGACTGCTCGATGAAAAAAGAAGTGACTGTCGCGATGGTGGCCTTAGGGGGCTATGGGAATTCATATCTGCCTGAGTTGTTCAATGCTTCGGCAGAGCACAACGCCCGCTTCGTCGCCGGGATCGATCCGAATCCGGTGACGTGCCGGTTTCTGGACACGTTCAAGGAAACCGGTGTGCCGATATATCCCGACCTGGATAGCTTTTACGCTGCGTCGTGGGCCGATTTAGTTGTCCTATCGCCACCGATTCACCTGCACCTGCCATTTGTGCAGCAGGCGTTGGCGCACAGGTCACACGTCCTCTGCGAAAAACCGGCCACGGCGACGGTGCAGGATGCCTGGATGATGGTCGAGGCCCAGCGCAAAGCCAATCGCATGGTGGGGATCGGCTACCAGTGGTCGTACTCACCAGCGATCCAGGCGCTCAAACACGACGTGATGGATGGCGTCTTGGGGCGTCCACTGCGGTTACGGACGAAGGTGTTCTGGCCGCGCGGCGATTCGTACTATGGGCGCAACACCTGGGCGGCGAAGCTCAAGACCTCCCACGGCGCGTGGATTCTCGACGGCCCTGCCCACAATGCGACGGCGCACTACCTTCACAACTGCTTCTACGTCCTCGGTGAGACGCGCGAGACGAGCGCGTGGCCCGTGGACGTGCAGGCCGAACTGTATCGTGCTAACCCTATCGAAAACTACGACACTGCCGCCATTCGTTGCCACACTGCAAACGATGTCGAGATTCTGTTCTACACTGCGCACCCTGTCCCCAATGTCGTCGGCCCGATCTTCAACTACGAATTCGAGAATGCAGAAGTGATCTACGAAGCGTACAACGAGTCCATCCTGGCGAACTTCCGTGACGGCAGCGTGAAGGACTACGGCAACCCGTATGTCGGACAGATTTCGAACAAGCTGTGGCAGGCGGTGGATGCCGTGCGTACGGGCACACCCCTGGCGTGCAGCGTCGAAGGCGCGATTCCCGAAGTGCTCTGTACCAATGGTGCGCAGGAGTCGATGTGGAAGATTACCGACTTCCCGAAAAGCATGCGGCATGTTCGCCTCGATGTCGAACGAGATGACCGCCTGACCTGGGTCGAAGGATTGCAGGAGACGTTCGAGGCGTGCTATGATCGAGGTGTCTTGCCCTCCGAGTTGGGAACGGTTTCCTGGGCCAAATCCGGCAAACTGATCGACCTGCGCGACTACCGCGAGTTCCCGGCGTTCCATTGAGAATGGGCGAATCGAGAATCAGCGAATGGAGAATGAGCGAATGAACGAATCGGCAGCCGGCGTCGATGACGTGCTGGTGGATGTATCCGTGGCGCGAAAGCTGCTGGATGAACCGCTGGCGGTGCAGCCGGTGGATTTGCCGGATTTTATCCCCACGCTATCCCGGCGAACTGAGTTGGATGTTACCGCTGATGAAATTGTGGTACAGTGAGTAGATACTGGCATGTGCCTGATGAGATACTTGAGATGTTACGTGAAGGGCAGATTGGCGTAGAGTCTCAATTTGGTTGATACTTGTTGTGTATGGCATAGTCGGGTCGTAGCTGGACTGAAGGTG
>JBJYXA010000169.1:0-2912 GCA_046259705.1 Caldilineaceae bacterium
ACAATTAAATTTACGCTTCTTTCTCTTGCTGCAATTGTCTTTCAATCTGCGCCACGCGTCGTCGCAGGGTCTTGTCTTGCTTCGGGGAAGACGCGGGGTCAGCCCTTAACAATTAAATTTACGCTTCTTTCTCTTGCTGCAATTGTTTTTCAATCTGCGCCACGCGTCGTCGCAGCGTCTTGTCTTTCTTCATGCGTTCGTTGAGTCTGCGGATTTGGAAGCATACGGCCGCACCGCTGCGCACGCCTACGATTTCCGCCGTTTGTCGCTGCGTCAGGCCGCCGTACTGACACAACATCCTGGCGGCGACGGGGCGGACAATCGAGTCTTTACTTCGTCGGGTCAGCGCCTCACGATCTACCTGCAAGACCTTGCAAACGGCGCGCAAGACGGCCTCGACCGCATGGGCCTTGCTTGCCCCGCGGAAGGAGACGTCCTCCTTCTTGTCAAACGCCTCAGTTCGCTTTCGATAATACGTCTGCATGCGCGCGTGACAGGCGTCCGAGCCGATGCACAGCCGGGACCGCCCCTTTGCCTCGATGAAGGCGGCGTCTACGTCCGAAATGCCCGACTCCACGAATCGTCTGTACAACGCGGATTGTCTCTTTCTGGGCCGGCCCATCATCTCCAGGATGGGACCGCTGTCTATAAACTCGAACGGCTTGGCCGCACCGATGTAGCCGCGATAGCTGCTCCACGGATATTTGCGGAGGATTTGCACGCGCTGCCGCACGGGTTTGTTCTTGTGGGCCTTGACGAACACGGGGTTCAAGTGCACGTATCGGCTCAGCTTCAGGATGTATTCGTCCTCATCGACGAGCGTCGCGCCGAACCGGCCTTGCATCAAGTGTCCGCTTTCGTTGTGCCTGGTGTTGAAGTAGACGGTATAGGCGGTCAGCAGCCGATGCATGAAGCGGCTGAGATTCGCCTGCGGCGTTTCCAATACGAGGTGGACGTGGTTGTCCATAAGACAAAACAGATAAAGCCGCACGTCGAACTGCCGCACGCTGTCTGCCAGCGTCTGGAGGAACCGCCCGCGGTCGGAATCCTGCTTGAAGATGACACGCCGGTTGTTGCCCCGCGCCGTGACGTGGTAAATCGCACCTTCGTATTCTATGCGTAGCGGCCGTGCCATGTGCAATACTGTAACACCACCGACGGACAAAGCAAGCAATTATTTATTTGTAGTAGCCAGTATTTGATCTGACATTTACGCCACGTTGGCGGTTGTCTGTACGGTCTGATTCAACATCTTTTCTTTAGCGAGTGACACACTATCCAAGAACGTTTGCATCGGGGTTTTGCCGAAGCAATACTTGCCGCTGTGGGGCCGTGACTGGTTATATTCATCGAGCCAATTATCCAGGTCGGCCTGCAACTCGTCAAGCGTGGCATAGATCTTCTTTCGGAAGGCCACCTGATAGAACTCCTGCAAGAGCGTTTTGTGGAAGCGTTCACAGATGCCGTTGGACTGCGGGCTGCGGGCCTTGGTCCTGGAATGGTCGATGTCCTCGATGGTCAGGTAGAGCTGGTACTCGTGGTGCTCGCGGGCGCCGCAGTATTCGGTGCCGCGGTCGGTCAGTACACGCAGCAGGGGAATCTCATGCTCTTCGAAGAACGGCAGGACGCGATCATTGAGCATGTCGGCGGCGACCAGGGCATTCTTGCGGTCATAGAGCTTGGCCTGGGCCACTTTGGAGTAGGTGTCGATAAAGGTCTGCTGATAGATGCGGCCGACGCCTTTGAGGGTTCCCACATAGAAGGTATCCTGGGCGCCCAGATAGCCGGGGTGCTCGGTTTCGATCTCGCCGTGGGCTTCTTTGGCGTCTTTGGCCTTCTCCAGGGCGATGATCTGCCCCTCGGTGAGGATCAGCCCCTCCTGGGCGACTTTGGCTTCCAGGGCCTTCAGACGCCGCTTGAAGGTCTGCAGGTCATGGCGGAGCCAGACGCTGCGGACACCGCCGGGCGAGATGAACAGGCTCTTCTTGCGCAGCTCGTTGGACAGACGAACCTGCCCCCAGGCCGGCTGGTCGAGGGCCAGTTGCACCACGGCCTGTTCGATCTCCGGGGCGACGCGATTCTTGAGGATGGGCTTACGCTTGGAGATCTCGCGGAGGGCTTCTTCGCCGCCGGTTTCATAGAGTTCCTGGAAGCGATAGAAGCTGTCTCGGGAGTAGCCCAGGATCTTGCAGGCTTGAGAGACGTTGCCGAGTTGCCGGGCCAATTCGAGCAGGCCCACTTTGTTCTTGATGATCTTTTGTTCCGTTGTCATGTCTGACACTCCTTTGCCCTCTGGGGGCGGGTTTCGAGGCCGTCGATGGGTGTGACTCCGCTACGCTCCGTCACACCCATCGCTTCTCCTCTATTATCGTCAAAGTGTCAGATCAAATCTTAACTATTCCACCTAATCACTCGGTATCCTCGTGGATATTGGATCATCGAACGTGATTCGTGCTTCTTCAAGCGTTTCTCTGGCCCTGTTCAGCCGGTAGCGTGTAAGGTCAGCCCGTTTCCCATTCATGCGGCCCTGATTCCCTCTTTCTGGGTCATTTGGTAAAGTGGCGTGGCTTGGTTGAGCGGCATGTTCCATCCACGGCGGCTCTTAATAATAGAACTGATAACGACGTCCTCTACAAGCGCTACGTCGTAGAGCAAATCGTGATGACTCACTGTGGGCTATTGTCATTTGGAAGTGAGGTGTTATAGTAGCTTGGTCAGAATCGGTCAGTCTGGGCATGCAATGAACTTGAGTCTATGAGGATGATAAGATGATGTTTTCAGATCGAGAAGGAATTTCGCGTCGTGGTTTTCTGAGGCGCGGTCTGCACGTGACGGCTGGGGCTCTCGGGGCGACGGCGCTGACCTCGTGTAGTATGCTGCACAACGCAAAAGAAGCGAAGGCCGCCAAAACG
>JBJYXA010000170.1:0-2052 GCA_046259705.1 Caldilineaceae bacterium
AGCCCATCGAGACCGGTCTGAACCCACCTGATGGAAGATTTGTCCCATTGCCAGACGCCTTTCGCTTCAAGGCCGGCGTAGATGGTCTCACCGGCCCTTATTACGAAGTGGACGTATCCAATCGGTGAGTTGGGCGCCCTGGACCAGCTATCATTGTCGCGGTAGCGCACGAATATGCCTTCATCGGTAGCGGCCACAAGTCCGGACTCGGTCGCCAGCACGTCCACAATCAGCTTGTCGCGAAGATTCGCCGCCTCGTTGTGAAACTGGAGAGTACCCCCGTCTCCATTGCGGCTAGCGGCAGACCATAGCCCTCCGTTTCGGTTCGTCGTCAGCCAGATGTTCTCGACCCGACCGGCGTCATCGCGCTCTGCACGCAGCCGGATGACCTCTGCCCAGCTACCGGGAGCCGCAACTGCTCTCCATTGCAGCGCGGGCGGCAGCGCCTGACTAACGGACGATGCGATCCGCACGTTGCGGAGCTGTAGGTTCTCGTGTCGCCACCACCCGAACTGAAGCGAAGGGTTGCGAAAACCAACTCGAACCTCGACTTCATTGGGTCCGGTGCGTAGCAATTCCGCGGGAATCGGCATCCGTTGTGTCACCCAGGTACTCGTCGGGTCGGGCATTGCCCGCGTCGCAAGATCGCCGATGTGCACGCCATTGATGAGGACCTGGTTTCCAGGCTCGCCGACCTGCATGGTCTCCAGTATCAACGTGTACTTCGCGGCAATAACATCGTTGACAAAGAACTCACCGCGCCAGCTTTCGCTGGTATCCCCGTCGCTCCGATACATATGGACCCAATGAGGATGCAGTGTGGAGATCGTGCCAAGCCGAACGATTGCATCCTCGGCAAGAACCTCTATCACCTCCGTCTTGCTTTCCTCTGCGGCGGTAGTACTGGCAACTCGCTGGTTCGCACCTGCGCTGCCGGACACACGGGCGGCAGACACAAGCTCGTCGTAGAAGATAGTGCTTCCCGCAGTCCCACGCCAGAGCGCATATCCGTATTCATCGGAGCCGGCATTCAATTCCCAGAACGCAAACCGCTCTAGCCACAGGTAGTTCGCTCGGGACCAATCCAGAGCCCCTAGCGAGTAGGTCGCCTGCTGAGCCTCGCTAACAACCTGCCATGCATCGTTGTCGTCGGGCGCACTGGTACGCCAGCCCGCCTCCGTGATCCAGGCGCGCGTGTCAACCAGGCCGAATTCGTCCAGCAGTTCCCTGTGCAGTTCCAGTCGCCGAAAGTTGAGGACATTCGGATCTGGCGTTTCGTAATGCGGTTGTCCGAAACCGTACGCGTGGAGAGCCACTGCGTCGAAATACGCGCCGGCCCCAAGCTCCAAAAGGTTACGAAGATAGGAAAGATCGTTCTGCGCAGTCGCGTCATCGGACAGTGTGAATGCCAGTCCGGCCATCGCCACCGGTAGATCGTTGGTTCGCCTCTTGACTGCCGCATAGCCAGTGCTAAGCAGCGCCAGATAAGCGGCTGGATCGGGGCGTCGACCGTCCCATTCCAGCGCAAGGTTGGGTTCGTTCCATATGATGACGCCGCCCAGGTCCTTACCGTACCTGTCCGTTATCCGCCCCACGAAGTCTGCATACGAATCCAAATTCCACGGTACGGCTTCATTTGGTGTACGCGCCCAATCCGGAGGACGGTCAAGCCGGGCAACGACGTCCAGTCCGTAGTATTTGGCCGCCCGCATTACGGCATCCGGTTCCATCCAATAAAAGGACCCTTGCGCCGGTTCAATATCTCTCCAACTGAAGACGACGACGACAAAACTGGCGCCCGCATCGTGGGCCGCCTTCATATGCGTCGCGTCGCCGGCAGGAATGTGGAATCCTAGTTGTGGGCCGGCGCTAACGCTCTGTGCAGATGCGCGGCCGGCCCCATTGGAAAGCATAAGCACAAGCAGGACAATGAGCACCATGAGTCGCCCGATCTTGCGTCGATTTCGTGGCGCGTCCAGCGAGTCGCGTGCGCCCGCCGCGACTTTTCGGCATGTGAAAGCGGTTTGCGAGTGCCTAAGCATGCGCGCTTTT
>JBJYXA010000170.1:2152-3600 GCA_046259705.1 Caldilineaceae bacterium
TCTCTACTCTTTCGTCGCCACTTCCGCTTGTATTGTATCAGCCGCTTGTCTGCCATGTCTAAGCGGCCGGTCGTTTCCACAGGGCTTCCAAATGCGTCGAGCAGGTCGCCCAAACCGATACATCGCTGCCAGGATCGAGCGTAGATTGCGGCAATCCATTCTTGTCCCGGGAGTCTATAGCGGGATAAGATAGCGCACAGAGTCCATTCGGCGCGACGCCATTCGCTTCGAGCGAGCAGTTCCCGAAGATCAACAATTAGAATCGATCGGCCTGTGACCGCGGTCACCAATCCCATCACGCGTCATCCTCTCATCGCTACCCTGCGCGGCCTGCAGGGCAACGTGCGCGGCGTCGTCTATACCGAACCCCTGTGGGGCATCCCCTATAACCTGTATGCACCCTTCGTCTCAGTCTACATGGTAGCGCTTGGCCTGTCCGACAGCCAGATCGGCCTGCTGGCCAGCATCGGACTGGGCTTCCAGGTTTTCTGGACCATGATCAGCGGCGCCATCACCGACAAGTTCGGGCGCAAGCGCACCACCTTCGTGGTGGACCTCATCTCCTGGAGCATCCCCTGCCTCATCTGGGCCATCGCCCAGGACTTCACCTACTTCCTAGTGGCCGCCATCATCAACAGCACGTGGCGCATCACGCACAACTCGTGGCAGTGTCTACTGGTGGAGAGCACAGAACCCGCTCTGCTGGTGGACGTGTGGTCGCTGATCTATATCTCGGGGTTGGTCGCCGCGTTCTTCTCGCCCATCACGAGCCTGCTGGTGGCAAGCTTCACGCTTGTGCCCACCATGCGCGGGTTGTATCTGCTCGCCTTCGTGATGATGACGGCGAAGTTCGTGATCATGAACGCCATGGTCACCGAGCCGGAGCCGGGCATCGTACGTATGGAGGAGACGCGCGATCAGTCTATCTGGTCTATCGTGCGCGAGTCGCACATCGTGGTGCGCCGGGTATTGCACAGCCCCGAAACAGTTCTCATCCTCTCCCTGATGCTGATCGTGGGCATCGGCAACATGATCAACCAGACGTTCTGGGCCATCATGGTCACCGAAAAGCTGCAGGTGCCGGACCAGTATCTGCCCATCTTCTATTTCGTCAAGTCCATGACCATGCTGGTGTTCTACTTTCTGATCATGCCCAAGCTGCGACTGATGAACGCACTCAAACCCATGTTGGTGGGCTTTGCCTGCATGATCCTGAGCTGGACCATCCTGGTCAACATCGCGCCCGGCAGCTACGGATTCATCCTGCTCGCCACCGTCCTGGAAGGTATCGGCTATCCCGCGCTGAGCCCCATGCTGGAGAAGCTCATCGCCATCAACGTGGAGCCGAAAGAACGCTCGCGCATCATGGCCTTCCTCTATCTCATCGTGTTGCTGGGCACCACGCCCTTCGGCTGGATCGGCGGCCAGATGTCGGAATTCAACCGCAG